>PMOV01000005.1 GCA_003161195.1 Acidobacteriota bacterium | reverse complement strand
TCTTCCAACGCCCGCGACAAACTTTTCGCGGACGGCTCAGACTATTTTTTGAAATGGTTGGACTTTATCAGCATTCACTACCAAGGGTTGGCTGCCGATCCGTCGTTGGTTCCCGAGTGGATGAATCGCCGCAGCCCCTATGGGCCCGTTCGAGTTTGGGACACGGAAAGCTGGATCGCGAATTCGGAGGATCGGGTCGCCGGCGTGATCGCGTCCATGCGTGCCCAAGGCCAGGGACGAACTGCCGGGATTTACGAAGGTAATGTTTACGAAAGCCGGAACATAAGACAGGGGGGAGAAGTCTTCCCAGTAGTGCAAGCGTGGTCGCCATCCGCGGCCGTGGCGGCCAGCCAAAAGTTCATTGGGCAGCGGGCGTTCGATAAACTGCTATTCGAAAACGGCCTACCATGGGTATTCGTCTTTGCGGGTCTGCCGGACACGCAAACCGGCAACCCTGGCACTGACGACGGAACCCTGGTGATCGTTGGCGATCTCCGCAAGATTTACGAGCCAGAGCGCACGCTGTTTCGCTCCGTGAGCCTCGCGGACGACGCCTCGCTGACACTTGGCGACGATGCGGGACACATACGGCTTTACGATTTTTACGGCAATCCGGTGGCAAGTGACAAGGGCAAGATCCGTGTCCCGCTTAACGGACTGGGCTACTTTCTACGCACCGACGGTAGCGCCGGATCCTTTGCGCACTTGGTGCGGGGGGTGCGGGAAGCAGAGATTCGCGGATATGCGCCCGTGGAATTAGTGGCCCACGATTTCACCGCTCCAATAGGCAGCAAACCGGTGCTACGCCTAAAAATCACGAACGTGATGAACCGTCCGATTGCGGGTGATGTAAGAGTGGAAATACCAGGTTTAGAGTTTTTCCCCGAAAGGCAAACCCTTACTCTTCTCCCCGGCGAAGCACGAGACGTTACTTTCCCCGTTGTCGCCGGAGCGGGCGCGGACAGTAACATTTATCCGGTTACCGCGACTTTTGACGCGGGTAGCGGAGAGCGGGCCAGTATCGAGGAGGATTTACGGGTAAATTTTCTCAGTCGCAAAAGCATTCACGTTGACGGCGATCTGCGTGATTGGGACGGGGTCCTACCCAACCTCGTGCCTGGTGCGGATGTGGGTAAAAACATTACCGAACAGGCGTGGCTGCCTTTTAAGAATTTTGATCAGACGGTGCCCAACGGGCTGTCCACGATTTACGTGGCCTACGACGAAAGCAATTTCTATTTTGCCGCCAAGATTGCTGACTCGACGGCCGATCCGGGCATGGTGCGCTTCGCCACGCGGGACGATGATTCGTATTTCTATCCAGAGCAAGTTGTCGATAAGGAACAAGCGGCCTTGCGCTGGCCCGCGGCGGTGCGCCATTACTCGTACCGGAAGAATTTTGATATCCCATCGGGGAGCGGAGAGCACGATAATGTCCAACTTGCATTTAACGCACTGGATGCAAAGCCTTGGATGGCCCACCCTCCTGGTGTGATGGACCGTTTTATGACCTACTGGGATACCGATTACGAATTTGCGCTGAATCCAGTGGCGGAAGAATACGGCGGTGGAACAGAAATCTGGCGGTTAGCGGCGCCCGGGATTCCGCGGAAGCATTTTTTTCCACGACAGCCCAGATCCCCGAAGGATGGTGGCCCGGTGGCCGGCGGTCAATTGGTCATCAGGCGAGAAGGCAACACTCGGATTGTCGAGGCGTCTATCCCTTGGAACGAAATGCCCGAAGTGTACCGAAAGATACAAGCGGGGGAGACCATTAAATTCTCTTGCCGAGTGAACGATAACAGAGGCCCGGAGCACGAGCTGGCCGCCGGTCGCAGTGTTTCCAAGGTAAATTCCATTACCTTCCATGATGACTGGCAGACACATTGGGCTAACGAGCTGGAATTTGGCGCCGAGAAATAAGTGCGGTCGGCCGAACCTTTCCGGTTTTCCCGGCGTTTACGCCAACTTAGGGCCATAGTTGTGGGTGCGCGGATTTGATCGACGAAAGCAAAGTTATGCGGGATCCCCCGGCGCATGGGATTCGAAGATTTTGTGCAGCAAGTTTGCTAATGCTTGCCGTGCTCGCCGTGTTAGTCGAACGGTCAGAGGTTCGTGCCCAAAGCAAGCCAGAAGCGCCAAGCGAATCCCGTAGTTCAAAACCGACGATCGCTAACCAAAGTACCTTCCTCCCGCGCGCAGCGTTCGTCGGCGACGCTATTTGCGCGCAATGCCACCGTGAGATAGCCGACAGTTACGCTCAAACTTCCCATCATCAAACGTCGCGCGTCGCCGATGGGAATGCCATTCTCGGCGATTTCCGCGACGGTTCGAACGGATTATGGTCACGAAAATTGAACGTGCGGTTTGCGATGAACGCGCGAGACGGGAAGTTCTACCAGACAGCCAGTTGGGGATCGGAAAGCAAAACTTCCTTCGCCAACGAAGGCTCGGCCCATCCTGTGCGAGTGAATCCATCGGGGTCGCCGTACAGCAGAACAGAGCCGTTCGACCTGGTCATTGGTTCTGGTGTGCGGGGACAGAACTATCTGTACTGGCGGGAAGAGGAATTATTTGAATTGCCGGTGGCCTATTCCGCGCAAGTACGCCAGTGGATTGTCAGTCCTGGTTATACAAATCGTGCGGCGATCTTCGATAGGCCGATACTCCCGCGTTGCCTGGAGTGCCACGCCAGCTACTTTCAATCCGTTTATCCCGGGCTGGAGCTAAATATGTACAAGAGTCAAGATGTGGTGCTCGGAATCTCGTGCGAGGTTTGCCATGGCCCGGGCCGAGTTCATGCAGAATCCGGCGGTGTTGCAGCGTTGCACGGCGCCGCGATCGGGATTGTGAATCCCGCGAAACTTCCAGCAGCGCGGCAGGATGATTTATGTGCATTTTGTCACGCCGGTGCAGGGGTGGAGCTACGTCCGGCGTTTAGTTACGTACCCGGAGAGGTTCTCAGCGAATCGCTCGATTTAGGTGAATCGGAATCACCTTCCGACAGCGATGTGCATGGGAGACAGTCACTGCTTATGAGGAAGAGCCGCTGTTTCAAAATGTCCGCCACCCTGCGTTGCACCACCTGCCACGACGTCCATCGTCCGGAAATGGATCTTGCAAGGATGTCGCAGCACTGCTTGGCCTGCCACGAGGTTAAACCTACCGCCGCGCACACCAGGGCGGGGAAGCAGATCCAGAGCAATTGCATCGACTGCCACATGCCTATTTTGGAGTCTAAAATAATTGAGTTGGATGTAGACGGAACGAAAGTCCGACCACGGCTACGTTCCCATTGGATTAAAATATATCCGGCCAGTCCCTGGTAGTGCCAAAGCGTGAGGGGTTCGATAATCCCCCTTTTTACTTGGCGGGCTCCACCACACTTAAAATCCGATCTGGGAGAACGTGGGCCAACCTCTGGCGGATGCCGCTGGGCCACCGGATTTCGATAGAATCAATTGTTTGGTTCGACCCGATTCCGAAGTGCACTCGCTTATCGCTGGACGATGCGTAACCGACACTGGTGGTAGCCTGGTTGTATTGCACGAGACTTCCCGCTGTGATGGTAACCAAGGCTCCAAGACCGTCGCGATTGCTTTTCGTGCCCACCAAACTCAACGTTATCCAGTGGTTCGTATTGCTGGTGCGGTTAAGGAGTATCTCCGGCGCGCCGTTGATGCTGGTCGTAACGATATCGATGCGCCCGTCGTTATTTAGATCTCCGAAGGCCGCCCCCCGGTGTGCCTCGGGCACGGTAAAGTCTTTCCCAGCTTGCGGGCCAGCGTCGGAAAACGTTCCGTCATGATTATTGTGAAATAAAGCGTTTGGCAAACGGTAAGGCATGTCGTTTATCGCTTCCTGGTTGTCAAGAATTGCCGCATTAGAAGTAAATACGTCTTTCCAACCGTCGTTGTCGAAATCGCAGATTCCTGTGCCCCACCCGGTGAGCCGCGCGGTGAGTGGTTTCAGGTGCGAATTAATATCTATGTCCTCGAAGGTTCCGTTCCCGAGGTTGCGGTACAGCGGGAAGGCGTCGCCATACATAGCGGTCTCAAATATATCGGGTTTGCCGTCGTTGTCGACGTCGCGGAAGTCCACTCCCATTCCTGCAATGCTCTTGCCGTCCTCGTTGTAGGCAACGCCACCGAGGACGCCCACCTCCGTAAAGGTTCCATTTCCGTTATTCCTAAACAGGAAATTACGGAAAGTGTCGTTGGAAATAAACACGTCTGTGAAGCCGTCGCCGTCATAGTCGGCGAAGGCCACGCTCATGCCTTTACCGATATGCGCCATAATGCCCGACGTTTCTGAAACGTCCGTGAAGGTTCCATCCCCGTTGTTGTGGAACAGTAGGTTGGGCAGACCGGCGTAGCTATCCGGTGAACAATAGGTTCGGATATTTTTGACCACACAGCTGACGTCGTTTTCCGGTGCCCATTGCAGATAGTTGATAACGATCAAGTCCAGAAAGCCATCATTGTCGTAATCAAACCAGCCGGCAGCCGCTGCGAACCCCTTGGTCAGTTGCGGGTGCGTTTTGCGCAACCCCGCTTTTTCCGTGACATCCGTAAAAGTTCCGTCTCCGTTATTGTGAAACAACTGGAACCCATTGGCTCCCGCCACGAACAGATCGTCAAAACCGTCGTTATCATAGTCTGCGGCGGCGGCTCCGATGGAATAAAAGGAGCCTTGTACCCCCGCTGACAGTGTTACGTCCGTGAAGGTTCCGTCGCCGTTGTTGCGGTAGAGGCGATTGTAAAACTTGGGATCAGTTTTCAACATGCTCGGCAGGCTCGCACCATTAGTGAAGTACAGGTCCAGCAGGCCATCGTTGTTGTAATCGAACATAGCCACTCCGCCAGCCATGGTTTCGACTTGGAATTTATGCGCCGAAGCGCCGTTGTCTAGTCGGAATAATATTCCCGATTGCGCGAGAGTATTCTCGAAACGGATGGGGGCCTGTGTTTCGGGGTTCACGCGTTGGTGTCCCTGTGCCGTACAACATCGCATGAACATGACGGCAGAGAAGAATGCGCAAGCCGGGAAGCGCCTCCACATCCGGATCATCACCATTTTCCGTTCGGGAGTGATTTAGGCCCAGCAGAGAGTTTGGGTGGGGAGGGCTCCTCCACTTTCAAAATTTGGTCGGCTCTAACCTGTTGCAGGCGCTGCGAAATGCCGCTGGGCCAAAAAATCTCGACATAGGAAACAAGGGTCTCCTTGCCGAGACCAAAGTGAACACGGCGATCACTGGAAGACATGAACCCCACGCTGCTGGTCGCATGATTGTAAAGTGTCCGTCCGGAAGCGGTAGTGATTTTTATTCGGGCTCCTATGCCATCCCGATTGCTGGTATGCCCGCGGAGATCGAATAGCAGCCAGTGATTCTGATTGAGCGCGTTATTGCGAAGAATCCGTGGTTTCTCGCCGAGGCCGGTTACCACGATATCCATAAACCCGTCGTTGTTCAGGTCCACGAAAGCCGAGCCACGATGATAGCCGAGAGCGTTAAAATCGGGGCCCATCTCCTCGCTAGCATCCCTGAAGGATTTGCCGTTTACATTCTGAAACAGGGTGTCGTGCTGTTTTGAATTTGGCCGTATATCATCGACATCCCCATTTGCGGAAAATAAATCCTTCCATCCGTCGTTGTCATAATCGATAAAGCCCATACTCCAACCGGAGAATGAACGACTGAGCGCCTCGATATGCGTCGGTCGAGAGACGTACTCGAACGATGCCCCGCTCTCGTTGTGAAATAACCCGAAGATCTGCCCCGCGAGGTCATTGTAGGCAAGGTCCACCCATCCATCGTTGTCATAGTCCTTCGCGTCGCTGCCCATGCCGGAGACTGTCGCTCCTAAATCGTTGTAGGCGACGCCAAAGAAAACAGCCTGCTCTTTGAACGTTCCATCGCCTTGATTTATAAACAGCAGATTTCGCTCCGTATCGTTGGCGATGAAAATATCCATTCGCCCATCTCCGTTGTAGTCAGCAATTGAGATTCCCATTCCTTTGCCCAGGGCGCTGCCGATCCCCGAGCTATCGGTTACATCCTGAAAATGCCCCCCGCCAAGATTGTGATACAGACGGGCGGAGACGTTTGGGTAAATCGACGGACTGCAATAAAAATCCTTCTGATCGCTCAAGACGCAGCGCTTATCGCTCGCCGGAGACCACCGTGTGTAGTTGGAGACCACCAGGTCCAGCAGACCATCATTATCGTAGTCAAACCACGCGGCGGCCACGCTTAGAAGATTCTGGGGCTTGTGCTCGAGTCCCGAACCGACGGTCACATCGGAAAAAGTGCCGTCGCCATTGTTGTGGTACAAGGTGTTTCTGCCAGCGTTGCAAATGAAGAGGTCGTCGTTCCCATCATTGTCGTAATCACCCGCAGCAACACCAAAGCTATACCCGAGCTGCTCGCCATCTAGTCCGGCCTTGGCCGTTACGTCTTCAAACGTGCCGTCGCCACGATTGCGAAGCAAGCAATTGTGGTAACTGTGTTCGGTCTTTTGCAATTCTGGCAATTTCGCCCCGTTCGTGAAAAACAAATCCATCAGCCCATCATTGTCAAAATCTATTGCCGCCACCCCTCCGCACATAGGTTGCGGGAAGTACTTTCTGCCGCTGAGGCCATTGTTGGTGATATAGCGAATGTCTGAGTTGCCCGCGATATCCGTGAACCACGCGAGAGGGGGCCTGCCGTGTTTGGAATTCTGGCTCGCAAAATTTGCGATTGCCGCGACGGAGATGGCACCCAGGGTCAGGGCTCCCACTTTCCGCCACATTTGAGAAGTCATTCGAGGAGCTTTGGTCATGGGCCCGAGCAATAGCTAATAAAAATGGGTTCAGGAGAATTGTCGGCGATACTCGCGCGGGGTGACGCGAACCAGACGCCGAAAAACGAGGCCAAAGTAGCTCTGATCGCAGAAACCGACCTCGCGGCTCACCGTGAAGATGGCCTTATCAGAGGACGCGAGAAGCGCCTGCGCTTTGTGAATGCGGAAGTGATTCAGATAGGTGTCGAAGGACTGTCCAGTGACTTTCTTGAAGGAGCGCATGAAATGAGCCTTGCTCATACCCACTACGGCGGTAGCTCGCGCCAGGGTGATGGGTTCCTGGTAATGATCCTCCACGAAGTCAAATAGAGCCCGCATCCGTTGCAAGGTCTTCTCGCGCTTTTCGAAAGCCTCTTTTACGGCGACGTCGTTCTTATAGTGGTTGATCAGGTGCACCATGATCATCTGCAGATAGGTGCGTGCCGCAAGGCGCGGATGTTCCCCAGTAGCCGGCAGAAGTTCTTGAATTCTGACGATCAGATCCAGAATTTCTTTTTGCAGGCCCGGCTTACTTGGAATGAGGTTAGGGAACTGCTCATCCTGTAGCAAAAAAGGCATCAGATATGCAATGTCTTCCCCGCCGGCATCGAAGGTGCGAAGTACGGTTGGCAAAAAGTAAAGCACCACCACCTTGAAGGGTCCCTGCAGGACCTTGTTCAAGCGGTGGTAGCCCGCCCCGTTGATTACGATCAGGTCGTTGCGTTTGGCGATAAACTCGCGGTCCCGAATCTGGTAACGGGCCTCGCCGGAATGCACATAGAGAAGTTCGCAGTAATCGTGACGGGTCAATCGCGCGATTCGAGCTTTTCGAAATGCAAACGAACGCACATCCAGGGGGAAAGCTGGATTGAAGGGCCAAACGTGGTTCCCGTCTTCGCGAATTTGTGGGCCTACGACCGAATGAACATCCTCCCAGCGAAAGGTGTGCTCGTTCCGTTTTTCGGACACGCCAGAGAGCGCAGGCATTGGGTTAGGATGGGGACTAACTAGCATAAAGGATTTGAATCGGTCAACTGCGATTTTTGATTCCTTGGGACTTTCACAGGTGAGCGAGGCAGTCAACGGGGATGCCAGAGGCACACGCGTGATCGCTGGAGTTGGAAGAGACGTTCGGTGGCTGGCCATCCGCCGGTGTAAGGCTTCGCGGTCCCGGTGGCACAAAGAAATGTTGGATGAGTGCATAGCGACCCCATTTCAGGAAGATGTTATTACTTGCCGCAGGAATTTCAACCCGTCAAACGCGATGGATTCGGGAGTGGGCGCCAGATCGCGCCATATGGCGGCTGCTGCGGCCAATTCCTTGTGGGTGTATCCGAAGCTTTCAATGGTAATCCAGCCAGCGTACTTCATGGCATGCAGCACTCGCACGATACCTCGAAAATCCACGTGACCGGTTCCGGGAATGCCCCGATCGTTTTCACAGGCGTGAACGTGTTTCAGGTTCCTGCCGACGGAATGGAAGGCCTTTGCTGGGTCTTTTTCTTCGATGTTAGTATGGAAGGTATCGAGTAGGACGCCGATTCGCGGGTGGTCGATTTCCTGGCAGAGCAACTGAGCGTCGTGAGCGGTGTTGAGAAAGAAGGTTTCAAATCGATTTAGGGGTTCGAGGGCGACGTCAATTCGGTATTCGTCCAGGCCATCCTTCAGTGCCGAGAAGCATTCGACTGCCCATCGCCACTCTTCTGGGGTGCGCCGTCTGCCAGGGAGATATCCTATCGGTGCGTAGATTGGGCCGCCCATTAACGTGCTTCCGAGTTCGGCGCAAACCGAAATGCACTCCACCAAGTGTTGCCGGGTCTTGCTGCGAATTTCGGGTTCCTCGCTAATGGGGCTCAAGCCTCGCGGAAGAATACAGCAAACGGTACATTCCAAACTATTGGCCTCCAGTGCGCGGCGAATCGCACTTGCTTTGACTTTCGCCGGCTTGAACACTGGAATCTCAAAACCGTCAAATCCCCGCTCGCGCAGACGCGGAAGCAGGTCGAAGTTGTTCTCGTCAAACTCCGTCGTCCAAATTAGCGCGTTCGCCGCGATTTTCATGGCGCAGGTTTCCACACAGCTCTGCTGCCATCCATGGAGCAATGGTAGTGCAAGGACTCCATTACCTTCGGGTCGCTGCCATCGGCGCCCATGACCCACACTGGTCGTTTATCGGCCTGCTTGACCCGGTACGCGTATTCTTTAGCGTCGGGGTGCCGCCAGTAGTCGTAATCCGTAAGTCGAAAACTGATTCTGCGCATATCGGGAGACCAAGCTGCGGAGGTGGCATATTGCCGCAGATTGGTGAGCTGCCTTCGGCCCTTCCCGGTTGCACCGGAACAAAAAATCTCTAATTTTTCTCCAACAGCGTCGCTGTAAAGAATCTGGCTGCCGTCCGGCGACCAGATGGGTGCCACCGCACCTATGGGATTTTGATGGGTGGTCAATTGCACGATATCTTCGCCCTCAGAATTCATGCGATAGAGGCAGTACCCGGTTTGGTCGAACTGCGTATAAACGAGGTTGCGGCCGTCTGGTGATATCCAAGGATCGCGGCCCGGTCCTACGCAGTGCGTCGCTGATCCATCCACTGACACCCACCAAATGGTGCCGGGCCGCCCTCCCGGCGGAGCATAGCCGTAGTAGATGTGCGATCCACTCCACGAAGGGTAATAACACGTCCCACCTTGCTCTACCGTGGTCAGGCGCCTTGGATTATGGCCATTCGCATCCATGATGAAGAGGTCATAGGTATCTTGCGACTGCCGATCGGAGGTAAACACAATCTGCAACCCGTCGGGCGACCACATGGGATAGCGATTTTCTCCGACGCTCGTGCGGGTCAGGTTACGCAGGTCTCCCCAGCGCTCATTGACCAAAAAAATCTCGGTCTTACCCGTGCGCACGCTGGTGATTAGGAGTTGTCCATCGTTCGGTCGGTCAATTTGTGTTCGCATGAACTCGCGCGAATCCTCGGAATTAAGCAACTCGCCGTGGCCATTTCATTCAAATTCAGGCAAAGGAACTATTTGTCCCCCGCGCATGGCTGACTCGTGCGCACAGATACCGGCACAAGTCCAATTCGTGGATTGGAAGACATTCGGAAATGGCTGACGATTCTGCACAATGCTGCTGACAAATTCGTTGACCAAATGCGGGTGAGAACCTCCATGCCCCCCTCCCTGCGTGAACGACAGATGCGCATTCTCGGTACTGTAAACGCCGGCGCTTGTGAATCGTCTAATAGGATCGGGAAGCAAGTGCGCAAAATCCGGAATGGTGACGCGTCCCGGACGCTCGCCCACATGCACGATGGGATGTTCTTGCTCAACTCGCGTCCACTCGAAACTCTGTTTATCGCCATAAACGTCGAAACTCTCGATGTATTGCCTTGCGGTTTCAAACAGCGAGCGGGTAACCTCGAAAGATAGATTTTGCCCTCGAACTTTAAACAGCGCGCTCTCGACCGCGAAGGGCGAACCATATTTAGAGACCAGCTGTTCAGCGATGGTCCCGGACCCAAAGCAAGACACGTATTCGGCTTGGCCTTGGACCAATGCGAGACATGGACTCACGGCATGCGTAGCGTAATGCATTGGCGGCAGACCCTCCCAGTAACCGGGCCATCCGGCCATTTCCTGCTGATGACAGCCGCGCATAAATTGCACTCGTCCCAGCTTGCCGCTGGTTTGCAATTCACGAACAAATAGAAATTCGCGCGTGTAGATCGCGGTTT
Source organism: Acidobacteriota bacterium (assembly GCA_003161195.1). Classification (GTDB taxonomy): domain Bacteria; phylum Acidobacteriota; class Terriglobia; order Acidiferrales; family UBA7541; genus Acidiferrum. The sequence goes on along the minus strand of PMOV01000005.1, from coordinate 21,109 downwards.
CCATCATCATGTAGTTCTTTCCGGATTCCTGTACCGCCTTCACGATGCTGCGGCACTCGTCCACGGATGTCGCGGCCGGTACCGTGCAGGCGACATGCTTGCCGGCCCTGAGCGCGGCGATGCTTTGCGAGGCGTGCAGGTGGATGGGCGAATTGATGTGGACCGCGTCTACGGAAGGATCGTCCAGCAAGGCTGAGAAATCGGTGTAACGGTGTTCGACACCATATACCTTCGCCACCTCATCAAGGGCCATCGAGTTTCGCTGGCAAATGGCGTACATCGTGGTATGCGGATGGTGCTGATAAATGGGAATAAATTCCTTTCCAAATCCTAATCCCACAATCGCAATGTTTAATTTCTTCAAGCGTTTACTCCGGTTGAGCGGTAGCCGAGGCCTTGCCAATCCAGGCCACCCAGTCGTTGGTATCTGGGGCGCTTATTTCTCCTGACGATTCGAGAGCTTTGCGCTCGGACCATGCACCCGTGCGAGGATCGAACCAGCGTACGACCGAAGTCGCGCCAAACGCCTCGTAGCGCAGTCGAATGCTCTGTCCGACAGGAAGATAAACCAGCGCCCAGCCTTCCTCCTCCGAGCGAGCAGCCAGAACGAACCGAGACGGATCGCGCTCCCCCGGTTGTTCGTAGAGCAACGCATTCGCAGGCCGAAGCGTCCACCAGTGGAGCCCTGCGAACAAATCTCGTAGATGTCGCATATCTTCGCTTCCTGGCAGATGCAGTGCCGTGCTCCAGGCAGGCGCAATGCCGGTATTTTCATGATTCATCGGGATGTTCGGTGCGGTCTCCCAACTCCATATTCCGTGCGCGCCGTAGGCCACACCCGCAACAGGGGAATTCAACAAGCTCCAGTAAGCCGCGCGACGCACGGCGTGGGCGTCGAAAGGTTTCCGGCCTTCGAAGCTCAAATGGCTTTCGTAGTTGGGCTCCAAATTAACGGTGGGATGCACTGGTGGGTATTCCCAATTCCTGCTTGGGGGACCGCTTGTCAGCCATTGCAGATCATTTTCAGAATCGCCATGGCCGCTCTGATAACTAACAAAATCAAACCATGGCTCCGCAGCGATTTCCGCCGGGATCCACTGTAGCCCCGCGGGATGCAGGGTGACGAGACGTTTTGGGCTTTTATCGAACACATGCCGTCCGACGGTGCGCCAGCGCTCCGCGTTTTCGGCCCGATAGTCACCATCTCCAGCCAGGATCCACACCACTTGGAAGGCCCCAAAGCGCGCGATCTGGTACTTCACCAGCGCGATGAGATCCGCGTCGGAAAGGCAAGAGCCTGGATCTAATGCGGCAGAGTGAATGCCGGGATTGACGTCCCAAACCAACACCGCAGCCGCGAACATGCCGTGGTCGTTAATTTCAGCGATTCGCTCCTCCATATTCCGGAAAAATTCCGGGTGAATAGAAAAACCTCCGTCCGTCGAGAAGGCCACGTTTCCCGTGCGGTCGCTCGCTGCCGCCAGCCACTGCGTGGCTACAAACTGCACTGCCGTAAATCCCTTTTCCTGGCGATCCCGTAAGTATTCGGCCCAACTCTTTGGGTCGGCCTTCAGCGGTCCATTCCATGCGGTGTCCGATAACCAGAAAAATGGCGTACCGTCGGCTTGCTCCAGATATCTGCGATTTGCGGAAACCCGCAAAGCACCTCGCGTGTATAGAGGATTCGTTCCGTTATAGGGAATGCAGTGAAATGTCCCTGACGCGTCTTTCCATGCTGTTTCGAACGCCGGCGAGGACGCCACTTTGTATTGCCACGCTCCTTCTTCGTCCGGAGAAAATCGCACTTTCCAGGAATTCCCGCCTTCCCAGAATCCGTCGATCATTTGCTCTTTTCCGGATGGCGAGCGAAAAAGCAGCTCTAGCCAAACTTCCGTAAAGGGACGAGTTTGCTTTGAGGAACTCTGAAATCGGAGCTCCAGCACTGTCCATTTCTGAATTTGGTCCGCCGGCAAATCTTTGGCCTTTAGAGCTTTCGGAGTCATAAGCAGGGCGACGTAGGCGATAAGAATGTAAACGAGAAATAAACGCGCGCGGCGTCTGCCGCCGGAACCCCCCTACGCGCAAGCCTAGAATGGTGGCTCGCTGCATTGCAACGGTATATCAACGGGCGCAGCAACGGACACACCTGACGTCTCCGAGAGCATGCCCGCATAAAAATGCACCGAATAATTGATAATTTTGCTTTATTCGATTCTAACAATCTGTAACAATGGCGGCCAGACTTCTGACAAAAGCATCACCCTGAAAATGCTTGAAGAACCGCTAAATTCCAATGAATTTGCGGTTTATCACGCAGGCTGTTTTCTGACAATCCGGTGCTTCGCGGGCGGGGCGACATGACGACTGTGCATGCTAAAAAGAAAGTTTCAACGAGCTGTCAATTTTTAGTATCTGACGCACAAGTAAACGCGGAGGGAGTGCATGTATGGCCGTTTGAACGGCATTTCCCGATAGATGCCATCAAGCACAATCTGAGTGGCCGCCGCCCTTTTCGGATGAACCGCCACGACTACGTCGAAATCGTGTACTTAAACTCTGGCGAGCTCGTTTGGCAGGTACAGGACCATTGCGTTCGCGAACAACGTGGGGATTTATTCGTCATGCTGCACCCCAAATATCATCGCGTTACCGAAGAATCTAGTCCGCAAGTCACCGCCGAATCCTTGTTTTTTCATCCCGAGCTGTTGCGTTCCCGGCAGGCCTGCAGCGATGAATCCGAGTATCTGATGCCGTTTTTCTCCAGGGATTCGGAGTTCGCTCACGTGGTGCCGCGCTCCAGCAACATTCCCTCCGAAGTGTTGTCCCTCATCCGCCTAATCCGAAAAGAGCTCCCCGCCACCTCCGACCGCGCCCGTCTCGCGGTTAAGACCTACGTCAAAATGATTCTGGTGCACGTTCTCAATCATTTTGCGGTCAGCCAAGAACCGTTTGCTCCATCCGATCGTCGGCACCGCGAACTGAATCGCTTCAGGCCCGTCTTTGAATATCTCGATTCCAATTATTCCGAGCATATATCTCCAAACGACGCCGCCGATCAGATTGGAATGAGCCCCTCGCGTTTTCGTAGAGCATTTAAACATCTCACCGGACAATCCTTCGTGCCATACCTCAATCATTTTCGCATCGAAAAGGCGCAACAGCTGCTGGCCAAACCAGAAATCCCTATTTCGGAAGTCAGCTTGGAAGTTGGATTTTGCGACCAAAGCTATTTCGGATTGATATTTAGACGCCTGACCAAAATGACGCCGCTTCAGTATCGCCATCGTATTTTGTCCGGCTCCGAAAAAGCCGTTAATTGACAGGTGCTCCGCCGCGTGCGCGAGAACTGATACTTTTCTCAGAACTGCCCGCAAAACCTTATAGAATCCATCGCTACCCCTTCTGTATTTTAGAGCTACGACATCGCGTTAGGCCTTCCCGTCGAGTTCTGCGTCGCCTTGCGTCATCCACAAGGCGGGTCAATACTTCCTTAAGTCGCTGCTTTTGAGCAGCTATGGAACCGGGATGCGATTCGCGATAATAGGCGCCGGGTTCTGGGCGCGCTATCAATTGGCTGGCTGGTACGCCATTGAAGGCCTCGAATGCGCGGCGATTTGTGATCGCGTAGCTTCCAAGGCCCGCTCCCTGGCGCATGAATTCACCATCGCCAAGGTTTATGGTGATGCGCTGGAGATGCTTCGCCGTGAACAATTGGATTTTGTTGACGTCGTTACCAGCGTCGATTCTCACCCCACCTTGGTAAGAATGGCGGCGCAGCTGAAGATTCCGGTCGTTTGCCAAAAACCCATGGCTAGTGATTACCAATCCGCTGCGGAAATGGTTCACACCTGTCAAAACGCCTCGATACCTTTTTTTGTGAACGAGAACTGGCGTTGGCAAGCTCCGTTGCGCGAACTGAAGAAGGTCCTGGAAAGCGGCGTAATCGGCGATCCGTTCCGCGCTCGCCTCGATATGATTTCCGGTTTCCCGGTCTTCGACAACCAGCCGTCTCTCAAGTTGATGGAGCAGTTCATACTGACCGATCTCGGCAGCCATCTTTTTGACGTCGCCCGCTTCTTATTTGGAGAGGCGCAATCCGTGTACTGCCGAGTTCGCCGGGTTCACAAAGATATCCGCGGGGAGGATGTCGCCACTACCGTGTTGCAAATGCAGTCCGGCGTAACGGTGCTGGTTCAGCTTGCATACGCGGGTAACCATCTCGAACGAGAGTGTTTTCCTCAAACACTGGTATTCGTCGAAGGCTCAAAAGGCTCCGCTGAGATAGGCCCGGATTATGTCCTGAAGGTCACCACATCCGGGGGCACGCAAACGACTCGCCACGTCCCGCCACACTACGCGTGGGCAGACGCTCGCTATGAAGTAGTGCACTCCAGTATTGTTCCGTGCCAGCAAGACATCCTTAAAGGGCTGCGCGGCGGCGATGCCGAGACCACCGGCGCGGATAATCTCAAGACTTTGCGGTTGGTGTTCGCTTCCTACGAATCTGCCGCGAAGAATGAGGTTGTTGTTCTCGAAAGCTGACCATGTACAAGTGCATTTTGCTCGCCTCAATATTTGTCGTGCTTCCGGTGTCGATACCGTAGCCACAACGATTCGTGTACTGAAGGGGAAACTGTTGCATCTTTCGCAGAACCAGATTTGGTACGGCTCAGAGGTATCTTGGCCAGAACCGGTAATCCTCCACGCGGGGCCCGTTTCCATGCAGTTTCTGGATGGCGAAATCCGGCACATCACGATAAGGGATAGTGAAATCATCAACCGCATCTATGTGGCAGTACGATCCTCGGACTGGCGGACCATCCCATCTGTGACCACATTGATTACCAAAAATATCTCTCACGATGCCTTTCGAGTGGTATTTAAAAGCCACCATGCCGAGCAGGACATTGATTTCTCTTGGCAGGGATCGATCGTTGGCAAGTCCAGTGGAGATCTCGATTTCTTCATGGAGGGCTTGGCCAACAGCACTTTCCATAAAAATCGTATTGGTTTTTGTATCTTGCACTCCACCAAGGAATTCGTTGGTAAGCCCTGTACTATCGAAACAGTCGACGGCGCTCGGTACTCGGCATCGTTTCCTACTCGAATTGCTCCGCACCAAGTTTTCCAAGATATTAGGGCTATGTTTTACGAGGCCGCGCCGCAACTACGCGTCGAGCTTCGCTTCCAAGGAGAAACCTTCGAGACCGAAGATCAAAGAAATTGGGCCGAGGCGAGCTTCAAGACCTATTGCACCCCGCTGATCGAACCATATCCGGTAGAAATCGCCAAGGGAACGGTATTAACACAAGCCATAAGCTTGAGCGTCGCTATCGATCGGCCTTATACCGCCCCAAGTCGTGGCCCTTCTACCACCAGCGGTCTCTTGCAGCTAGAAGGGCAACGCCGAAGAATTCCCAAGATCGGCGTGGCATGCTCGAGTAACCCGCCGTCGCTTTCGCCTCTGGTGGTCGCCCGCCTGCGAGCTGTTGGCTTTTCGCATTTGCGTTTCGATCTATCCATCTCAAATGATAGTATTTCGCGCCTGATCCTCGCGGTGGAAGACGCGAATCTCTTGGGGGTGCATCTTGAGGTCGCACTGTTCCTTCCAGAGCATCGGGAACCGTTTCTGCAATCGATTCAAGATCTGCTAAAGAATCTCCATGCCCCGATTATCCGCTGGTTGGTCTTCAGCGGTCCCTTCCATACCACGACAGAAGCGGACATTTCGTTGGCTCGCGGGTCTCTCTTCCAGCTCGCTCCTGGCGCGGAATTCGGCGGTGGTACGGATGAAGATTTCGCCGAACTGAACCGTTATCCGCTCCCGGTGGATCTGCTCGACTTTGTGACATTTTCCATGAATCCGCAGGTCCATACGGACGACCATGAAACGCTTGTTCAAAGCCTTCCTATGCAATACCAGGTGGTCTGCGCCGCGCGTGATTTAAGCAATGGCTTGCCGGTGCACATTAGCCCGATATCGCTAAAACCGCGTTACTTTTCCCACTCACCAGCCTCCGACTCTTCCGCTTACCTGTCCAGCACTCGCGATCCGCGGCAGTCCTCGCTGTTTGGTGCGGCTTGGACCGTTGCTAGCCTCAAGAACATTTCTCAAGCCGGTGCTAGCAGTGCGACGTACTATGAGACCAGCGGTGCGAAGGGCGTGTTAGCCACCCAAGAACCTTCCGCGCTTCCGAGGCAATTCCCGTCCGTTCCCGGAACAGTTTTTCCGCTTTTCCATGTCTTGAGCGACTTTTGCGAATTTGATGGTGGAGAAACTCTTTCGACCAGTTCATCGAATCCTACGGATTTTGATGGTGTGGCCCTGCAAAAGAACGGCCGAACGCGTGTCATGCTCGCAAATCTTTCCGCCCGAACACAGCGGGTTCGCGTGCAAGGTGTGCCGCCCCCGGATTCCGTTCGTTATCGCATGCTGAGTGAAGACACCGCAGTTGAGGCCATCTCACTCCCCGAGCAATTTCGCGATGTGCGCAGGATGCACGCGGGAATTCCATCACCGGAAATCGAAACGGCCTTGCCGCCTTTCGCGGTCGCTACGTTGGATTTCCTCCCAGCGATATGAAAAGCGCGCCCCCAACTGGCAACTACAGATTTGAGATTGATAATGCCGCGAGGTCCTCATGCGCCTAGGCCTTGGCACCCACGCCTTGATGTGGTCCATCGGTTTCCCCGGCGCAGAACACCGCAACCGGATGGATGCTTTCTCGGTTCTGGCTTGCGCTCGCGAATTGGGAGTCGGGGTAGTCCAGTTCGGGCCCAATTTGCCAATCGACCTGCTTGCCGAATACGAGCTCGCTCGCCTGCGGGAGCAAGCTCTTGCAAACAACATTCAGCTCGAGTGTGGCACGCGCGGCCTAGCGGCCAGCCATTTGCAAAAGCACATTTCCCTGGCTCGCAAGCTCTCCTCCAACATATTGCGAACGGCTCCCGATTTCGAGGTTGGCAGGGCCCCCGAGATCTTCGAGATTGTGAGCGAGTTACGGCGCCTCTTGCCCGAACTAGAAAACAATAATGTTCGGTTGGCAATTGAGAACGGAAATATTCCGGCTCGGCAATTGTCCCGATTGATGCACGAACTCGACAGTCCTTGGATTGGGGTCACGTTGGATACTGCGAATTCTTTGGCGGTGCTGGAGGGCACGCGGGAAGTAGTCGAGGTGCTGGCTCCGTACGTCCTGAGTTTTCACGCGAAAGATTTTGTAGTCGATCGCCTATGGCACCGCATGGGTTTCGTGGTCGAGGGCCGACCCGCCGGTAAAGGCCAGGTGGACTTTCTGTGGATTTTTGCGCAACTTCAGGCCGCTGGAGCCGATCCCAACGCCATTCTCGAACTTTGGCCACCGCAACAGCCTGAAATCGAGGCCACCGTAGCGCTGGAACGCGCTTGGGCTGAAGAAAGTGTCCGGTACTTGCGCCAATATTTGCCACATTGAAACTCCTAAAATCGGCTTTGCCGCGGCAGGAAGGACCAAGTTCATGAACCAAGTTGTGGCGATCATCGGGGCAGGAGGGAAAATGGGCATGCGCGCGGCGGATAAGCTTGGCGCCGAGCGGCGTTATGAGATTTGTCTCTGCGAAACGGACCCGCGGAAAGCGGGCGCTTTAGAAACGGCCGGTTTTCGCGTCACTTCTCTCGACATCGCACTCCCACAAGCCGATTTCGTGGTCTTAGCTGTACCCGATGCCCTGATCGGCCGCATCGCTCGGCAAATTACGCCGCAAATGAAGCGCTCCGCTGCTCTGATCATGCTAGACGCTGCCGCTGCCTATGTGAACGATCTACCGGAACCTAATGGTCTGACGTTCATGCTCACCCATCCGTGTCATCCGCCATTTTTCACGGAGCAAAGCACCGTCGAGGCCCGCCACGATTACTTCGGTGGCATCGCCGTTCAAGATATCTTGGTTTCCTTGTTCTGCGGCTCCGAACTAAAATTCCAGGAGGGAATTGAGCTCAGCAAGGCTATGTTTGCTCCGGTTAAGACCGCCCATCGGGTGACCCCGGAACAAGCCGCCGTGCTCGAACCGGCGATGTCTGAAATCGTGGTGGCTACCTTAGCTTGCCTTATGAAGGATTCGCTCGACCTTGTTTTAGAAAAGGGCGTACCCGCCGCTGCTGCCGAGGCCTTTATGGCTGGACATGCGCGCATCGCGCTGGCCATCGCATTTGGCGCGGAAAAAGCGCCGTTCTCGGACGCCGCTAAAATTGCCATCTCTTGGGGCACGGAAAAAATCATCCGCCCGGATTGGAAGCAGGTTTTCGAGCCTGAGGTTCTCCGCGAAGCAATTCACGCCATGTTGCACACCACTTCGGCACCTAGAGAAAACTGACGACCAACCGGGCACCATTTTGAAGTGCCTGGTGCCAGGCATTGTCAATACTTAAATTTCATTCCGGAAGTGTCATTGTTCCCACGATGGTAAACTTGCGTTCCACAGTACCTGCGGCGCCTCCTGGCTGCGAACCTCCAACGCTAATGCTATACCCCCCTCCTTGTACCATGCGGTCTCCAGCTTCATTTACAAAGCTCAGGTCCCGGGGGCTCAGCGTGAAAGATACCTTCTGCGAAGCGCCTGCCGTTAAGTGGATTCTCGTAAATGCGCGCAACGCCTTCGTGGGCGCACCCGGCTGCCCCGAGAACGTTATATACACTTCTACGACCTCGTCGCCGTCACGCGCTGAAATATTTCGCACCTCCGTATCCACCTGCAGGGGCCGCCCAGCCGTGATTGTGGGTTTGCGTACCCGTGTCTTGCCATAGACGAACTTCGAATAACTCAGTCCGTCGCCAAAAGTGTAAATCGGCACACCTTCAAAATATCGATACGTTCGACCCTTCATGGAATAATCTTCAAATGCTGGCAGTTGTTCTACCCCCGAATAGAACGTCACCGGCAAACGACCGGAGGGGTTATTTCGTCCCTGCAATGTCTCTGCAACCGCCAACCCGCCCTCTTCTCCCGGATACCAGCTTTCTAAAATCGCATTGGCATGGGAGCTGGCCCATCGCACCGCCAAGGCGCTCCCATTCAAAAGTACCACCACTAATGGCTTTCCCGTTTCGGCCACAGCCTCCAATAAGTGGCCCTCCTCCGCAGGCAATTCAAGGCTGGTCCGATCACCGCCCTTAAAGCCCTCTTGGTTCACGCCATTCTCTTCGCCTTCTAGGTCTGACGTAATCCCCACCACCGCGATGACTACATCCGAGTTTCTGGCCGCTGCGATTGCCGACTCCAAGGGATTCGGTCCGGGAAGGGTCCAAACCAGTTTCGCGACAGCCCCGCCTTCTCCCTGAAAATATTCGAGCTCAATCGCGTACCGACGGCCTTTCTCGAGGACCACCGATTTCAAATTCGGCGAAGCCCCGTGCGTGGTCCAATCCTCCATGACCATTCTGCCGTCCAGGCGCAGCCGGTAGCCGTCGTCAGCGATGGTTCCGATCTGGTATTCACCAGACTTCTCCGGCGTCAAATAGCCTTTCCAGCGCACGGAAAAGTTTTCCTTACCGACTTCAGGAACCAGATCTGCACCCGTAAAGTCAAAATCCACCTGCGCATCCAGTCTGCGCAATGCCGGCGGTCCAGCGAGATCGCGTCCTTTGAAATATTCCGCCTGTAGGCCCGGTTTGCCGTCGCCGGCCGTAAGCACCTTCGTGGGTATGGCGTCGGCGCTGCGCAGAAACTGTGTACCCGGCGCAAATGTTATCTCCCTCCCTACAAATTCTTTCTCTATCCCTTGCAGCACGGTAGTAGTCCGCGATGGTGTGCCATTGTAGTTTCCTTCCAAGACGCGGACTTGGTCCGCCAAAGGGCCTACCACCGCAATTCGCTTGATGCTGGCGGCCAGAGGTAATGTCCCGTCATTCTTCAGCAAAACCATCGACTCTTCTGCAGCCTTCAACGCCAATTGCCGGTGCGCAGCGCTGTCATTCTCAGAGGCGGAAATTGCGCTGTAGGCAACCCGCTCCGGCGGGTCGAAGAGCCCTAGCGCAAAGCGCGCCGCCATCAATCGCTTCACCGTTCGATCGAGTGTGGCTGAATCCAGTAATCCCGCCTTGAACGCATCTGCGTACTTCGAATAGTCCGTCCCTGGAATGTCGCAATCCAGGTCCGTCCCGCGCTGCATGGAAATAGCCGCCGCCTCCTCCATGGTCTTCGTGTAATGATGCCCCTGCTGCATATCCGCCACGGAATCACAATCAGACACTACGTACCCGGAAAACTTCCATTTCTCACGTAGCTCATCCTGGAGCAAAAAAGTGTTCGCGCACGCCGGTTCGCCGTTGATGCGGTTATATGCGCACATTACCGACCCCGCGTAACCTTCGACGATGGCCGCCCGAAACGCCGGTAGATACGTATCCTCTTCGTCGTGTTTTGAAACCACCACGTTGATACTATGACGGGCAGGCTCGGGTCCGCTGTGCACCGCAAAATGCTTTGGCGTGGCAATCACCCGGAAATAGTGCGGGTCGCTTCCTTGCATCCCCTGAACATAGGCCACGGCCATCTGTGCCGTCAAAAATGGGTCTTCGCCGTAGGTCTCCTGCCCGCGGCCCCAGCGCGGATCTCTAAAAATATTGATATTTGGCGCCCAGAAATCCAGTCCGATTTTCTTCCAATCCCCCTGGCGCACCGCCTCGTGATATTTCGCTCTGCCCTCGGTCCCGATCGCTTCGCCAATATCGAAGATCAATTTCGTGTCGAAGGTCGCTGCCAACCCGATCGGTTCCGGGAACACCGTCGCCGTCCCGTTCGCGATTCCGTGCAGCGCTTCATTGGCCCACAGATATGGCGGCACGTTCAGGCGCGGGATGCCGGCCGCCACCTCCACCAATTGCGACAGCTTTTCGTCCGGCGTCATGCGCGAAACCAAATCGTCAACGCGCTTATCTGTCGGCGCATCAGGATCGAGATACAGCGGCGGGGCAGGCGTTCCCACGGTTTGGGCTCCGCAGGTGATCGGCCACAAAAGCAGCGCGCTCCACAGGAATTTAGCCGTGTAGCGTCGGGTAAAACATGAAAGCAATGGATTCTCCTTAGAAGCGAGCTTCCTTTTGCGTGTCGGAGGTTAGAATATTCCCGTTCACATTCCCGGTACCGATTGCCAATCCTTAACCATAGACGTTGCGTCTTCTTGTTTCTGTGAAAATTTCGCGCGCAATTCTTATTTGGCTTCCCGCAGATGACAAGCCGATTGTCGTTTTCTTATAGATTTGCTTGTTTGCTCGCCACTATCTTTGTTTTCCGCATGGAGCCTCGCGCCCAGTTCCCGTCTTTTTTGTGCCTCGCGATGCTATTCGCCCCAGCGTTGCCCGCCCAGCCCCAGCAAACGGACTGCACTCAACTTTCCGCCTTGCCAGAAGACGAGCTGCACCGTGCAATTTGCTTTGCTCAACGGAACAATTGGCCTGCAGCGGAACAATCCGTCGTTCGTTATCGCGCATTGCACCCCCTAACTGAGGAAGCCGCAATTTTACATGCCCAAATCCTGCTGGAACTTCACTTACCCGGCGATGCCAGCGAAGTGCTATCGCGAGTCCTGGCCCTCTCCCCTCGTTCCATAGCTATTCTCACCTTCTATTCCCAACTTTCCGAAAAACTTGGCCAACCTGAACAAGCGGAGCCGCTCCTCGTTCGTTGCACCCATTATGCCCCGAACGATGCATCCGTATGGGTGCGCCTCGGAGATCTTCATTTGCGAAGCAATGGTTCCACAGCCGGCTCGGAATTCGCCCGCGCCATCGCCCTCGAACCTGGCAACGCCCTGGCCCATTCCGGCCTGGCATCCGCGTTAGCGCTAAGATCCGATTTCGACGGGGCTCAGCGAGAATTCCAAGCGGCCGCCGATCTGAATCGTCACGCCGCCCGTCGCAATCCGGAAATCGACTTCCGTTTCGCGGAATTTTGTCGTTCGAACGGGAACTATTCCCAAGGTCTCACCCATTACTCGAGTGCGATCGAGGAGGACAGTTCCTTCTTGGACGCATATTCCGGCCGCGCCCTTAGCTACATCAAGCTCGGAATGTGGGACCCTGCGGAAAAGGATTTGGAAGTTTGCCTCCGCGACGAGAGTCGTAGAATCTCCAGCCTCAATCTTCTACTAAAAATTTACGAGCAGCGCGGCCAAACGGAGAAAGCCAAGCGCTGTGCTGCGGAGATCGAAAACCTCTCGGCCTCCGATCTCGCCGCCAAGCACGAAGGCAACTACATCGCCGATCTCTTGCGCAAGGCCACTCTTCTCCAACGGCAGAAAAAGTACGCCGAGGCTGCGGAGCAATACACGCAATTGCTCCGCGAGCATCCCGGCGTGGATTCCGCATGGTATGGGTTAGGTCTGGCCAGTCTCGGCATGGGGTCGCTAGACCTGGCGGAAGGTGATTTCCGTCATTATTTACAAACAAATGCTTCATCGCCATCCGGCCTTTTGGCCTTGGGGAAAGTCCTGCTCAAGAAGCGGCAATGGCGGGAGGCCAGAGCAGAACTTGTTTCCGCCAGGGATCTCGATCCTTTGCTGCTCGAGGCTCGCATGGGAATAGCCGCCTCTTTCATCGAGCAGTCCAATTTCAAGGACGCCATCGCAGAGCTTCAGCAAGCTGATCTTCTCCCCGGCGTGCACACGGAGACCCACCTTATGCTCGCGGAAGCCCTGTACAAAGACCAACAACCCGTGCAAGCTCTGCACGAAATAGATCTTGCTTTGCTCGAAGATCCGGCCAATCCCACGGCCCGCAAGATGCGCGCCGCTTTGCAATCTCCCAATTGAGGGCCACGACCCCCGATTCGGCATTAGTAATTTCGTCAGAAAAAACGCCGCCATTCTTACAGAATCTATTAGCGGGCTTTGCTACGGTGCAGCCAGCCAGCACGGGTGGCACTGCGCAACGTCGAGGGAGGTGCCTTCGTGCTGGCGTACGGAACTCACTGTCGAAATTGGAGTACCTTCGCCTCTTCTTGCCAATATCGCACGCTGGTTGTCGCCTGGAAGGCGTCCGCTGTATCTGGCGACCGCTCTAATCGTTTGCATTTGCTCCTGTGCGCTCTCGACCGCCGCACAATCGGTTGCCACCCGCGCAAGCCAGGCGTTCCGGCCGGCTGCTTCTCAATCCCCAGTCGATTACGTAAACCCCAACATCGGCGGGGTCGGTCACCTGCTTACCTCCGTACCTCCTGACGTTCAGCGTCCCCACGGCGTGGTGCAGATCGCTCCGGTTGCGGACGCGGGCGTTACTGACATTTACGTCGCTGGCAAGATTTATGGATTTTCAGCAGCCACCTGGGTGTTGATGGCCGCCACAGGATCCCCGGGCGACCTTGCTAGCGACTACGCCTCTGAAATTGACCACGATAAGGAAATCGTCACTCCCTACTATGCTTCCTATCTGCTCGACCGCTACGACGTCCATGTCGAATACACGGCTTCCAAGAATTGCGCTTATTTTCGCTTCCACTTCCCGAGAGGTCTTCCGGCAAATTTATTCGTTACTTCCCGTGGCTCCGCCAAATACCAAGTGGTCTCCCCGACCGCCTTCGAAAGTACCGACGACAGTTCCGGAGTCCGCACCTATCTCTATACGGAGTTTTCAAAAGCTCTCTTGCCCCCTGCCACGTTTCAACCTTCAAAAACAGCTGCCGGGCTGCTTCCCTCCGGGGAGCAGCCTACGGGACTTACATTTACGGGTGATTCCCATCAAGATGTTCTGGAAGCCCGGATGGGCTTCTCCTATATCGATGCCGCACAAGCCAAACAAAATTTACGCGCACAAATTCCCAATTGGAATTTTACCGCTGCAAAAACGCAGGCCCGTTCCGAGTGGAACGATGCTCTGAGTCGCATTTTCGTTAAGGGTGGCGGCAGTGTCAAACAACAAACGATTTTCTATACCGCCCTCTATCGTTCGCTGCAGTACATGAAAGACATCACGGAAGGTGACCGCTACTTCGGCCCTTACGATCATTCTGTCCACCAGGCGGCGGGACGCCATTTCTACATCGAGGACAACCTTTGGGACACCTACCGCTCCCGCCATCCATTGCAAACCATCATCGAGCCAGAGCGCCAGGACGACATTCTCCGCTCCTACGTAATTATGTATGAGCAGTCCGGGTGGATGCCCCATTTCCCATATATGCAGGGTGATTTGGCTTACATGATCGGCAACCATGCCGCTGCGCTATTTGCCGATAGCTATTTCAAAGGCTTCCGCGATTTCGATTTGCAGAAAGCCTACGAAGGACTCCGCAAAAATGCCTTCGAAGCCACAATGCTTCCAGACCGTCGACAAGGGGTTTCGGAACTCGAAAAGTTCTACTTTGAGAAAGGGTATTTCCCAGCGCTTGCCAAAGGCCAGAAGGAGTTCGTCCCGGAGGTGAACCCCGAAATGCGCCGCCAGGCCGTGTCCGTGACCCTCGAGACTTCCTACGACGATTGGAATATTGCGCAACTCGCCCGGGCCTTGGGCAAAACAGCGGACGCCGCGTATTTTGCACAGCGAGCCTTGAACTATCGTAATGTCTTCAACCCAGCCACCGGTTTTATGGCTCCGCGCGCCTCCGATGGCACGTTCGTCGCCGACTTCGACCCGAAATGGTCCGGCGGTCAGGCCGGACGTGATTACTTCACGGAATGCAATAGTCTCGTGTATTCCTTCCAAGTCCAGCATGATGTCGCGGGCCTCATCACACTGATGGGAGGCGGCGATAAATTTATCGCTCGCTTGGACGACTTATTTAATGATGGCTTCGATGGCCAACTCAAGTTTGTATTTCTCTCGCAATTCCCGGACTCGACTGGCCTCATGGGCCAGTATCCTCAAGGCAATGAGCCCGCCTTTCACATCCCGTATCTCTACAACTACGCAGGCCAGCCATGGAAAACGCAGAAACGGGTCAGAGCTATAATGCGCGCATGGTTTTCAGATGAGCCCTTGGGAATCCCGGGTGATGACGACAACGGCGCCATGTCATCCTGGTATGTGTTTTCGGCCATGGGCTTTTATCCGGTTTCCCCAGGCCGCCCCATCTACGATATTGGCAGCCCCATCTTCAACGACATCCGCATCAATCTTGGTCATGGCAAGTTTTTCCGCATCGTCGCTCGCCAAGGTTCGGCCCGCAACAAATATATTCAATCCGCTGAACTCAATGGCCAATCCTTAGACCATCCTTGGATCAGCCATAAAGACATTGCGCAAGGCGGCTTCCTGATATTCCACATGGGTCCTAACCCCAACAAGCAGTGGGGAAGTAAGCCGAGTGCTGCACCCCCTGGCCGGGACTGAATAGTTCAAAACCGATACGGCTTGCGCGACGCCATTCAGGGCAGGATTTTCAGCATAATTACAGAGCGCGGCCCCACCGTACCCGTATACCTGTCGTGAAAGGATCCGAGGTCTTGGTGCTCCCACAAGTCCCGCACTTTCGCCGCTACATGTCCGGGATACCCGATCAACTCCCAATTCACGCTCATAACCGCCGGCTCGTTTCCGCGGTTGAACAAAATGACTGCTCGCCCCCCGTCTGCCAACGGCCGCGACCATATCTCTTGTTCCCCATTTTTCTGAATGCGCCGCCCCTGTTGCCCGAGCGCGTCTTGATCGACGGCGATCACCTCCGCGTTGGTCAAAATCTCTCGAGTTTCGGACGACATTGATCGAATATCGTTGCCTGCCATCAGCGGGGCCGCGAGCATGGCCCACAAGCTAAAATGTGCTTGATACTCCGCCGTCGTCATCCCGCCGTTTCCGACCTCTAACATGTCCGGATCGTTCCAGTGTCCGGGCCCCGCGAACGACTCCAATCCCGCATTTTTGTCCAGCAATAACACCAACCCGCTCTCGTACTCTGTCTTGCAGTCCCAGCAATCATGGATGTCGCCCGTGGTCCGCCACAAATTACCGATCCCTTTCGCCCACAGCCATGGCTTGGCTGTTCCCCATTCGCAAATACTAAACACGATGGGACGGCCAGTCCCTAACAACGCCGCGTTCATCGTTGCGTACGCTTCCTCCGCATTGCGCGTTCCCGTGTTGCACCAATCGTATTTCAGATAATCGACGCCCCAACTCGCGTAGCTCCGCGCGTCTTGGAACTCGTGCCCCTGGCTCGCCGGCCGTCCTCCGCAGGTCTGTGTTCCGGCATCGGAGTAGATTCCAAACTTCAATCCCTTCGCGTGCACATAATCGGCCAGCGCCTTTATACCGGAAGGGAAGAGCTTGGCATCCGCCAGAATATTCCCACTTTCATCGCGGCTCACTTGCCAACAGTCATCGATGACCACGTACGTGTAACCGGCATCTTTCATCCCGCTGGTCACCAGCGCATCGGCCACCGATTTAACGAGGTCCTCACTCACATGACACTGGAACNNGTTTTCATTTTTCGTACGCTCATTTCGTAGCCCTGAACGCACCGGCCCGAAGATTTATGAACTTTTTAAAAAATCTCGTAGCATTCATTCCGCGCGAGTATAGCATTTGCTTTCCTCCGATGAACCTGTGAATCATCTCCATTCTTATAAAAAGTGCCCATGCTATTTGTCTAAGAATTATTTCAGCTTCTCTTATAGAAAAGTCGGTCCGCGCCGCGATAATCTTCCGTGCGAACAAAAATCGGACCCGGCGCAACTGTTACCATGACCATATGACTTTCGCCATGAATCGCAGGGATATGCTGCGCCTTGTCTCTGGCGCAGCCCTGGGCCTCTGCTCTCATTCGCAACTCCTCTCCGCCACGCCGCCAGACGCAAGCTCCTCTCTGCATCTTAGCGATGGCCCCGTCAGTGTTTTCTTCCGCCTTACGGAAAAGTCCCTCAAGCTCGAACAAATCCAGCAGCAACATCATCCCGCCATCCTTTACACCGACAGCGCTCTCGTTCAATCTGGTCCGGGACCCATCGGCAATCCTTTGGCGCTGGTCATCTGGAGCGGCACCCATCAAGGTACCTACGATCTCGACTCTTTCAACCTCACCAGCAGCGATCACACCTCCAGTCGCTTCCTCGGCTATTTCCATCATCCCAAGGTTCCCATGCAGTTCGGCATGGAAGTCTCCGTGGAGGGCGATGTCATCTCGTGGCGCGGCCAGTTGATTTGGAACGGTCCAGACGATACCGAGATCGATTGCTACTTCCCGTTGCTCTCCCGCATTTGTTTCGATTCTGCCGCTAAAGATCGGCTGATTGCCGGCGAACTCTCCGGATCTGAAAAAGGGCCTACCGCCGCCCTCAATTACAGCTCCACCTACATCGGCGGCCTCTCCTCCCCCGTCTATCTCATCGAAGGCGCTGGCCATGGCTTGGCCATGCTCGAAGACAATCGTGCCGACTACGCCGCTGACCCCGGAGGTTGTTCGCAGCGGAGCGCCGTAGTCGCCAACCGGTTCCCTCTGCCCGTTGACGAGGACGCTGCTCGTGACATGCCCCCCGGCGCCGCCGGCCCCTACGCTGGCTGGCGTCATCGTCGCCTCTTTCTTGGTGCCTCGCGCTTCGGTGGCCAAGCCGAATACGACCAAGCGGAAGCTCCCACTCCACTCCCGCTCACCAAACTCGGCGATAGCCTCGACCTTGGCCCCGTCTATACCTACCTCTATACCGGCGCCTGGAAGCAAGGCGCTCTTTGGCTCCGCGAAAAACGACAGCACCTGCCCTTTCGCCGATCCCCCGCCAAGTGGTATCAAGAAACCACCGTCCTCTCCGAAGAAATGCCCAACCGCTTGGTCCATTCCGGCATGAGCCTCTACGATCTCCCACTGCTCCTCGAAGAACGCCACGCACTCGGCAGCGACATGATGTCTCTCCCGGGCTTCTCCGAACCCGAAATCCTCGGTACCACGGAAAACTTTCTCAATCGCGGCGATTATTTTTATCCCGCCGCCAACCTTGGCAGTTGGGACGCGGTCCAGAAAGGCGTCCAGGCCGCGCACCGGCAAGGCGGCCACGTTCTCTTCTATGTCGAAGGCCTAATCGTTTGGAAGCGCTCCCGCATCGGCCGCTCTCACGCTCGCGATTGGGCTCTCATGGATGCCGACGGCAAACTCACCGAAAACTATCGCGGTTTCTTCGATATGTGTCCGGCCGAACCTGGGTGGCAAGACTGGTTCGCCCGCACCCTCGCTGACGTTGTCCGCACCACCGGCGTCGACGGTTTCTTTATGGATTCCATGCTCGCCACGGATAATCATCGGTGCTTCAATCCTCGGCACCAGCATTCCCCTCAACCGGACATCTGGAACTGGGGCATTCGCCGCGTCCTGGCGCGCGTCCGCGAGGAAGTAGACAAAGTAAACCCCGACATCATCCTGCTGTGCGAAGGCGTGGGCGACTTAGCCCGTGAATTCATCGACGGCTCCCTGTCCCACGGCCACGCCTGGTCTCGCATGACCTTCACCGTGCCTCTGCTTCGCTTTCTGCATCCGGAAATGCGCGCCTTCGAAGCCGACGGCATGCAACCCCACGCCGAGGGCGCCCCACGTTGGCCGGTCGAGAAACCTCTCCTCTGGAACGCTGTTCAGGGCTACCGCGTCTTCGTTGAACAGGAGAGCCACGAGCAGCTCGCCGCCCTCGCCCGTCGCGTGCGCTCCTACTACGACATGTACCCGGAAATTTGCGACGCGCAAATGTCCGCCAGTGATGTGCTCTGCGACTCGGGCCAATCCCAACTGTTTGAGTCTCTGCCGAGGGTTCTTACCGTAGGCAACGATTCAAACGCCGCGCGTACCATCGGACTAAGATTCCCGCAGGATGTGGAGGCTGGATTGCTCTTCGATCGCGTAACCGGTCAACGCATTCCTGTTCTAGACGGCAATGTGCTTCTACCTCTCCAACCCTGGGATTTTCAAGCATTCGAGCTTCGGGCGTAAGTCCTCGCTCACGGGTTGGTTTGCCAAGCCAGGTCGATGTGCACCTTCGGATCGGCCCGTCAGGAGAAATCTTGATTTACACGAATTGGCTGTTTAGCCGGACTGCCACATTATTTATTTTTTCCCTCTTTCTTCTCGCGCCGCTGGTTGCCGCTGAACCATACACCATTAAAATTGAGAGAGACGTCCCCGTCCAAATGCGGGATGGCGTCACGCTTCGCGCCGATATTTATCGTCCAGATGTCGTTGGAAAATTTCCTATCCTGCTGCAGCGCACTCCTTACGATAAACACGGCTGGGGATTCGAATTCGCCCGCAAAGCTGCGATGCGCGGCTACGTCGTTGTCCTTCAGGACGTTCGTGGCCGCTACACTTCCGAAGGGGAATGGCGTCCCTTCATCCACGAGGCCGAAGACGGTTACGATACCGTTGAATGGGCGGGGTCGCTTCCATACTCGGACGGAAGAGTTGGCATGTTCGGCGGCTCCTACGTCGGCGCCACGCAGATGCTCGCGGCCACCGCTCACCCACCCCACCTCGCTGGTATTTGTCCCGTTGTCACCGCCAGCAACTATCACGATGGCTGGACCTATCAGGGCGGAGCTTTTGAGCAGTGGTTCAACGAATCGTGGACCTCCGGTCTCGCACAAGACAGCCTCGATCGCGAAATCCGAAAATTCTCCAACGCCCGCAGGTCGGAAAACACGCTCCCACTCTCCAGTTATCCCGTTTTCAGTCTCCCCACTCCCGCTTCTGCCACCACCACGTCCGTTCTTGCGCCCTATTTCCTCGGTTGGCTCGCGCATCCCAACTACGACGAGTATTGGAAGAGCATCGCCATCGAAAGTCGCTACTCGGATATTCGCGTGCCGGCTTTGCACATCGCTGCCTGGTACGACATTTTTCTCGGCGGCTCGCTGCGTAACTATGTTGGTCTGAAATCTCACGCCGCCACCGCAGAAGCCCGTGACGGCCAGCGCCTCCTCGTCATTATTGGCGGCCACGCCGGGGGCCCGCGCCATGTCGGTGAACTCGACTTCGGCCCCCAAGCCGACCAATTCGACGAAGGCGAGACTACGCTCAGTTGGTATGATTTTCTCTTTAAGGGCGTGCAAAATGAATTCGCCAACCCCAAGCCCGTGAAGATTTTTGTCATGGGCCTGAACCAGTGGCGCTCTGAAGACAACTGGCCTCTCCTCCGCGCCCGGCCCACCAAATATTTCCTTCATGCGCCATCTCCGGCCAACTCCTCGAAGGGTGCTGGCGTTCTATCCACCTCCCCACCCGTCGACGAACCCGTGGACAAATTCCTTTACGATCCCGCCAATCCTGTCCCCACCGTCGGTGGACCGCTCTGCTGCGACAGTGAGCACCTCGCTCCCGGCCCTTTCAACCAAAGCGCCGTCGAACTGCGCGACGACGTTCTAGTCTTTTCCACCGCACCCCTCGAGCACGACATCGAAGTGACCGGCCCAGTCCAGCTCGACTTCTTCGCTTCTTCCTCCGCCGTGGATACTGATTTCACCGCCAAACTTGTCGATGTCTTTCCCAATGGTTCGGCCATAAACATCACCGAAGGCATTCTTCGCGCCAGTTATCGTAGCTCCCAGGAATCTCCCACGCCGCTCGTTCCCGGCCAAGTCTATCCGCTCACCATCGATCTGTTGGCCACCAGCAACCTGTTCCGCTCCGGCCATCGTCTTCGCTTGGAAATTTCGAGCAGCAATTTCCCGCGTTTCGACCGCAATCTGAACACTGGCGAGTCCGCCGCGAACTCCTCCAAAATGGCCGTTGCCACCAACTCCATACTTCACGATCGCGCGCATCCTTCTGCCCTCATTCTTCCCGTTCTTCCCTAGAACAGGGCGGCGACCACGCTCGTTTCGGTCGCAATGTGGAGAGTCTTTGAATAGCACAGGGGATTGTCCAGCGGCATCAAGACGGAAAATAGCCTAGTGTTTCGTGAACTTGATTTCCCACTGAACTGGCTTGGCCACTCCTTGGAAGCGAATCTTCAGAGAGCTGCCATCGAATTCTTTTTCGATAGGAATTCCCACGTTTTCCGAAACCGCTTTTACCCTCCGGAGGCTGAATCCAGGAGGGACATTGATCCATAGAGTGTAGGGATCGCCTTCGACGCTGTCGGATGTACCTCGCAAGATGTTCTCGGAGGAGTACCAGTTTAATTCCCGCAAAGAGCAGGTGCCGCTGATGTGGCGAGATAGCCCAA
>PMOV01000219.1:419-12404 GCA_003161195.1 Acidobacteriota bacterium | reverse complement strand
CTTCCGGAGAAGGGCGCGTACCTTATTGTGGCGCCCATCAAGCTGGAAGGCGGCTCCGGCGGCCCAGTGCGCGTCTTCGCGCTGCTGCCGTAGGATCAGAGAGCCCATCGGCCCGCTTGGAGGAATGAGGCATCCGCATCTCGTGACGTAAACATTTTGACGGTCTCGTACGTCTTACACCTCAGTTCGCGCCGGGTGGCGGGCGAGTTTCCGAATCAGAAAAAAGGTGAATCAATGAAGAGGAACTGGCTCGCAAAAGCGCTGCTGCTGTACTTCGTTGCAGTCTGTGGCGCTCCGGCCGTGGCGCAAGAAGCGCAGTTTCCCGTGGCCACGAAAACGCTGAAGAACGGAATGAAGGTCCTCGTGCAGTCTGACCACAGCATCCCCAACGTGGCGCTGTACATTTTCTACCGCATCGGTTCGCGCAACGAACGCCCCGGCACCACCGGCCTGTCGCACTTTTTCGAGCACATGATGTTCAACGGGGCCAAGAAATACGGCCCCGGCGACCTGGACAGGGTGATGGAAGCGCACGGTGGCTCGAACAACGCCTACACCACCCGCGACGTCACCGTGTATCAGGATTGGTTTCCACGTTCCACAATGCCCTTGATCTTCGACATCGAAGCCGACCGTATCGAAAATCTCACCTTCGATCCGGCGAAGATTAAGTCCGAGCGCGAAGTGGTGGCTTCCGAACGGCGGCTTAGTGTGGACAACGAGAACGCCGGCGTGCTGGACGAGCAACTATGGGCCACTGCATTCATCGCGCACACCTACCAATGGCCAGTGATCGGCTGGATGAGCGATATCCAGCAATGGACGCTCGACGACTTGAAACATCACTTCGCGATGGGCTATTCGCCGAGCAACGCCACCATGGTTGTGGTTGGCGATGTTTCGCCGGAGGAAGTGTTCGCGCTCTGCGAAAAATACATCGAGCCGATTCCTGCGCACGCGCCACCCCCTCCGGTGACCACCGTGGAACCGGAACAACTTGGCGAACGCCGCCTGGTGGTACGCAAGCCTGCGCAGCTGCCAATGCTAATGATCGGCTATCACGTGCCGCAAACGAACAGCAAGGATTTTTATGCGCTCAATATTCTCAGCACGGTTTTGTATCACGGCGAAAGTTCGCGTATGTACCAGCGCCTCGTAGACAAGGACCAGGTTGCGCTGGACGTGGAATCCTACTCGGAGCCGGCCTTCGATCCCACGCTGGATATCGTCTTCGCGCAGCCCCGTCAAGGCGTTGATCCGCAACTTTGCGAGCGAACTATTTACGAAGAATTGGAACGTATCAAGTCCGCTCCCATCAGCGATCAGGAACTCGAGAAGGCCAAGAATATCCGGCTCATGGAGTTCTACCANNAACGGTGGCGACACTGCTGCCTGAGACGCAAGAGGCGGTGAAGCCATGAAGCTAGCTACGCATGTAGTTCGCGCCTCTGCTGCAATGGCGATGGTGGCATTGCTGAGCGCGGCAAGCGGAGCACAGACCATCAAATTGCCGCCACACGAGAAAATCGTGCTGAAAAATGGTCTCACCGTGTTGCTGATGGAAAAACACGGCGTCCCTATCGTGAGTTTCGCGGCCCTGGTGAAGAGCGGCGCGGCGGCAGATCCCCTAGGACAGGAAGGCTTGGCGTCGCAAACCGCATCGCTGCTGCGCAAGGGCACGAAAAAGCGCTCCGCCCAGCAATTCGCGACGGATCTTGACTATATCGGCGGCTCCTTCGAGGCGGGCGCAGGCGCGGATTACACTACTGTCATAGCGGAATTCCTCACCAAGGACCTGGATGAGGGCTTGGAACTGTTCGCCGACGGCCTGCTGCATCCGACCTTTCCGCAGGCCGAAGTGGACAAATCGCTGGCGCAAACTCTCGACGCTGTGAAAGGCGCGAAAGACGACCCGCCGCAGGTGCTGAGCACGTATTACTACGGATACCTATATGACGGACGCGGATATGGCCGGCCGGAGAGCGGCGACGAAGTCTCACTGAAGAAAATCTCGCGCGACAATGTCGAAGGCTTCTACGAGGCGAATTACACACCAGGAAATACCATCCTGGCGGTAGCGGGAGAATTCAACGCGGTCGAATTGCGCAAGAAGCTGGACGAAACGTTCGGTACTTGGGCCGGGAAGTCGGTCGCATCTGCGGCGATTCCCGTGGCGCAACAAGTCAAGGGCAAGCGCCTTCTACTGGTGGACAAGCCAGATGCTTCGCAGACATATTTCGCTATCGGCAATGTGGAAACCGCGGCCGGCGATCCGGACCGCGTGGCCATCCGCGTGGTGAACACCATCTTCGGCGGGCGCTTCACCTCGATGCTCAACGAAGCGATGCGCGTTGAATCGGGCCTGACCTATGGCGTGCGCTCCAGCTTCGATCCGCGAAAGGCGCCCGGACCATTCGGGATTTATACCTTCACGAAAAATGACGCCACCGTGCAGGCGATCGATATGGCGCTGGATGTCTTGCACAAGCTGCACAAAGACGGCATCACGGCAGAGCAACTGGAATCGGCGAAGAGCTACATCAAGGGGCAGTTTCCCCCGACCATCGAAACCTCGCGTGCCCTGGCCGAACACATCGCCAGCGATGAATTTTACGGCCTGGACGATAGCGAAGTGAACCGACTGGAAGCGCGCATCGACGCCGTGACGCTCGAGACCGCGCGCCAGGTGATTCAGAAACATTTCCCGGAAGAAAATCTAGCGTTCGTGCTGATCGGCAAATCGGCGGCCATCGCGCCCGCGGTGAAGAAGTACGCCGAGAAGCAGGACGCGCGGGAGATCAGCGCACCAGGGTTTTGGCCAAGAAATTAGCGCGACGTTTCTAGCGTGAAGAATTAGCATCGCCAAACAATAACTTGCGGAGGCGGCATGAAAGTACGTTGCACGCTCGTGGTGGCATTTCTGTTGCTCGCTGGAGGGTTGGCCCGCGCAGCCGAGGATGCACCTTTGCTCTTGCGCGCCCCCACGCTGAGCCGCACACAAGTGGCCTTCAGTTACGGCGGCTACCTCTGGACCGTGTCGCGCGAAGGCGGGGACGCACGGCAATTGACGACCGGCGGCCATGAAGCACTGCCGATTTTTTCGCCGGATGGGCAGTGGATCGCGTTTGCCGGCGAGTATGACGGGAACCGCGACGTCTACGTGATGCCCGCGGGGGGCGGCACGCCGCGACGCTTGACGTGGCACCCAGGGCAAGACGTGCCGGTTTCATGGACCCCGGACGGCAAACGGATTTTGTTTCTTTCCGACCGTGACGCGTATGCGGATTTTACGAAGCTCTACACCGTACCGCTCGAAGGCGGTCCTGCGGAGGCGTTGCCCATGTGGCGCGGCTTCGATGCGTGGTTTTCGCCGGATGCCTCGCGCATCGCGTATGTTCCGAATATTCAATGGCAAGGCACGTCATGGAAGCGCTATCGGGGTGGGCAGACTACGCCCATCTATATTGTGCGGTTGAGCGATCTGGCGCTCGAGCGCGTGCCGCGCGATAACTCCAACGATCAAAGCCCGGTGTGGTTTGGCGACACGGTTTATTTTCTCTCCGACCGCAACGGCCCTGTGACGCTATTCGCCTATGACACGAAAACCAAAACCGTGAAGCAGTTGATCGAGAATAAAGGCCTCGACATGAAGACCCTGTCCGCGGGTCCAGACGCGCTGGTCTACGAACAGTTCGGCGCAATTTTCCTGTATGACGTGGCGAGCGGAAAATCACGCCGGCTGAACGTAACGATTGCGGGCGACCTGCCATCCACGCGAGCGCATTTCGAAAAACTGGGAGACAAGATTGCCGCGGCGGGGATTTCGCCTACGGGTGCGCGCGCGGTATTCGAGGTGCACGGAGACATCGTGACGGTGCCGGGAGACAAAGGTGACATTCGCAACATTACGCGCACCACGGGCGTTGCCGAGCGCGATCCCGCCTGGTCCCCGGACGGTAAGTGGATCGCGTATTTTTCCGACGAATCCGGCGAATACGCCCTGCATCTCACCAGTCAATCCGGGCTCGGCGTGGTGAAGAAGATCGATCTGGGCAATCCGCCTTCCTATTTTTATGGACCGCTGTGGTCGCCGGACAGCAAGAAAATCCTATACACCGATAAGCGGCTGAATTTATGGTACGTGGACGTCGACAAAGGCACGCCGGCGAAAGTGGCCACCGACCGCTACGAAGATCCTTCTTCGACGCTGGGCGGAACGTGGTCGCCGGACAGTAAGTGGATTACCTACGCGAAATTCCTGGAGAACCACTTGCGCGCGGTTTGCGTATATTCGCTGGAGACGGGCAAGGAAGCGCAGATCACCGACGGCGTGAGCGACGCGCGTTATCCCATTTTCGATAAGGGCGGCAAGTTGCTGCTCTTTGCCACCAGCACGGATGTCGGACTATCGTCCGGCTGGCTGGACCTGTCGAGCTACCAGCACCCGGTGCTGCGCCATGTGTATGCCTCGGTGTTGAAGAAAGGCGATGCTTCGCCCACGGAACCGCAAAGCGACGAGGAGAAAGTGAAGGGAGAGGAGGCGGACAAAAAAGACGCCGACAAAGGCAAAGAAGATAAGAGCGTGGACAAGGGAAAAGACAGCGACAAGAACGACGACAAAGATAAGAAAGACGAAGGCGACAAAAAGGAAGAGCCCGTCAAGGTGGTCATCGACCTCGACGGCATTGGCCAGCGCATCGTCGCGCTGCCCATCAAGGCGGGGAATATCGTGAGCCTCGATGCTGGCAAAGCCGGGACGTTGTTTGTCAGCGAAGTGGCCGACGTTCCGCGGTTCCATGAGCCGACACTGTCGACGGTGAGCAAGTTCGACTTTACGACGCGCAAGGAAGAGCCATTTGTTGGCGGCATCTCAAGCTTTGCTGTCTCCGCGAGCGGAGAGAAAGCGCTGTACCAACAGGGAGACAATTGGTTCATCGCCGGAACCGCGGCGGCGGCAAAACCTGGCGATGGCCAGCTGAAGCTGGAGAATCTGGAGATTTACGTCGATCCGCGCGCGGCGTGGAACCAGATGTATCACGAGGTGTGGCGCATCCAGCGGGATTTCCTGTACGACCCCAACCACCACGGACTGAACATCGTGGCTGCGGAAAAGAAATATGCTCCGTACCTGAAAAATCTGGGCGGGCGCGGCGATTTGAATTATTTATTCGACGAGATGCTCGGCGAGATCACCATTGGGCATATGTTCATCCGCGGCGGGGCCATACCGGAACCGAAACGGGTTTCCGGTGGGCTCCTGGGCGCGGACTATAAAATCGAAAATGGACGTTACCGCTTTGCGCGTATTTTCAACGGCGAAAACTGGAATCCTGATCTGAAGGCGCCGTTGACGCAACCCGGCGTCGACGTGAGGGCCGGTGAGTACCTGCTGGAAGTGAACGGTCGTGACGTACGCCCGCCCGCCGAAGTGTACAGCTTCTTTGAGAATACCGCCGGCAAGCAAGTGCGCATCAAAGTGGGCCCGAGCACGGACGGCAAGGGCGCGCGCGATGTAAACG
Organism: Acidobacteriota bacterium; assembly: GCA_003161195.1. Taxonomy (GTDB): domain Bacteria; phylum Acidobacteriota; class Terriglobia; order Acidiferrales; family UBA7541; genus Acidiferrum. The sequence continues at coordinate 6,885 of PMOV01000219.1, read as the reverse complement.
TAGTGCCGGTGGCCAGCGAAGCTGGCCTGCGCAATCGTGCCTGGGAAGAGGACAACCGCCGAAAGGTGGACGAACTTAGCGGCGGCAAGCTGGCCTATGTGCACGTGCCGGACACCGCGACGGGCGGCTTCCTGAATTTCAACCGCTTTTATTTTTCGCAAGTGGGCAAACAAGGCGCGATCATCGACGAGCGCTACAACCACGGCGGGCAAATTGCCGACTACATCATCGATGAACTCGAGCGACCGCTGCGCAACTGCGCGATTTCGCGCGAAGGCGAGAAGTTCTGCTCGCCGCTGGCGCAGATTTATGGGCCGAAGACCATGATCATCAATGAAATGTCCGGTTCGGGCGGCGATGCGCTGCCGTGGATGTTCAAACAGGACAAGGTAGGGCCGCTCGTGGGTACGCGGACGTGGGGCGGGCTCGTGGGCATCTATAATTACCCGACGTTGATCGACGGCGGTACCGTGACGGCCCCTCGTGTGGCGATTTATGGGCTGCACGGTTCGTGGGAAGTTGAAAATCATGGCGTGGCGCCGGACGTGGAAGTGGAAAACGATCCGGAGTCCGTGGCAAACGGGCACGATCCGCAACTCGAGCGAGCAGTACAGCTGACGCTCGAGGCGCTGAAGAAAAATCCGGTGGTGATTCCGAATCATCCGGCATATCCGAATTATCAGAAGAAGTAGCAGTGTGGCAGAGTCGCACCGACATCGAGTCGCAAGCCGTTGCGACAGCCAGCATCGCCATGCCGCATTGCCTGCGCCTAACTTTGCTAGGATTCCCTGATGCCGGAACTTCCGGAAGTTGAAACCGTAGCTCGTGGGCTACAAAAAACCGTCATGGGCAGAAAAATACTTTCTGTCGCACTGGGCAAAACGGATTTTATCGACGATCCGGGGGCGCTTGAGCGTCACCTGCCGGGGCGGCGCATCGACGCCGTGGAACGCTACGGGAAGTTCATGATGCTGCGGCTGTCCGCGGCAGAGATATCTGGAGCGGTAAATTCCACCGTGGAACCGGAAGCCGCTTCACTGCTGGTGCATTTGGGCATGACGGGTAATCTGGCGTCGCGCCGCGCAGATGAAGCGCACGAGAAACACACGCATGTTTGGATGGCGCTCGATGATGGGCGGGAGTTGCGCTACACCGATCCGCGGCGTTTCGGGCGTATCGCCTACCTGGCGGGCGAAGCCATTGCGCGCGAGTTGCAGCGGTTCGGAGCGGACCCATTGTTGGTGGGCGAGGAAGAATTCGTCGCGCGCATCAAGGCGCGGCGCTCGCGTATCAAGGCGCTGCTGCTGGATCAGAGCGTGCTGCGCGGCGTGGGAAACATTTACGCGGACGAAAGTCTGTGGCGCGCGAAGATTCACCCGGCCCGTACCAGCGCGAGCCTTACGCCAGCGCAATTGCTAAAGCTGCGCCGCGTACTGCAGGAAATCCTGCGCAAGGCTATTTCCCTGCGCGGGTCCACCATCGCGGATTTTCAGGACGGGCAAGGTGAGCCGGGCGAATATCAGAAACACCATCGCGCATACGGCCGTGAGGGTCATAAGTGTTATCGTTGCGGCGCGATCGTTCGGCGGACCATCGTTGCGGGTCGCAGCAGCTACTATTGCCCTGCGTGCCAGCACGCGCCCCGAGACTGCCGGCCGTTGCCTTTGCCCAGGGCTGCACGCGGCGTAAAGGCCAAGGCGTCCAAGCCTCGCACTGGGCGTTGGAAGATTGCGCGAAACCGTTAAGCTGGTCAGCAACGTCTATAGAATCATCGTCGGCGGCTCTGCGGTAGCAGTTCGCATCACGAAGTTTCCGTTCATAATGCACAGGACATTTCGGGGGCATCGGATGAATTCTCGTCGTCTAGTGATTGGTCTTCTCCTGGTAGGGTTGTTCATTGGTCTCGGTTCTGGCTCGGCAGGCGCCGCGGATGATGGCCGCAGCGGCGCACTCGCGGCTGCGGATGCGCAGATTCTCGCGCAAGTGCGCGAGCACAGCGAGTTGATGGCGAACCTCGAATATCTCTCCGACGAAATTGGCGCGCGGCTCACCGGCTCGCCGCAACTAAAGCAAGCCAACGACTGGACCGCCGATATGTTCCGCAAATACGGTCTCACCAACGTGCACCTGGAGCCCTGGACCATCGCGCACGGTTGGACGCGTGGCACTGCCAGCGCCCGCATCCTCTCTCCAGCCGAGCATCCGCTGACTATCGCTTCGGCAGGCTGGTCGCCGAGCACGCTGGGCACCGTGCGTGGGCCAGTCGTATACGTGGACGCACTCACAAAAGAGGGACTCGAGAAATTTCGCGGCGGGCTTAAAGGCGCAATTGTTATTTATCAAGAGCCAGACAGCCTCTCGCCGCCGCGCCCGCAGGATCCCAACACCGTGCGCCCGATGCAGGCGCCGCCTCCATTCCCCGGGCAACCTCCGGCGCCATCGCCGTTCGCGGCGCTGCAGGAATTTGGCCGCCTGCGCAGCGCGTTCTTTCAACAAGAAGGCGTGGGCGCGGTGCTTCGCGATTCCGGCAAGCCGCACGCTTTGCTCAATATGACGGACATCAGCCCTGAGCCATTTAACATCGGTGCCGTGCCCACCGCCTTCATAACCGGCGAAGGCTATCGCATGATTTTCCGCATGTTGAAACACGGCCCCGTGCAACTCGAGCTGTCCATCGCCAATTCCTTTAGCGATAAGCCCGTCGAGGTCTACAACACCGTGGCGGAAATTCGCGGCAGCGAAAAGCCCGACGAAGTGGTGATGCTCGGCGCGCACCTCGATTCGTGGGACTTGGGCACCGGCTCGACGGACAACGGCACCGGCTCTATGGCCGTACTGGAAGCCGCCCGCGCCCTGGTGAAAAGCGGTGTACAGCCGAGACGCACCATCCGCTTCGTGCTTTTCAGCGGCGAGGAAGAAGGCCTCTGCGGTTCGGTGAAATACGTGGAAATGCACANNAATTATCAGGACCGCGAAATCGTCGACCAGGTTGTCGCGCCCTTGCACGAACTAAAACTGCTCGAAGCCAGCATGATTCGCCAGGGCGGCACGGACCACAAATCCTTCGACGATGTCGGCGTCCCCGGCTTCTGGACGGTGCAGGATTTCGCCGAATATCGCCTGACGCACCACAGCCAGTCCGACACCTTCGACAAAGTTTGGAAGGACGACATCAATCAAGGCGCGCAAGTGCTAGCCGCATGGGCCTACAACACCGCAGAATTGCCAGGCATGTTGCCGCGACGGCCCGCGCCACAAAAGCCCGCAGAAACCAATTCCGCCGCCGCTCCAACCGTGCCGCTTGCTCCCGATCCCATCACCGACATGGACACAAAAATCCTGGCGCAAGTGAAAGCCGATCTTCCGGAACTAAAAGCCAACCTGCAATATCTCACCGACCACATCGGCCCGCGCCTCACCGGCTCGCCGCAACTTGATCGCGCCAGCCACTGGACGGAGGAGCGCTTCAAAGAAGCCGGCCTGGCCAACGCGCATCTCGAACCCTGGCAAATTCCCAACGCCTGGACGCGCGGCGCATCCACTGCGCGCATAACCAAGCCCGTCGAGCAGACGCTGACCGTCGCGACCGCGGGATGGTCACCCGGCACGCAAGGCCCACTCCGCGGCCCAGTCGTTGGCCTCGACGTCACCAGCGCGGAAGATTTGCAGCCATACAAAGGAAAGCTCGCCGGAGCCCTCGTGCTGGTCGGCAAGCCTGTCGAAATGATTGCGCCCGGCAATCCGCTCTTCACCCCGTGGGGCGACGAAACTATCCCCGTTGCCCTCCCGAAAAGCGATAAGCCCATCAACTACACCGCCTACTTCAAAGCTCGCCGCGAACTCGTCAAATTCCTCGGCAACGAGCACGTCGGCGCCATCCTCCTGGGCTCGGAAAAATGGTATGGCCTCATGAACATGAGCGTCACCTCCACGGACTATTTGCCCGCGGTTGCCCCCACGGCATATATGGCGCGTGAGAACTACACGCTGCTGTGGCGTCTGCTAGAAGGCGGACCAGTGGAAGCCGAAGTGAATCTCGACGGAACCCTCAGCGGCAAACCCGTCGAGGTCTACAACACCGTCGCGGAAATTCGCGGCACGCAAAAGCCCGACGAAGTCGTCATCATCGGCGGCCATCTCGATTCCTGGGATCTCGGCACCGGCGCCACGGACAACGGCACCGGCGCAATGGCCGTACTGGAAGCCGCGCGCGCCCTGCAAAAGCTCGGCGTAAAGCCCGCGCGCACCATTCGCTTTGTGCTTTTCACAGGCGAAGAACAGGGCCTAAATGGCTCGAAAGCCTACGTCCAGGCGCATCGCGCCGAGCTGCCGAAAATCTCCGGCGTGCTCATCGACGATAGCGGCACCGGCAAGGTTTTAACCATCGGACTGATGGCGAACTATGGCGCGCGCGAAACCATCGACCACGCGCTCTATCCGTTGGCAAAAGGTGTCGGCTTTGCCGAGCCCTCGCTGCGCATCGAAGGCGGTAGCGACCACGTGCCCTTCGATGAAGCCGGCGTTCCCGCATTCTGGTGCGTGCAGGACGGCGTGGACTACGACAAGACTCATCACTCGCAGGCGGACACTCTCGATCGCGTGCGTTGGGACGATCTCGCCGAAGGCGCGCAGGTACTCGCGGTGTTTGCCTACAATGTCGCGCAACTGCCGGAGATGCTGCCGCGCAAGCCGGCCAAAGCCCCCGCCGTCGCCGCAAAATAGCGGGCGGCAACAAAACATCATGCGCGCCGTTTTGCAACGAGTAAGCCGGGCCAAAGTCACCGTCGCAAGCGCCGTCACCGGAGAAATCGGTCCCGGTTTGATGATCTTGCTCGGCGTCGGCCGCGACGACCAAGCAGCAACGGCCATCGCCTTTGCCGAAAAAATCGCCAACCTGCGAATCTTTGAAGACTTGCAGGGCAAAATGAATCTCTCCTTGCTCGATTTACCTGGCAGCGCGCTGGTGGTCTCGCAATTTACGTTGTTCGGCGACGCCCGCGGCCAACGCCGCCCCAGTTTCATGGCCGCCGCGCCTCCCGAACTCGCCAAAACGCTGTACGCAGAATTTTGTTCCGCCCTCCAGGCGCTCGGCGTAACGGTTGCAACGGGAATATTTCAGGCCACCATGTCTGTGGAGCTAGTCAATGAAGGCCCGGTCACCATCCTCCTCGATTCCGACAAAACGTTCTAAGGCATCGTAAAATCCATGGCTAGCCAAGACAAAAAGATTGCCGTCCGCATCCGCAAAGCTCGCTCCAGCGACGCGCAACGCATCGCCGAACTCAGCGCCCAACTAGGCTATCCCGCCACGACCGCCGAAGTCGCCAGAAGAATGCGCAAGCTTAAGTCCGCCCGGCCAAACGCCCTCTTCGTTGCCACATCCCCCGCCACAGGAATCGTCGGTTGGACCCACGTCAGCGTTACGCACCTCATTGAAGTCGGGACTCGCGCCGAACTCAACGCCCTGATCGTCGCCGAAACAGCGCGCAGCCGCGGCGCCGGCGCGCAACTCCTCGCTACCGCCGAATCCTGGGCGTATCACCACGGTTGCCCCAGCATGTCCCTGCGCTCCAATATCCTCCGCGAACGCGCCCACTGCTTCTACTTGCGTCACGGCTACGAACATTACAAAACGCAGAAAGCTTTCCGCAAAATGCTGGCCCCGCCCAGGTGAAGTGCAAACACCCCCTGTTCGACGCGGCTGCATCATAATACACGTTCTTCGCACCCGCGCTGGCGCAATATATCGTGACGCGATAGACTTAACAGGTGAGCGCCGGCGTCACCACCACGGAATATCGCGCCCTCGCGGAACTCCGTTACCGCATCCGCCTCTTCGTTCGTGAAGGCGACGCCAAGGCGCGCGCCGCCGGCCTCGAGCCCCAGCAATATCTCCTCCTGCTCGCTGTTCGCGGCCTCCCCACCGGCGTTGATGCCACCATCCGCAACCTCGCCGAACGCCTGGTCCTCAAGCATCACAGCGTCGTCGAACTTGTCGACCGCCTTGCCGCCCGTGGCTACGTCCGCCGCGCCCGCAGCCGCGACGACCGCCGCAAGGTCCTCGTCTCGCTCTTGCCGCGCGGCATAAGGATGGTTTCCCAGGTCGCCCGCCAGCGCATCAGCGAACTCCGCTCCAGCGGTCTGCAACTCGTTAACGCCATCGACGCGCTCCTCCAATCCGGCTCCTCTACCCGCCGGCATTCCGTCCCCAGCGCGCGATTGGCAAAAACCCAACCCTCACGCAAAGGAACATCGCTCCGTAAATGACCTCCACCCCGGCTCCTCTGGCGGCAAAATCTTCCGTTTGGTGGCAGGCGCCCTCGCGCCAATGGCAAGCCTTGCTCCACGAACGCGAAGAGCAAGTCTTCCTCGTCCTCACGTTGGTCATCGGCGCGCTCGTCGGACTCGTGGTCGTGGCTTTCATCCTCCTGACCGAGCGTTCCGGCGCGGGCCTCTATCCCGTGGG
>PMOV01000219.1:0-383 GCA_003161195.1 Acidobacteriota bacterium | reverse complement strand
GGCCCCGCCGTCCAGGTCGGCGCCGGCATTGCCTCCCTTCTCGGCCAGAAGCTCGGCCTGCGTCCGGAAAAAATCAAAGCCCTCATTCCCATAGGCGCTGCCGCCGCCATCGCCGCCGCATTCAATACGCCCCTCGCCGCGGTGCTCTTCTCGCTCGAAGAAGTCATGGGCGACATGCACGCTCCGGTCCTCGGCTCCGTCGTTCTGGCTTCCGCCACGTCCTGGGGCGTGCTGCGTCTGCTTCTCGGCAACGATCCGCTCTTCAAAGTGCCGCAATATCAGCTCGTGCATCCCGCGGAGTTCGGCATCTACGCGCTGCTCGGCGTCGCCGGCGGCATCGTCTCCGTGGCCTTCACTCGCCTGCTGCTCTGGATGCGCGCCAG
>PMOV01000388.1 GCA_003161195.1 Acidobacteriota bacterium | reverse complement strand
AATTTGTATGGTTATCAAAACAAGGGAGTTGCGCGGGGAGCAATTTGTATCGTTATGAAAAGACAGGGGCAAAGATTGGGCGTTTTTTGCGTGGTTCAAGTGCAGGTGTTTGGCGTGATGGAGGAGCGGGCGAGGCTGGAGGGCGACGGTCACATCCCACGGTAGCATGAAAAATGTTGTTTGTCAAGTATTTTATTTATCGGTACCGTTCGAATGAGATTAGGCTGCTCGAATAACCGGTTCGCTTCGTTAGCTCTGGCAACCTGCGCCATGACGTACGCCTTGTTTTTCTCTCCCTCCGCCCAGAAGCAGGGGTACCTTGCACCGATTAAGCCCGCGGCATTTGTTGTGGGCATCTGCATGGTTGTCGCGCTCCTAGTCGCGCCATATCTTCAAGCCCGGATGGCGGCAAAACAAGTCGCCTATCTTTCAGGAAACTTTTCATTACACAGTCTCGCCTCTCGGAATGGACGTTCAAACTGAAAGCGCGCGAACCGAATATAAGTGGTTAGCATTTCGTCTTTGATGGCCTGAACGGGCGGAAGAGTACCTCCCGAAGCGTTGTTTCGCTACACCGGAGGATGTGCCTCGGTTGCGTGCGTTGATCGGCGACAATTTCCGAGGTGATTGCAAGTTCCAGAGCGATTGACCCGTTACGAAAGAATGGCGTTCACAAAAAGCCTTAAAATCCCTGATAAACGCAAATCCCGAGAGTAGCCGTGACCCAAGATATTAGAGTGATTGCCATTGCCGTCATCTGTGCTTTTATTGCCGGCTTCTTCGGACTTTGGAATGCGCTTCTGGAGATGGAAGTCCGGGATCTTGTGAACGCGAAGGGTCTCCGGGCTACCCGCCTCTAGCCGCAACGGTGACGGGCGATGCCAACATCTCTCGACCGATTTGCCGGCCACCCGCAAGCGACTTGTTGCGCGCGAGCTCGCGACAAGGGGGGACTTACAACGAGAAGTGTAACCGCGGAAGCGCGTTGTCGTTTAGGTGTGTTTTGTTCATCCATATCACGGCGCGCCGCCACGCCGTGCTAGAAATAAAGACACCCCTTCCGCGTGGCCGCCGGTTCTTTCCTTCACGACCGTGAGCCCTCGACAAAATTTTCCAGTAGAGGTGTGTGTGATGTTTCATGTCGTATATGCGAGCTCCGCTTTGCAACCATTCAGCAAGCCCGAACTCCAGGCGCTCCTGGAGCACGCCCGCAAAAAAAACGCCAAACTCGGCCTGACCGGAATGCTGCTGTACAAGGACGGAAACTTCATGCAGGTCCTCGAAGGGGAGAAGGAAGCGGTGATGAAACTCGCAGCAATCATTGAGCGCGACCCGCGGCATAAAGGGGTGCTCATCCTTCTGCGCGGAACCTCGGAGGAGCACCTGTTTCCCAATTGGACCATGGGATTCCGCGATCTGGCGGACGACAACGCCGCGAAAACGCCTGGGTATAACGATTTCATGAATACCCCGCTCACCGATGGCGAATTCTCTCGTGACCCGAATCGCTGCATGAAATTGCTGCGGCTCTTCAAGAAGAACATGTAGCTCTCCAGTCAGGGTTGAATGAGGAGATGGCAATGGACGCGGATCAGCGCACACTGGTGCTGTTGACGGGAGCCTCAGGCTACGTCGGGGGGCGCCTTCTTAAAGCCCTTGAGAAAGCAGGCTGGCCGGTTCGCTGCCTCGCCCGCCGCGCTGATTTCCTTAGATCAAGAACTGCTCCCGCAACGGAGGTGGTGCAAGCCGATTGTCTGGATGCAAATTCGCTTGCGCCGGCAATGGCTGGAGTGCACACGGCGTATTACTTGGTCCACTCGATGGGGTCTCCAGGACAGTTCGAAGAAGAAGACCGGCAAGCCGCACAAAACTTCGCCGACGCTGCGCGCGAGTCTGGAATTCAACGCATCATCTATCTGGGCGGATTAGGAAACCAGGATCAAGCGTTGTCCGCTCATTTGCGCAGTCGTCATGAGGTGGCTGAAATTTTGCGCAGCTCTGGAATCCCCATCATCGAATTTCGCGCCTCCATCGTAATCGGCTCCGGCAGTCTCTCCTTTGAAATGATTCGCGCGCTGGTGCAGCGCTTGCCGGTGATGATCTGCCCGCGCTGGGTGGCCGTAAAGGCCCAGCCTATCGCCGTCGAAGATGTGATTGCTTACCTTGTGGAAGCTCTCGAGTTGCCGATGGAACAAGGGGCGGTATTCGAAATCGGTGGCACCGACCAAGTGAGCTACGGAGAAATCATGCAAGAGTATGCACGGCAATGCGGGCTACACCGATGGATGATCCCGGTTCCGGTCTTAACGCCGCGCCTCTCTAGTTTGTGGCTGGGTCTAGTCACTCCTATTTACGCGCGCATAGGCCGCAAGCTCGTCGACAGTATGCGCAACCCCACGCTGGTGCGCGACCCATCGGCGTTGACCGCCTTTAGTATCAAGCCAAAAGGATTGAGAGAAGCGATCGAGAGAGCGTTGCGGCAGGAAGACCAGGAATTTGTCCTGACGCGCTGGTCCGACGCGCTCTCGTCGGCTGGAAAGCCGGCATCGTGGGGCGGTGTGCGGTTTGGGACAAGATTGGTCGACTCTCGAATGGCCCATGTATCGGTTTCTCCAGCCTCCGCTTTTGCTCCGATCCAGCGAATTGGTGGGGCAAATGGCTGGTATTTCGCGAATTTTTTGTGGAGGTTGCGAGGCTTCCTGGATCTTCTTGTTGGGGGCGTGGGACTGCGACGGGGTCGTCGAGATCCACGAACACTGGCCCCGGGCGACGTTCTGGATTTCTGGCGAGTGGTGACCTTTGAGCCGAATCGACGACTGGGTCTGGCCTCGGAAATGAAGGTTCCTGGTCGTGCGTGGCTGCAATTCGAGGTTGAGCCAAGCGGCCGAGGTTCCGTTATTAGGCAAACCGCTATTTTTGATCCGGCCGGATTAGCGGGCCTAGTCTACTGGTACGCACTCTATCCCGCACATCGCTGGATTTTCCGTGGGATGCTCGAGGAGATCGCAGCTATGGCCGAGCGCGAATCAGGTTTAGTTCCGTCCGAGCCCTAAAGCCCATTCCCGCGACGCCACTACGTTTACTGGCACCCGCCGGGCGCCGGCACCTATTGAAGTGACTGTTTGGCAAGCCGATGCGGGCTGCTGCGTGCTGATTCCCAGAATGCTTAAGTCTCAATTCACGCAGCGCTAATGGGAAGCTGATCCGGCAGAAAGGTTCCTGAGCGTTGACTTCCCTGCTGGCGCGATGTACCGTACGCGGCAAACCTACCGATTGGTCGGTCCATTCCCGGTAACTAGGCCCAAACACAACTAGGATCAAACACAACTAGGCCCAACGCAGCACCACTTGATCGGGCGCGCAGGTTGCGCCGAGCATGTACAAATCCGAGGAGGAACAGAGAATGAAGCACGTTTTGTTGTTTGTAGGGGCAGTGGTTTTAAGTCTGGCAGTGGCCGCGACGGCACAAAGCAGTCCGCTGGTGGGCACGTGGAAACTGAATGTAGATAAATCGAAGTACGACCCCGGACCGACGCCCAAGGAACTGACGCGCACGATAGTAGCCGATGGCAAGGGGGTGAAGTACACGTTCGCGGGGACCTCCGGCGACGGCAAAACCATTTCTTACGGGTTCTCGGTGCAGTTCGACGGGAAAGACAATCCCATCAACGGTACGATTCCCAGCGGGGCGGACAGCATCTCGGCTAAGCGGGTCGACGCCAACCACTACGTGGCAACGCTGAAGAAGGCGGGCAAAGTTATTGGCACGTCCAAGGTGACGGTGTCCGCCGACGGCAAAGTGACCACCGTCGAAAGCACGGGCACGACCGCCGACGGCAAGCCGGAACACGACATGCAGGTGTACGACAAGCAATAACGGATGTTTGCGGCTGATTGCGTAAGGGCAGAACGTTACGTCCAGCCAGGAACCGCAGGAACAGACGGCCAGCGTATCGCATGTTTGGCGATGGGCTGGCCGCCGCCGTTTGACCGCGAAGGCGCGGGGATGTTATAAAGTGCGGGTTTGAAAGCTCATGCGCTGAGGACGCGAGGTTCCGCCTGAGGGTCGAGGGGTGGACGGAATCAGCGAACTCGAGCACAGAAAATCCCTGCAAGTGTAGCGGGAGCTGTGGAAGAATCCGGCGAAAGTCGCTCCCCCGGCGCTGTGAACAGGCAGCGTGCGGTCGAATTGGTGTGCCGGAAGACATTTTGATGATTGCATGCCGGGCTGGTCGAGCGGACCCGGAACTCGAGATTGGACGGAGGACGGTTCATGAAGGCTTTGCTGGCAACTGGGCGATGGAAGCGGAAATTGGGTGGCGTGGCGGCGGCGGGATTTGCAGGAATGCTGGGGATGCTGGGCGGCGCTAGCGCGGCGTTTGCGCAGCAGACGGATGAAGCGGGCGGTGAGGCGTCGCTGCACCTGCCGGATCTTTCGACGGTGAGCTTTCTGAACGGGGCCATTAACGGGCACAAGCTGCTGCTGTTCGGGATTGGGATTTGCGTGCTGGGACTGGCGTTCGGGCTGATTATTTATTCGCGGCTGAAGAATTTGCCGGTGCATAAGTCAATGCTGGATGTTTCCGAGCTGATTTATGAGACGTGCAAGACGTACCTGATTACGCAGGGGAAATTTTTGCTGCTGCTGTGGCTGTTTATCGCGGTGGTGATCGTGCTGTACTTCGGCGTGCTGTCGCCGGTGCCGGGCAAGTCCGTGGCGGTGACGCTGCCGATTATTCTGGCGTTCAGCCTAATTGGCATTGCCGGGAGTTATGGGGTGGCGTGGTTCGGGATTCGCGTGAATACGTTTGCAAATTCGCGGACGGCGTTTGCGTCGCTGCGCGGGAAGCCGTATCCGATTTATCACACGCCGCTGGAGGCGGGGATGAGTATCGGGATGATGCTGATCAGCGTGGAACTGCTGATGATGCTGCTGATTTTGCTGTTTATTCCCGGCGACTATGCGGGACCGTGTTTTATCGGGTTTGCGATTGGAGAATCGCTGGGGGCGGCGGCGTTGCGCATCGCGGGCGGCATTTTTACGAAGATTGCGGACATTGGCTCCGACTTGATGAAGATTGTTTTCAAGATCAAGGAAGACGACGCGCGGAACCCGGGCGTGATTGCGGACTGCACGGGGGATAACGCGGGCGATTCGGTTGGCCCCAGCGCGGATGGATTTGAAACGTATGGCGTGACGGGCGTGGCGCTGATCACATTTATTTTGCTGGCGATTGGGCCGGCGCACTTTTTACCGCTGGGCTTGACGCTGAAAACGGCGGGGCCGGAAGCGATGGCGCAGGCGGTGGTGCTGGCCAACACCGTGCAGGTGCAATTGCTGGTGTGGATCTTTGTGATGCGCATCGTGATGGTGATCGCCAGCGCGCTGGCGTACTTCCTGAACGGATTTATCGCCAAGGCGAAGTACGGCAACGTGGACAACATGAACTATGAAGCGCCGCTGACGTCGCTGGTGTGGATTACCTCGCTGGTATCGATCGGGCTGACGTACGTGGTGTCGTACCTGATAATTCCGACGATCGGCGGGGACACGACGCAATGGTGGAAGCTGGGGACGATTATTTCCTGTGGGACGCTGGCGGGGGCGATTATTCCGGAGCTGGTGAAGGTGTTTACGTCCACGGAGTCGCGGCATGTGAGAGAAGTGGTGACTTCGGCGGAAGAAGGCGGCGCGTCGCTGGGAATATTGTCGGGATTCGTGGCGGGGAATTTTTCGGCGTACTACATCGGGCTGGCGATGGTGGTGCTGATGTCCGCCGGGTATTTGATCAGCAACCTGGGACTGGGCGCGATGATGATTGCGGCGCCGGTGTTCGCGTTTGGGCTGGTGGCGTTCGGATTTTTGGGCATGGGGCCGGTGACGATTGCGGTGGATTCGTACGGGCCGGTGACGGACAACGCGCAGTCGGTGTATGAACTGTCGCTGATCGAGCAGATACCGGGGATTCAGGAGGAGTTGAAGCGCGATTACAAGATTGATGTGAATTTTGCGCATGCGAAGGATTTGCTGGAGGCCAACGACGGGGCTGGGAATACGTTTAAGGCGACGGCGAAACCGGTGTTGATCGGGACGGCGGTGGTGGGCGCGACGACGATGATTTTTTCCATCATCATGGCGCTGACGCACGGGCTTTCCGAAAACGTGAACAAGCTTTCGCTGTTGCATGCGCCGTTTGTGCTGGGTTTGATCACCGGCGGGGCGATGATTTACTGGTTTACGGGCGCTTCCACGCAGGCGGTTACCACCGGGGCGTATCGCGCGGTGGAGTTTATTAAGGCGAATATCAAGCTGGACGGGGCGGCGGCGGCTTCGGTGGCGGACAGCAAAAAAGTGGTGGAAATCTGCACGAAGTATGCGCAGAAAGGCATGCTGAATATTTTTATTGCGGTGTTTTTTGCCACGCTGGCGTTTGCGTTTGTGGAACCGTTCTTTTTTATCGGGTATTTGTTTTCGATCGCGATTTTTGGTTTGTATCAGGCGATTTTTATGGCGAACGCCGGCGGGGCCTGGGACAACGCGAAGAAAATCGTGGAAGTGGAGATGAAGCAGAAGGGCACGCCGCTGCACGACGCGACGGTGATTGGCGATACGGTGGGCGATCCGTTTAAGGATACGTCTTCGGTGGCGCTGAATCCGGTGATCAAGTTTACGACGCTGTTTGGGCTGCTGGCGGTGGAGCTGGCGGTGCAGTTGACGGCTTCGCAGGGGGCGAACTTAACGCATATTCTGGCGGCGGCGTTTTTTGCGGTGTCGTACTTCTTTGTGTACCGGTCGTTTTATGGGATGCGGATTCGCGGGGCGGCGGCGTAGACGGGGCGCTGTGGCGTTTTGCAATTCAGAATGAGGGAGTGCCGGACCCGCTTGAAGTCGAGCGGGTCTTTTCATTTGCAAAGCGCAAACGTCCGCAGAAACAACCGATGGTCTGAGGATTCCTGGCGGGCGTAGAATTCAGGCGTCGATACGCGGGGGCGCTGACAAAATGGCGAAACGGGATGATGCGGATGGGCGGCTGGCGGGGATTCGGGATGTGTTGCTGGAGACGTATGCGGTGAATGATGCGATGAACCAGCTCATTCTGGGGCATCTGGAGGCGAAGGCTTGGCGGGCGAAATTGCCGGGAATGCGCGGCGGGCGGACGATCGCGGCGATTTTTGCGCATATGCATAACTGCCGGTTGAACTGGATCAGGAACTCGGCGCCGCATCTGAAGTGCCCGGCGGCGCTGAAGCCGGACAAATGCACGATGAAGCAAACGGCCACGGCGCTGCGCAAAAGTGGGGCGCAGTGTTTGCGCATGATGACGGATGCGCTGGCGGGCGGGGAGAAGCGGCGGGTGAAGAAATATTCACGGGGGAGTTGGTCGCAGGACTGGCCAGCTGGGGGCGCAATGTTTGCGTATATGTTTGGACATGAGGCGCATCATCGCGGGCAGATTATTATGCTGGCGCACCAGTTGGGGTATCGCTTGCCGATTGAAGGCGCGTATGGGATTTGGCATTGGGAGAAATTGTGGAAGCGGCAGGGATTTTCGACGCGGCCGAGGTGAGCGCGTCGGGAGGGAGCATGGCGGGTGTGGCAACGGATGAGGGGAGCTACAAGGCGCCGGATTTGCGGGGGCGCATTGCGCTGGTGGCGGGAGCTACGCGCGGCGCGGGGCGCGGCATTGCCGTGGCCTTGGGCGAGGCGGGCGCTACGGTGTACTGCACGGGGCGAAGTTCGCGCGCGCTGAAGGGCAAGAAACGGCCAACGCCGGGGCGGCCGGAGACGATTGAGGAGACGGCAGAGTTGGTGACGGCCGCGGGCGGACGCGGGATTGCGGCCCGCGTGGACCATACGGTGCCGGCGGAAGTGAAGAAATTGTTTGCGCTGGTGAAGAAAAAACACCAGCGGCTGGACATTTTGGTGAACGACGTTTGGGGCGGCGATGCCTGGACGCAATTCGGCAAAGGCTTCTGGAGCGCGAATCTGGAAAATGGCTTGCGGATGTTGAAGCAAGCGGTGCACTCGCACATTATTACGGCGCATTTTGGCGCGCCGCTGATGATCGGGGGCAAACGCGAAAAAGGCAACGTGCCGGTGATTTTTGAAATTACCGACGGCGAAGGATTCTATTACCGCGGGAATATTTTCTATGACCTGGTGAAGACCTCGGTGATTCGGCTGACGTTTGCGATGGGGATGGAGTTGCGGAAGAAAGGCGTGGCGGCGGTGGCGGTGACGCCGGGATTTTTGCGTTCGGAGGCGATGCTGGAGCGCTACAAGGTGACGGAGGCGAACTGGAGGGACGTTGGGAAGCGGAAGAGCGATCCGAGTGACGAGGAAGATTTCATGAATTCGGAGTCGCCACGATATACCGGGCGGGCGATCGCGGCGCTGGCGGCGGATCCGAACATTAGGGCAAAGAGCGGACGAGTTTTTAGTACCTGGGGATTGTCGGAGGAGTATCCATTCACGGACGTGGATGGGTCGCGGCCGCATTGGGGACG
>PMOV01000076.1 GCA_003161195.1 Acidobacteriota bacterium | reverse complement strand
CCGCCAGAAGTCCGAAGAGGCAGTGGTAGGTGCAAGGCTGCAGGCTGTGCGTGGTTGGCATGTTTGTGGCGGCTTCGAGCAATTTTTGGATCTGCTCATCGGAATAGAGGTAGGGTTTGGCACGTCTGTGGCGGTACGGCAGCAGACCCTCCGGCGGGATCTCCGTCTCTGGGTCCGTAGCACTCCAGTAACGCGCGAATCCACGCACCACGCTCAATCGGGCGGCCCATTCCGCCTGCTGGATGTGCTGTGGTTGCGTTGCCCATTGCAAAGCCAGCCGGGAGGTGATCCGCGACTCACCCGCCCGTTCGAGAAACAATGCGAACTCTTCCAGGATACGTGTATGTTTCTTCAGCTTGAATCCCAGGCCACGCCGTAGGGCGAGGTAGTCTTGAATGGCTTCCTTCAGGATTTTCATCGGA
Source organism: Acidobacteriota bacterium (assembly GCA_003161195.1). Lineage (GTDB taxonomy): Bacteria > Acidobacteriota > Terriglobia > Acidiferrales > UBA7541 > Acidiferrum. The sequence continues at coordinate 2,588 of PMOV01000076.1, read as the reverse complement.
CCCCTCCCGGCCAGGGAAGCGCCAAGGTACGCAATGCAGTCAGGTCCACTTTGGCGTATACAGCCGTAGTGTTCGGACTCCGATGACGGAGCAACTCTCCGATCTCGTCAAGAGATGCGCCCTCTCGAAGCAGATCCGTCGCCAGTGTGTGGCGGAAGAGATGGGCGCCTTTGCGGGCCGAATCTATGCCAGCGCGAATCAGCGCCCGCCTGACGATTGTGGAGACTGTGATGGAATCCCCGAAACCGCGGAGAGGAGCTCGATGTCGGAGAAACACATGACGGCAGACACAGCGCGGACGGCCAGTGCGCAGGTAGATTGCGATAGCTTCACCAACGTCGGCTGGCAGTGGCAACCGCGCCCAGCGTCCACCTTTGCACCGAATGGTGATCCGTCCGTTGTCCCAATCGATATCATCCAGGCTCAGAGCAATGATCTCGCAGGCACGCAAGCCCAAGCGGGCGAGCAGCAATAAAATGGCGTAGTTCCGCTTTCCATCTCGAGTGTCACGCGCGCAGTGATCGAGGATCCGTTGCACTGTCCCAGCGGGAAGGAACTTCGGCACGGCGGAAAGGGACCAAACCGCCACCGGCGGCACACATCCCGCCAGGTCAACGGAAATCTCCCCCTGGTGTCGCAAATAGCGTAAGAAAGATCGAAGAGCGGTCACCAGCAACTTGGCACGGCCAGAGCTCAACTGATGGACACGGTCTCGCATGAACTTTGTGACGTCTGCGGCCGTTAGTTCCGGGAGCTTTATGTCTGCCTGGCCGAAACGGCCGGATAGAAACTGCTCAGCAAATGGGACATAGTTCAGGAGGCTGGTCTCGGCAAGACCACGCTCCCGCAGAAGGTAGCGCCGGTACTCATCGATGAATCGCTGCTGGCCGTTCCTGGGTTCCGGCGGCTTGGCCCGCGTCACTTCGATCTTCCGTAGGATCGCGAGAAGGCGACGCAGAGGAGCAGCTTCGCCACTATGGACAATGCCTGGATCGCGTTGAAGGAATCGCTCAACGCTGGCTTCATCCACTTGGTGCAAGTCGAGTCGCCGATCGTGCAGCCAGTTACTGAACCTGGCGATCGCATACATCTGCATCGGCACCGACGACGGCAAGAAACCCTCTTGTTCAATATGTTTGAGGTACGTATCGAGATGCGGAGCCAGCGGCCCCACACGAAGTCTTTGGAGAAGATTGGGATCAACGAATTTTTGCATCTCCCAAGGATAGCCATCCCAGGGCGCCGGACTATGCCGAATCGTTTAGTGTCGTCCTCCCTGCTGGAGCGTCGCCGCTCACGGTATTCGGCATATTCGGAGATTCGGCATAGTGGCGCCTGGACTAAACCGCTGCGCGGTATTTGGGTGGCACGACCTTCAAAACCATAGCCAGTGATATTGGCCGCACTTTGTGAGTTCTTGTTGCGGAAGCATGGAAGAGCTGCTGTGCAGCAAACCCCACTTCGCAAAGGAGCTCTTCATGACTTCCCTTCGACTACGCATGATGGAAGACATGCAGGTGCGGAATCTCGCCCTGAACACGCAAACCTCTTATCTGCAACAGGTCTCCCTGTTCGCACGCCATTTCGAAAGATCCCCGGAACAGCTGGGCCCCGAGCATATCCGCGACTACCAGGTTTACCTGACCAACGAGAAGAAACTGGCGCCCGGTTCGGTCCTCATCGCGGTTGCAGCGCTGCGTTTCCTCTATAAAGTCTCTCTCCACCGTGACTGGATTTTCGGGGATGTCATCCCGGCGCCGAAAAAGCCGCAGACACTGCCCGTCATTCTGAGCCCGGAGGAGGTCCTCCAGTTTCTCGGCTGCGTTCGTGACAGAAAGCATCATGCCATTCTGACAACCTGCTATGCCGCCGGCCTGCGTATCTCCGAAGCGGTTCATCTCACCGTTCCTGATATCGACAGCGCGCGGATGGTCATCCGTGTGGATCAGGGCAAAGGTCAGAAAGACCGGTACGTGATGCTCTCACAGAAGCTGCGGGAGATCCTCCGTGACTGGTGGCGCGTCGAGAAACCTGGGCACTGGCTTTTTCCGGGCGACATCGAGGGCCGGCATATCACCAGGGATGCCGTGGAACTGGCCTGTCAGAAAGCCCGCCTCCGCTTCCCGGTTCGCAAGCCAGTTACCCCCCACAGCCTGCGACATGCCTTCGCCGTTCACATGCTCGAAGCCGGTACCGATGTCCGCACGATTCAACTGCTGCTCGGCCACCGCAGCCTCGCTACCACGGCCCGCTACTTGCGGATCGCCACCAGCAAAGTATGTTCGGCATCGAGTCCTCTCGACCTGCTGCCTCGCCCTGTTCCCTTTGAGCCCAAGCCCGCACCGCCTCAGCATTTTTGAACGGCGGGGCTCATGGATCGCCCGAAGCTGGAAGTGGCGGACGTGTTCCGCCGCTATGGCGAAGCCTACCGCGAACAACATGGCGCGTCGATGTCCACAGGGCAGCGGCGCGTCATGGCCGCCATCGAAGTGTGCCGGACAGCCGCGCTCGGCGGCCATATGGAGCGCTGCGACGAGTGCGGCCACGAACGCAACGCTTTCAACTCGTGCCGGGATCGCCATTGCCCA
>PMOV01000135.1:7578-23013 GCA_003161195.1 Acidobacteriota bacterium | reverse complement strand
GGCTTCAGCGTCTCCAGCGTAATGTCCGAAAGCCCGATCGCCCGGCACTTGCCGCCATCCACTAGCTTTTCCATCGCCCGCCACGTATCCAGCAAAGTCACCTCGCGGTCGTAAATCACGTTTCCATCTTTATCCCGCGGATCAAAGTCATCCCCGGCCTGAAACGCAAAGGGCGTGTGACTCAGATAAAGATCCAAATAGGCAAGCCCGATTCGCTCCAAACTCCCCGCAAAAGCCGGCTCCACGCGCTCCGGCCGGTGATTCGTATTCCACAGCTTGGTGGTAACAAAAATCTCTTCGCGCGCGATCCCGCTGGCGGCCAGTCCTGCCTGCAACCCGGCCCCCACCTCCCGCTCGTTCAGGTACCGTTCCGCGCAGTCAAAGTGTCGAAACCCCGCCTCAACAGCGTCGCGCGTCGCGCTCACCGTCAACGCCTTGTCCGGGATCAACGTGCCAAATCCCAGCGCCGGCATCAGTCCGGCTTCATCCCGCAGTGGAACTCTCACCACCCGCAAATCAGAACTCGCAGAAGAAGCAGAAGATGCACTCATCGCTCGCCCCCAAAGCTAATTTCGCGTCCCGCCGGCACCGCCCGATAAACTTGGATGCCAGCATCATAAACTAGGCGCAACGAATTACCAGCCTCCCAGCCGGACTCTTCAACGCCTCGATCCATAACGAAAAAGAGCCAGTTCCAGACCTGTCGCTGATCGCCACCGCCGGGCGCCGACGTGCCGGCGAACGTGCCGTATGGAACAGTGAACACACGCGGAAGGGCGTACCCTCTAGCAATGAAGCGAGACCTGCCCGTTACGCACTGCACAAAATGTGGCAGCGCTGGTTACAACCTAAGGGTCGTAGGCGGTCGTTGTTGCAAAAACACCGGCGCACAACGCTGCGACGGCGCAAACGCGATTGCCACCAAGAAACTCGATTGGGAGGAATGCCCGAACTGTCAGGCCACCGGATATTACCGCAACAAGGAATGTCCGGATTGCAAAGGTGCGGGCTATTTATTCGTGGGCCTGCGGGATGCGGCAACAGCTTGAACGCGTCGGCTTCTAGAACTTTGCTTGGTTGCACGCGATGGAACCTGAGCCGCCTAAGCGCGCGCCTCTACGAAAGCTTCGCCATTGAACCATTCTGGTCCGTAGTAGCCGGTCGGAGCACAGTTATAAGGCGCAACGTCGTAATAACCGTAGGGAGATTCCAGCTCTGCTCCGATGGAGACGCCGACTTGCGCCTCCGCCTTGGGAGCGGTTGCCGTGAAACAGATTCCCGCGGAAGCCGCTAACATCAAAAACGTAAATCCACACATGAATTCACCTCATTCTAATTCCTATAACGTATGATATCTGCTCGAACCGCCCCAGCACCGGCGCAACCGCTGGCGGCGCTTCCATTCCATATCTGCCAAAGCGTACTTCCGCGTCTGGCCTATTGCTATACCCGTTCATGGGTACTATGTGGGTAATGTAGGCGTAGGTTACACCACTGCNNCCGCGCGGCTGCTATTCCTTTCTGTCTGGGGGAACCACCATGGCCAGAACGCAAAGCGACCTTACACCGGGAACGCACCATTCCCAGAGCGCGGCAAATTCTTTGGATTCGGCGCCCATGGTCGGCCAGGGCCTCGAGCCCGAGTTGCAGGCCATCAACAGCGAGAGCGTTTCTGGCCTGCCAGCGGGAGAGGATCGGCCGCAATATTTCAAACAGGTTTTCGCCAAACAAAAATGGCACAAACCATACGCCGATGCTTTGATGGAAGGTGACACGCAAAAACTAGCTTCCGCCATAGCTAAGGCCGAACGTGCAATTTTCAATCGCTATCTGGAACTCTCCACCGCGGAAGACCACTCCGATGAGCGCATGGACTTGTGCCGCGCGGTCGAAGCTTTGCGGGAACTTAAACGCGGCTTGGACAGCGCCGATACCCGCACCCCAGCAGTCACCTAACCGGACACGTGCCCAAGGTTGAAGCCACGTTGGACGTCCGTCCCGATCCCAATTCCCCGAATTCCGTGTTTTCCACTAAACCGCAGAATTCACGACCAGGACGAACATCCACGAAAACGCGACAAGCAAGCAGCTTAAACCTGTAAGGAATCCGTCAATCTTGAATCGCGCGAAGGCCGCGAGAGCGGCGAGCAACGCAACGAAAAAATTCGCCTCAATGATGTGATAGCGAAAAGGCGGTTAAGCGTGCCCCATCGCAGAGGGAACAGCGCCGCAAAGCACGAGATACGAAAAGCTAAAAGTCCCGCACACCAATGGAATCGCCAGATGTGAGAGCTGCTTCGAAGACTATCGCGCGATCCCAGAAATCTTTCTCTTGAAAATGAGACCCGATTCGCCTCCCGACGACGTCGCCCTCACCGATATAGATGGTCGGAAGTTCATCGTCGCCAGAATCCCCTTTGTAACCCGAAAGGACGTATACTCCTGCTCTGGAAAATTCCGGTCGCTGCTTGGTCGAAGGCCACTTTTCACGCGGGAAGATTGTGCCTAAGCCTGTCCAATTCATTCGCTCAATCACGCGAACGCCCTCTGGATCTCCGTCGGGAACGAAGATTTTGATCGTAAAAGGATTTGGCATCTATGACCTCGGCGGCCGGGTGCCGCTGAGGCACACGATAACATGCCGAATGAACTCTGGTCTTCAAAACCGTGAGCGGCGGGTGGCCGGGGTCTAAGCCGCGAGAATGTTTGTGGGTGCCCCACGCTCTGCCTTTTGAGCGTGGGTCTTTCTTTTGACTCGATCTCCGATTTTCAGTCGATTTCGTTGCGACTGCTCANNCTGTTTTGCCTTTTTAGTTTCCTTAGACTTACGATTTTTGGGTGCCCCGCCACCGGTCCCCGTGAGGGTGTTTTCTTAGTCTTTCCAAGTCAAAAACTACGCCGGCTGCAACTGCGCGTACTTCTCAATAAACTTCTTCGTCCCGCGCCCCGGAAAACTCACCGACACCCGCCGGTCATCGTCCTCTTCGCCTTCCACGCCCACCACGGTTCCCACGCCAAACTCCGGATGCCGCACCTTGCGCCCCAGCATGGGATTCGCGTTGGCGCCCTTTTTAATCGTCGGCGCGCGGAACGAACTCGGCGAAGTAGACCGTCGCTCCGGAAGCTTTCCGGGCGTTTGCCCGCGCACCCGCCGCAAAAATTCATCCGCCGAATACGAATATTCCGGGTCCGGCTCATACGTCCGCTTCTGCCCAATCTCCGCCAGCGACCCGCGCGCCGTATCCACCAGTGTGCTCGGAATCTCCGCCAGAAACCGCGACGCCAGCCCTTGTCGCAACTGTTGCTCATTGCCAAAAATCCGCCGATACAGCGCCCGCGTCAGCGTCAACGATTTCCTCGCGCGAGTCATGCCCACATACACCAGCCGCCGCTCCTCTTCAATCCCTTTCTCTTCGTTAATCGCGCGGCTGTGCGGACAAATCCCTTCTTCCATGCCCGTCAGAAACACATGGTCGAACTCCAGCCCCTTGGTGCTGTGCAGCGTAATCAATGTAACGCCGGGCTTGCCCTCGAACGAATCCGCATCGCTCACCAGCGCCGCGGCATCCAGAAAATCGGTAAACGATTCGCCCGCGTCCGTGCTTTCCGCCACCGCGCGCGCCAGCTCTTCCAAATTCTCCAGCCGCGCCACGTCTTCCGGCGAGTTGCGATCCTTCAGCATATCCATGTAGCCGGACTCGTCGAGCACCATGCGGATAAATTGCGCCGGCTCCAGCGTGGCCTGCGCTTCCCGCAATTTGCCGATCAATTCCTGAAACGCCCGCAGCGGCGTCACCGCGCGGCCTGCGGACGCGCCCGCAACAAACTTCTCCACCGCGGCCCACAACGAAGAACCATCCGCCCGCGCCGTCTCACGCAGCGTATCGACCGTCGTCTTGCCGATTCCACGTGGCGGCACATTGAGCACGCGCAGCAGTGCAATGTCATCTTCCGGGTGCATGGCCAGCCGCACGTACGCCAGCGCATCCTTCACTTCCGCGCGCTCGTAAAAACTGAAACCGCCCACCAGCTTGTAGCGCAGTCCGCGGCGGCGAAACACTTCTTCAAACGCGCGCGATTGAAAATTGGTGCGGTATTCCACGGCGCACGTCTGGTCGGGATCGTCGTTCTGCAGCTTTTCGAGTTCACCCGCCACAAACTCCGCTTCGGCCTGCGCGTCGCGCGCCTCAAAGTACCGCACGTTGCCGCCCGCGCCATTTTCCGCGCTCAGCACTTTGCCTAAGCGCTCCGGATTGTTGGCCACCACCGCGCCCGCGGCATCCAGAATATTTTGCGTCGAACGATAGTTGCGCTCCAGCTTCACCACCCGCGCATTGGGAAAATCCCGCGAAAACTCCAGCAAAATCGCCACGTCGGCGCCGCGCCAGCGATAAATGGATTGGTCCTCATCCCCCACCACGCACAAATTGTGCTGCGGCCCGGTCAGCAGGCGCAGCAGTTCGTATTGCACGCGGTTGGTGTCCTGATATTCATCCACGTGAATGTAGGAGAAGCGCCGCTGCCAGCGCTCGCGCACGTCGGCATTACTGCGCAGCAGCAACGCGGACCGCAACAGCAAATCGTCGAAATCTACGGCNNGGTCAAAGAATCATCGTCGATCTGCAATTTGCCCATGGCCAGTTTTACGGCGGCAATCTGATCGTCGTCATCGTAAATGGCAAAGTCCCGCGGCAACCCGGCATGCACCGCCTCGCGGCGCAAGAAGCGCGCACATAAGGAGTGGAACGTAGAAAGCCACGGCTGCGCGGGAGGAAACCCGGCGCGCATCAACAAATTCGCCACGCGGGTCCGCATTTCTTCCGCGGCTTTATTGGTGAACGTGACCGCCAGGATGGCTTCGGCAGGGACGCCGCTGGCGATCATGTTGGCCATGCGATAGGTAATCGCGCGCGTCTTGCCGGTGCCGGCGCCGGCGAGAATCAGTACCGGACCATCGATGGTTTCCGCAGCAAGGCGCTGTTCGGGATTTAGTTCGTTCAGAAGAGTGAGCATGGGGCCGTTTCAGGAAATGTTTTGGGAAAAATTTGCTGTGTGCACAGTCATGGTAGCCGACCGCAACGATGCGCGCAAACTTGGCACGTGCTATGCGCTGCCCCTGGGCAAAATTTGGGAAAGAGGGCGGGAATTTGGGTATACGTATGGGTATTTCATATCGTTATCAAACTAAAGCGGTTGCGTGGGGAGCAATTTGTATCGTTATCAAAACAAATGGCTTATAAACTATGGTGTGGTCGGTTGCTGTATCGTTCTCAAAACAAAGAGGTAGAGTGTACGGCGGGGGTGGACGAGGCTTGTAGGTGGAGCGGAATGAGTCGGTTGCGAGTGGTGGAGCAACGCTTAGCAATTCCAGGGTATGGCTAGACGCCACGTCACCCTGGCTGCGGCTCTGAGCCTGGCGAAAGCTGCGGACTCGGGGACCGCTTATTTAGGGGACGGCGTCTTGTCAAGGCAGACGAACTGAAGGCAGTGCTCACAAAAGGCAAGATGGCCCCTAAAGGGCGTCGCTACGATCATCGCTACGATCGTCGCTACGTGGCTCTTAGTGGCTGAGGTCGATCTCGAAGTAGCTTAGGCCTTGGGGTTTGCCCATGATGGCGATGTCGGGGATGTAGAGGCGGGCGGTTTGGAGGAGGTCGAATTGGCCTTGAAGGTCGAAGTAGAGGAGGCCTTGGACGGTGCTATGGGCGGCTACCACACTAGTGGGGACGGCGGCGTTTTGGGCTTGGGTTTGGAGTTCGGTGAATTCTTTGCCTTTGTTGCCGCCGGTGGTGGCCAGGGGGATGGGCAGGCGGCGGCGCTGGGTGGGGTCTTTGGCGCCGGGATGGAGAATGGCTTCGGCGACTTCTTCGGCTTTGAGTGGTTCGAGTTCCTGGCGATTGTCGGCGTCCAGGTTGAAGCCGAGGCGGATGCGGTCGAGGGCGACTTTGATGCTGTCGTCGGAATCGTTGCGAAAGGAGACCTGGACGGCGAGGACGCCTCCGGTGAAGGGGGATTTTTTGGAGAATTTTTCTTTGTACTGGGAAGCTTGCGTCCAGGGAAGGGCGGAGATGGTTACGCCCTCATGGGACTCGAGAGCCGCGGCTTTGATCGTGGATTGCCGGGCGGAGGATTGCTTTGCCGCGGCGGCGGTGGCGGAGGAGAAAAGTGCGGAGTGGGGAGCCGCAAAAAAAATTGCAGCGCCGAGCGTTATGAGCATGGGAAGTCTGGGCATCAGGCTATAATATCTATCTCTCATCTTGAGGCCTTCGATTCTCTGGGGAAGTGCAGGGTTGCCCTGCGCCGGTGCCGGTTGCGTGCTCGCAGCGTGTGAAAAGCGCACCCGAAGCTTACGGAAAAAATACGGAGCCTGAATTCTTGTTTTTCCTTTACAGCGTATTGATGGGTCTGGCGGCGGTGGCGCTGACGCCGTACTGGCTGGTGCAAAGTTTGCGCCATGGGAAATATCTCGCGAATCTGGGGGAGCGGCTAGGGTTTTCTTTTCCGGGGCTGGCGGGTGGGGCGCCGGGGAAGGCGGACGGCGCCGCGGGGGAAGGCGGGGCGGCGGAGAGCCTGGACGGCGCGGCGGAGAAAGGCGCCCGCCTCAGAAGGCGGCCGCTACAACAGGCGGATGGGGCGATTTGGCTGCATGCGGTATCCGTGGGTGAGGTGCTGTCCAGCGTGGAGTTGGCGCGACGGCTCAAAGCGGCGTATCCGCAGCGGCCACTGATTATTTCGACCACCACGTTGACGGGGCAGGCGCTGGCGCGGGAGCGGATGAAATTTGCGGATGGGTTTTTGTATTTTCCGCTGGATTGGGCGTTTGCGGCACGACGAGCATTGGCGGCGGTGCGTCCTGCCGTGGTGGTGATTGTGGAGACGGAGATTTGGCCGAACTTCTTGCGCGAAGCGGCCAAGGCTGGGGTGCCGGTGGCGTTTGTCAGCGGGCGGATTTCGGACCGCTCGTTTGCGCGATATCAAAAATATTTTGGGCTGGCGGGTTTTTATCTGCGGCCGCTGCTGCGAAGCACACTCGGATTTGCCGAAACATTCCAGATGCAGAGCGAGACGGATGCGGAACGAATTCGTGCGCTGGGTGCGCCCGCGGGGCGAGTTAGAGTGGCGGGCAATTTGAAATACGATTTGACGCTACCGGCGTCGACGCCGATTTCGCAATGGCTGGCGGCGGAAGCGGCGCGGCTGGGGCGCTCGCCGGTGATCGTGGCGGGGAGCGTGGTGGCGACGGAAGAACCGCTGGCGCTGATTGCGTTTGGCACGCTGCAGGGGGAGCACCGGAATGCCTTGCTGGTGCTGGCGCCGCGCAAGCCGGAACGGTTTGATGCGGCGGCACAGTTTATTACGGAAGCGCATACGAAATTTGTGCGGCGCTCGACGCTGGCGATACCGGGGCCTGCGCAGGTGGATTCTCCGAACGGAGGGGTGCATCTTCCCGACGATGTGAAAGTGCTGTTGCTGGACAGCATTGGGGAGTTGGCGTCGTTGTATGGCGTGGCGGACGGGGCGTTTGTGGGCGGGTCGCTGGTGACGGCGGGGGGGCACAACATTCTGGAGCCTGCGGCGTTTGGGAAGATACCGGTGTTCGGTCCTTCGATGGAGAATTTTGCGGAGATGGCGGAGCGATTTGTGGCGGAGGGAGCGGCGATTCAAGTGCCGAGTCCAGAGGATGCAGGGGTGGCGTGGATTGAGTTGCTGCGGGAGCCGGAGCGGATGCAGCGGATGGGGGCGACGGCGAAGCGACTGGTGGAAGAGAGCCGCGGGGCGACGGAGCGGGCAGTGGAGGAGATTGGGAAATTGCTGACCGCGGGCGGCGGGACGAAAGCGAACGGATGAATTGGGAAGCGCTGCAACGCTCGAGGCTGGCGCGACTGATTTTGTGGCCGGCATCGCTGGCGTATGGAGCGGCGGCGCGCGCGAGGGCCTGGGCATACGCGGAACGTTTTCTGCCGCAGAAGCGACTGGATGCGGCGGTGGTCAGCGTGGGGAATTTGACGACTGGGGGCGTGGGAAAGACGCCGATGGTGTTGTGGCTGGCGGAGAGATTTATTGCACAAGGCAAACGGGTGGCGATTTTGACGCGCGGGTATGGCGGCAAGCAAGGCAGCAGCGATGAAGTGGAACTGCTGCGGAGCCGGCTGGGGAAGCGCGCGGTGGTGGCCGTGGGGGCGGATCGCTTTGCGGCGGCGAACAAGGTGCAGGCGGAGAACCCGGCGGATGTGTTTCTGCTGGACGATGGATTTCAGCACCTGCAGCTGGCGCGGGACGTGGACATTTTGTTGATGGATACTACGCGACCATTGCAGGGAGCCTCGCTGCTACCCGCGGGAATGCTGCGCGAGCCGCTTACGGCAATGGGGCGGGCGGACGTGGTGGTGTTTACGCGCGTGGAGGCGCAACCGGGAATTGCCGCGGCGGTGGCGAAACTGCGGGGGTATCCGGTGTTTACCGCGACTACGAAGCTGGTGGGATTTCGGCAGCTGAGGAGCGCCAGCGCGTTGCTGAGCGTGGATGAGATTGGCGACGGACCTTTTCTGGCGTTTTGCGGATTGGGGAATCCGCAGCAATTTTTTCGCGATGTGGGGAGTTGGGGATTGGCAGTGACTGGGGAGGAGATTTTTCCGGACCACCACCAGTATTCCGCGGGAGATGTGGAGCGGATCACGTCGGCGGCGCGACGGAGCGGGGCCCGGGCGCTGGTGACGACGGAAAAGGATGCGAAGAATTTACTCGGCATGCCCGTTGAGGGGCTGCCCGTATATGTTGCGGTAATTGAATTGGAGATGGCGCAGGAGGAAGAATTTCTTGCGCTGATGCTGGGGAAGATTGCGGAACGGCGGGGAGGGGCGGCGTGAAGATTTTGATTCGCGCGACGAACTGGGTGGGCGACGCGATCCTGGCGACGCCGGCGTTGCGCGCGGTGCGGGCGAAATTTCCGGATGCCGAGATTAGCATTGTGGCCCGGCCGTACGTGGCGGATATCTACCGCGGGCAGGGCGTGGCGGACTCGCTGATCACCTACGATGTGGCCGGCGCGCACGCGGGGTGGCGCGGGCGGGAGGGGTTGGCGGCGGAATTGCGCGGCGGGAACTACGATGTGGCGTTGCTGCTGCAGAACGCGTTTGATGCCGCGTGGCTGGCGTGGAGGGCGAAGATTCCGCGAAGAATCGGGTATGCGCGAGATGGGCGGAGCGCATTGCTGACGGACGCAGTGCGCGTACCGCGAGCGGGAGAAATTCCGGCGCACGAGAAATTCTATTATTTGGAATTGTTACGGCGCGTGGGGTGGATTGAGGAGTTGCCGGACGAGAAATTTATTCAGCTAAAAGTGTCGGCCGAACAGCAAGCGGCGGCGGAACAAAAGCTGCAGGCGGCGGGAAGTGGCGGGAGGACGCCGCGGATTGCGGTGGGAGCAGGGGCTTCGTACGGATCGGCGAAGTGCTGGCCGCCGGAGCGGTTTGCGGAGGCGCTGAACCAATTGCAAGATGCGTCGCGCGAAAACAGCGAGAGTGATGTGATTCTGTTTGGCACGACCGGCGAGACTGCGGTGACGGAGGCGATTGCGGCAAAGTTGCGGCGGGCGGCGATCAGCCTCGCGGGCCAGACTACGATTGCGGAGTTGCCGGCGCTGCTGTCGCGATGCCAGATTTTTTTGGGGAACGATTCGGGGGCGATGCATGTAGCGGCGGCGGTGGGGTTGCCGGTGGTGGCGGTGTTTGGGCCGACGGATCCGTTTGGGACCGCGCCGGTGACGCCGCGGTGTGCGATTGTGCAGGAGAAGCCGTACTGCAGTCCTTGTTTTTTGAGGCGGTGTCCCACGGATCACCGGTGCATGACGGCGGTTTCGGCCGGGGCAGTGGTGCGGGCTTTGGAAGCGGTGTGACGCGGAGGTATGTGGCGGAACGCGTGGTGGCGTTGAAGAATGCTTTTGTAAGTTTAAAGAAGTGGCGAGTCGCAGACATGGGCCTGCCGAGAGCGTGCGCGTCGGATGCTTTTTGCGAATGTCCGACGAACAGCAGATTCCTCGGGCAAAACCGGCCCTCGGAGTGACAGGTTGGGGCGACGCGTCATGGGAATGACAGATGGACAGGTTGAGGTGCGTTCTGCCTGAGACTCGTGTTCGACGCGCGGCGGCGTTTTTGGATCGCGATGGAACTATCTGTGAAGAGGTGGGTTATTTGAACCACGTTAGCCAGATGCGTATCTTTCCCTTTGCGGCGGAGGCGATTCGGGTGCTGAATGAGGCGGGGTTGGCGGTGGTGGTGGTGACGAATCAGTCTGGCGTGGCGCGAAAATATTTTCCGGAGTCGGCGGTACAGGAAGTGCATGAAGTTTTGTTGCGAGAGCTGACGGCAGGGGGCGCGAAAATCGATGGGATTTATTATTGCCCGCACGCGGAGGCGGACAATTGCAAGTGCCGGAAACCGAAGGCGGGGATGCTGACGCGCGCGGCGGAAGAGCACGGACTGGATCTGGAGAGATCGTTTGTGGTGGGCGACCGGTTTGGAGATGTGGAGTTGGGGCGGGCGGTGGGGGCGCGGAGCATTTTGGTGCGCACGGGATATGGGGAAGGGGAGTTGGCGTGGCACGCGACGAGCTGGCCGGTGCAGCCGGATTTTGTTGCGCCCACGTTGACGGAGGCGGCGGCGTGGATTGTGGAGCGAGGGAGGTGAAGTTGATGGAGATGGATGATGGCGCGTAAGCGGTTGGTGAAGGGAAGCGCGAGTGCGGCTCCGGCGGTGGATCTCGCCGCGCTGGCGGACTATATTTCGCAATTTTCGTCGAAGACGATTGTGGTGTTGGGGGATTTTGTTGCGGATGAATTTCAGTATGGGGAGATTACGCGGGTTTCGCGGGAGGCTCCGGTGCTGATTCTGCGGCACACGCAGACGAAGCTGGTGCCGGGAGGCGGAGCGAACGCGGCGAATAATTTTGCGGCGCTGGGTGCGCGGGTGTTGCCGGTGACGGCGGTGGGCGATGACGCGGCGGGGGAAGCGTTGCGGGAATATTTCCTGCGATCAAGAGTAGACGTTACGGGGATACTGGCAGTTAAGGGATGGTCGACGCCGACGAAGACGCGGTATTTGGCGGGGTGGGCGCACACGTCGGCGCAGCAGGTTTTGCGCGTGGATCGGGAGCCGACGACCGCGCTGCCGGAGGCGACGCGCGAGAAATTGCGGAAGGCGCTGACCGCGAAGCTACGAAGAGCGAATGCGTTGGCGGTTTCGGATTATGGATTTGGCGTGGCTTCGCCGGAGCTGGCGCGGCACGGGCGCGGGGTGCGGAAGGGCGAGTTTACGATTACTTTGGATGCGCGGTACCAGTTGCATGCGTATGCGAAGGCGGGGATCACGTCGGCCACGCCGAATGAGGCGGAGGTGGAGGCGCTGCACCACGTGAACATCGGGAACGACTTAAACGAGTTGCAACGATGCGGCGAGTCCACCATGGAGCGGATGGGATTGGGGTCGCTCCTGGTGACGCGGGGGCGGGATGGGATGGCGCTGTTTTCGCCGGGGGCGGAGGTGGCGCACATCGGGATTCATGGCGCGCCGCAAGCGGTGGATGTGACGGGGGCGGGGGATACGGTTTTGGCGGCGTATACATTGGCGTTGGCGGCAGGAGCGGGGGCGCTGGAGGCGGCGCATATCGCGAATATTGCGGGCGGGCTGGTAGTGATGAAACGGGGGACGGCGACAGTGACGCAGCGGGAGTTGCTGGAGGCCATACGGAGGGAGATTGTAGGGGAAGCGGCGCCAGTGGGGAATGAGGCGGCTGGCGATTCGCATGCGGACGGAAGCGAGCCGCAAGTGGCGAAGCTGGCGAATGTTGCGAAGGAACGTGGCTGAGGGATGCGGGAAACGCGCGGGAAGATCGTTACGCTGGAAGAGCTAAAAAATATTTTGCTGGTATTTCGTGGCGCGCACCCGGCGGAGTGTGCGCGCGTGGTGTTGTCGAATGGATGTTTTGATTTGTTGCATGTGGGGCATGTGCGGTATTTGGAGGGGGCGCGTGCGGAAGGCGATTTGTTGATTACGGCGGTGAATGCGGATGCCAGCGTGGGGAATTTGAAGGGGCCGGGGCGGCCGGTGCTGGAGGAGATGGCACGGGCGCAATTAGTGGCGGCGCTGCGCTGCGTGGATTATGTGGTGATTTTCAGCGAGGCGAATGTGGAGCGGCTGCTGGCGGAGTTGCGTCCGGAGGTGCACGCGAAGGGGACGGATTATACGGCGGAGACGGTGCCGGAGCGGGATACGGCGGCGCGGCTGGGGATTCGCGTGGCGATCGTGGGCGACGCCAAGGAGCATTCGACGCGCGGGCTGCTGGCGGAGATTCGCAAGGAACAGCATGCCTGAGATTGGGGAGCGATTCCTGGTGGTGCGGCTGGGGTCGCTGGGCGACATTGTGCATACGTTTCCGGCGGTGGCGGCGCTGCGAGAGAGCTTTCCGACGGCGAAGATTACTTGGTTGACGCATCCGCGATGGGCAGCGCTGGTGGCTTCGAGCGGGCTGGCTTCGGAGATTTGGGCTGCGGAGACGCGGTCGCTGGGGTCGCTGCGCGCGGTGATTGGGCGGATTCGCGGCGCGCGGTTTACGTGCGCGATTGATTATCAGGGATTGTGGAAGTCGGCGGGATTGCCGTTTCTGGCGGGTGTTGCGAGGCGCGTGGGTTTTTCTGGGGAGACGATTCGCGAATGGGGTGTGCCGGTTTTGTATACGGAGCGGGTGCGGTGCGCGCGGACGCATATTGCGGAACAAAATGGGGAGCTTTCCGTGCGCGCGGGGGCCAAGTGCTTTGCTGCGGATTTTTCCTTACGGGTTGCGGAGGAGGACGCGATCTTTGTGGCGGAGACTTTGCGCGCCGCGGGGGTTGGTGATGGCGGGTATGTGTTGCTGAGTCCCGGCGGCGGGTGGAGATCGAAGTGTTGGCCGGCGAAGAGGTTCGGGGAGTTGGCGCGCGAGATTTATCGCGGGATGGGATTGCCGTGCGTGGTGAATTATGGGCCGGGGGAAGAGTGGCTGGTGGAGGAAGTGAAGCGGAGCGCGGGCGATGCTTCGCCGGTGGGATTTCGCGGGGAGATGGGAAAGTTGACGGCGGCGGCGCGCGGAGCGCTGTGCATGGTGGGCGGGGATACCGGGCCGCTGCATTTGGCGGTGGCGCTGGGGACGGCGTCGGTGAGCGTGTATGGGCCAACGGATCCGGCGCGGAATGGGCCGTATCCGGGATTTGTGTTGAAGGATGGTTGTGGCGGCGAGGATGGCCTGGTTGGTGCGGAGGGTTCGCGCAATCGCAACACGGTGTTTCGCGTGGCTACGGCGGTGCGGGATCACAGTCGCGTGGATGAGACGGATGCGGCGATGCTGAAGATTTCCGTGGAGGACGTGTTCGGCGCGGTGCGGGAGATGGTGGCGCATGTGGTTGGGTCGCGGGCGTGAGGGAGTGGGCGGCGTTTTTTGTGCGGTGGCGGGTGCGCGTGGGGTATCCGCTGGCGGTGGTGGAGTTGTGGCTGGCGCGGCCGACGTTGCGGAGTATTTGCGCGGGTGCGGCGATTGGGGCGGGCGGGCTTTTGTTGCGGGCGTATGCGGCGGGGTATCTGCACAAGAAGGAGACGCTGACGGTGACGGGGCCGTATGCGGTGACGCGGAATCCGCTGTATTTGGGGAGTGCGATTTTGGCGCTGGGCGTGGGAGTCGCGACGCATTCGGCGATTGCTTGCGCGCTGCTCGTGGCGTACTTTGCGCTGTTTTATTACGTGGTGATGCGGCGGGAAGAGGGAGAGTTGCGGAAGATTCATGGGGCGGCGTTTGAGGCGTATGCGGGGCGGGTGCCGTTATTTTTTCCATGGTTGAGGCGAAGTGCTGCTAGTGACGATGGACAATCAGCGGGGAGCTTTTCGTTCGCGCAGTACGTGAAGAATCATGAGTGGCAGGCGGGGTTAGGATTTTTATTGGTGCTGGGGGCGCTGGTTTTGATTTGGTGGCTGCGGCTGGGCGGAAGAATTTACTGAGGCAGAAGATTTGACGATGGCGTCCGCGGCGGCGGTTGTTGAGAGCGCGTTTGTTGCGTTGGCATTTACGGCGCTGGCGTTTCTGGGCAGGGGATGAAGCAGGAGATTTGCAGGCGCTGGCCATCGGTGAGGATGTGGACGGCGCCGTCGCGGTCGGTGCGGAGGATGCGGACGTTGGCGTTTTGCAGGCGGGCGAGGAGTTGGGGGCTGGGATGGCCGTAGGGATTATTTTCGCCGGCGGAGATGATGGCGACTTGCGGGTGGATGGCGGCGAGGAAGTCGTCGGTGGTGGAATTTTTGCTGCCGTGGTGGCCGACTTTGAGGACGTCGGCGTGGAGGGCGGCGGCGGGATTTTCGGTGAGAATTTGGCGTTCGACTTGTTTTTCGGCGTCGCCCGGGAGCATGAAAGTGCGGGCACCGAAGGTCCAGCGCATGACGATGGAGTCGTTGTTGTTGGCGGGGGTGGCGGATTCGGCGGCGGGCCTGGTTGGGTCCACTTGGGCAAAATCGCGGTCGGCTAGGTCGAGTTTGGCGGGAGTGGTCATGGCGTCTGGGGACTCGGGCCAGAGGATTTGGGCTTCGGCGCCGTCCCAGTGAAGTTGTTCGCCGCGCGATTCGTGGACGATTTGGGTGCCGGTGGCGCGGGCGAGGTCCTCGAGGCGGGCCAGGGCGGAGTCGGGGATTTCGCGGCCTACGAAGAGAGTGCCTACGTGAAAATTTTCGAGGACGGCGGTTAGGCCGCCGAGATGATCTTGATGGCCGTGGGTGACGGCAACGACGTCGAGGTGTTTGTAGCCGCGCGACCAGAGATAAGGGGAGACGGCTTCTTCGCCGGGGTCGATGCTGGTGTGTTCAGGGCGGCCCGGAAATCCGGCGAAGGCGCCCCCGCCGTCGATGAGGAGNNGTGGCGATGATTCCGGCGGCGACAAGGAGTGTGACGCTGGCGGCGATGGCGAGAGGCGTGCGCCAACGGAATTGCAAGCGCATGACGGCGGCGCAAGTGACTGCAGCAACGAAGAAAAGAATTATCAGCGCCGGCGGGGAACCGGGAATCGGATAGTTCCAGTGAATCAAGCCCGCGAAAAAGGCTACGACGTGCAGCAGGAGCGCGGTAAGCCATCCCAGGGGGATGGCGAGAAGTTTTCCGAGGGCGGGTAGAAACAGGCCGCCGAGGAGGGCGAGAAGCCCTAACGGAACCATGATGCTCAGTAGGGGAACCGTCGCGAGGTTGGCTAGCGGGCCGGCGAGGGTGACGCGATGGAAGTCGCGGGTCATCATGGGGAGCATGCCGATTTGCAGGATTAGCGTGATGGCTAGCATTTCGATGACGCGGAGAGAAATGCGCAGCGAGGAAACGGTTATCGCCTGAGTCGGCCCGCGCGTCCATCCGCGTACAGAAGCCGGAATTTGGCGG
>PMOV01000135.1:0-7539 GCA_003161195.1 Acidobacteriota bacterium | reverse complement strand
GGCGACGAGCAGGATGAGGGCGGCGATGGCGGCGGAGTTGAGCATGTCCAGACGACGGAACCACATGCGACCCAGGGCCAGGATCGCGACCATCAGGGCGGCGCGCAGGACCGAGGCGCGCTGTTCGACTAACGCGGTGTAGCAGAGCAGCGTGGCGAGCATGAGCAGTGTGGTGACGGACGTCGGGAAGCGGAGCTTGCGGCCGAGCCAGAAAAGTGCGGCGGCGATGGCGGCCACGTGCAGGCCGGCGACCACGAGCACGTGAAAAGCTCCGGTGCGCTGAAAATCGCGTGACTCGGTGCGATCGACGAAGGTGCGGTCGCCGAGGAGCATCGCGCGCAGGACGCCGGCCGCGTCCGGCTTAGCAGCGAAGAGGGTGTCGATTTCGTCGCGCATGCGGCGACGCGTGCGGGCGATGGATATGCCAACTCCGGGATGGGCTGGGGCGACACGCTGCAGCAATTGCGCGGCGCGCAAGGTGCCGACCAGATCGATATCTTGTGAAGCGAGGAAGGCGCGACGATCAAAGGCGCCTTCATCGCGGAACACCTGAGGGCGGCGCGCCTCACTGAGAATGGCAATCTCATCTCCGGCGTGGACGTCCGGAACCTGCGGCGACGCCTCGCCTTCCTTGGCTGACGCGCCGTCTGGCGAGGAAGCTTCGCCGTTTGGCAATATTCCGCCAATTTTGGGAATCTGCGGCGAGAAGCTGAGGCGCAAGCCGCCTTGCAGGGGCAAAAGCTGGCCTTGATAGTCCACGCCGCTCAGCTCTACATCGTAGCCGTAGCCCCACGGCAGGCGCTGCGGCTCATCGCGCAAGACGCCGTGCCACCGTAAGGGCGAGTGCAAATCGAGGCGGCCCGTTTCGATCCGCGAAGCGATGTGAGTCGCAGGTCGCGGCCGTTGACCCAGCGTTGCACCAACCAAGCCCAACATCATCCAGCAAAATGCGGTGGCGACGCCGGCGGGCCATGACTGATTACGACGCGCCAGAAATAAACCAGCGAGCAGGGCCAGCGTGGCCAAGATGAAAAGGCTGACGAGCAGCCCGCGCGAACCGGCGTGCACGCTTACTTTTGGTACGAGGCCGACAGCGATACCGCAGACGAAGGCAGCGGTGAGCGCTACGGCCGGCAGTCTCATGGGAGCTTGCGCAAGCGGACCAGCGTCTCGATGTGAAAGGTTTGCGGGAACAGGTCGAACATATCCATGGCGGTGATTTCGTAAAACGGTCCGGTGGCGGCGATCTCAGCGGGCTTTCTGGCGCTGCCGGTCAAGACGGCGAGGTCGCGGGCCAGGGTGGAAGGATCGCACGACAGGTAAACAATTTCCGGCGCGCCCAGGTCGACCAGCTTTACCGCCGCTTCGGCACCGAGTCCGGCGCGGGGGGGATCCAGCACCACCAAATCCGGCCGCTCCTGCGGTTTCTTTAAATAATCCTCGGTGTGTTCGTTGAAGGTGGTGATCTCGACGCCTGCGGCTTCGGCGTTGGCGTACAAATCGCGCGTGGCGGCAAGATTGGCGTCCACGCTGATGACCTTGGTAAATGCGCGTGCCAGCGGCAGGGTGAAGAAGCCGACACCGGCGTAGAGATCGAGCGCCAACGCACCTTTGACACCCTTGGTTACAGCGGCTAGAAGTTCTTCGATCAAGAAGCGATTCACCTGGAAGAAGGACAGGTGGCTGACGCGGAAGGAAAATCCGCCCGCTTGATGCAGCAAAAAGCCTGGGCCGCTCAACTCGAAGCGGTCTTTTTTCTGATCCAGGAGCAACAGGCTTTCGATACGCGGCAACTCGGCGCGGAAAAAGTCGGAGAGTTCCGCGGCGGGCTTGGGGTAGGCGTCGAAGGCGACATTGAGGGCGATCTTATCGTCCTCTGAATCGGAGAAAGCTTCGATTTCCAAAATTCCGTTGGGCAACTTGCCGCCGCGTGCCAGTTCCTGCAGCAGGCCGAACGTTTCCGCGAGCCGCGGAGAGAGGACGGGGCAAGTGTCCACGGGCATGATGACGGAGCTTTCGGGGAGAAAATAGCCGAGAGCACGAGGCATGCCGCTGCGCACGGCCCACTGCGCGCGATTGCGATAGCCGTAGGGTTGCGCAGTGTGTGGGGTGATCTCGCCGGGCCAGGAAACTCCGCCTAGGCGAGAAAGTGTTTCGCGCAGGATGCCGATTTTCTGGCGAGTCTGTTCGGCGAAGTCGATGTGTTGATAATGGCAACCGCCGCAGACGCCGAAGTGCGGGCAGGGCGCCGGGATGCGGTGCGGGGAAGCGCTTAGGATTTCGAGGGGCTTGGCCCATACAGTTTTCTTTTTGCGCGCGCGGACTTCCGTGCGCAGCTGTTCCGCGGGCAAAACGCGCGGCACAAAAACCGTGTTTCCTTCGGCGTGTCCCAAGCCGTCACCGCCGTACACCAGCTTTGCAATCGATACCCGTAACTCTTCCGCCATTTAACTTTGTCCTATTCTGCTTCAGTTTCGACGGCCAAGGCAACCAGCGATTTCCCAGCGCCTGAAAACCACACCAAAAATCGTCACACAGAGACCACTGGGCACAGAGGCCACAGAGGGCGGATGCAAAGAAAAGCTTCAGGAAAAATAATAGAGGCTGAAGCGCGGAAGAGCGAATTCCTCCAACAAACGCTTTTGTTGATACTGCTTTTCCACCAGCGCCAACTGCGCGGCTTTCATGGTGCGCCGGTAAAGCGCGAGTTGACGGTCCATTTCGCGGCGGACCTTCAGGAGCAAATCCTCGCTGGCATCGCCGGTGACCGCTGCATATACCTTATCATCGAGGACCGAGAGGCGGCGCTCGAGATCCTCCAGATCGGGGATTCCCGGCATGTCGAGAAGTGCCTCGGCGCTTTCCGCGGAGGCGGCGATGTCCGCCAAGCGCGACGCCAAGGCGGCGTGGGTCTGCGAATGCTTTTCCGCGGCGGCGCGGGTTCTGGCGACGTTGCGCTGCAAGTAGGCGCGCAACTCATCGATGGGAAAGGTCGGAGCCGCGGCCTTGCGGGCGGTCTTCGCGGGGGCGCCGGCCGCGGCTTCGTTCATCTCCTCGGCGGATTCCAGCACCGCGTCCGTGCAGTAAGCCAGCGTCTTCATGGCTTTGCCCGCGCCGCGGCGGGAGCGTTGGTAGCTTTCCGTGGCGCGGTCGATGCCGCGCAAGACGGCTTCGAGCGGGACGCCGGCCTTTTGCCAGGTTTCCATGATGGCCCAGTCGAGCGGAGAGACGAGTAGATGCGCGCCACGCTTGCGCCAAAAATATTCTTCGATCTCGGTGAAGTAGTTGAAGTAATTCCAGGCGCTGCCAGCGGATTCTCCGGCGGATTCTGAAGAAGGCTGGCTCGGCGAAATGTCGTCTTCCCCGGGCATCGGCAAACCTAGCGCCCGGCCTTTTTAGGCTCCGATGGTTTCGCCGAAGCGTGCGCACCGCCGCCGTGCCCTTCGGCATCGAGACTCTTTACCAACTCGGGATTTTTCTGCCAGATCAAGCGCAGGCCTTTCAAGGTGAGAAATTCGTCGGTGTGCTGGATGTGTTTTGAGCCGCGTGCGACGAGGCGCGCTTGTCCGCCGGTGGCTACGACGGGAACTGACGCGTAGCCATGCTTTTCGGACAACTCGGCCTTGATGCGCGCGAGCATGCCATCGACCATATCGACCGCGCCGTAATACAGGCCGGCTTGCATGTGGGTGACGGTGTTGGTGCCGATGACTTTGCCGGGGTCTTTTATTTCCACGCGCGGGAGTCGCGCGGCGCGCGCGAAGAGCGCCTCGGAGGAAATGCCCAGGCCTGGTGCGATGACGCCGCCGAGATATTCGCCCTTGGCGGAAATGACGTCGAAGGTGATGGCAGTGCCAAAATCAACCACGATGCACGGGCCGCCGTATTCGGCGAAAGCGGCGACGCCGTTGACGATGCGGTCGGCGCCGACCTCGAGCGGGTTATCGACAAGGACGGCCATGCCGGTTTTAACGCCGGGCTCGACGAACATCGCGTGCTTGCCGAGATAACGGCGGGCCATCTCGCCGAGCGTCCAATTCACGGGCGGGACGACAGAGCTGATGATGACGCCGCTGATGGCTTCGCGTTCGAGGCCGGCGAGGGAAAACAAATTGCGCGCCAGGACGCCGTACTCGTCGACGGTTTGCTGGCGCGCGGTGGTGAGGCGCCAGTTAGCGACGAGTTCGGCGCCGCGAAATACGCCGAGAACGGTGTTGGTGTTGCCCACATCAATGGTCAGCAGCATGGTTGCTCCGTCGGAGATGCTACTTGGTGACTCAATCTGGCGATGCTACTTATGATGACGAAGGCGGGCCGGTTAGCGCAATTCGGAAACGTCGCCGGCAATAACGGTGAAAACACTGCCATCGCTGCGGGCGACGCGCAACAGGCCCTCGCCTGTTAAACCCGCGGTGACGCCATTAAAGGTTTCCGCGCCGGTGACCACGCGGACTTTTTTGCCGCGGGCATAACTGGAAACTTCCTCGAAGCGCTTGATGATGTTGGCGGAGCCGTCGCTCAGCATCTCGCGGTAGCCGCGTTCAAATTCGCGCAACAGGCGGACGAGGATTTCGAGGCGTGATTGGCGTTTGCCGGTCTCGGCTCGGAGCGAGGTGGCTACGGCGCGCAGTTCGGTGGGAAATTGCTGTTGGTTGACGTTTAATCCGATGCCGACGATGATAAATTTCACGAGATTCGGCTCGGCGTGCATTTCGGTTAGGATGCCACCGAGTTTTTTGCCCGCGAGCAATAAATCGTTGGGCCACTTCAGGTCCACGGGCAAGCCAGTGACGGCGGCTACGGCGTTGCGGGCGGCAATGCCCGCCATCATGGTGAGCAACGGTGCCTGGACCGGTGCTAGACGCGGGCGCAATAGCAGCGTGACGTAAATGCCCGTGGCGCGTTCGGAATGCCAGGTGCGTCCGGCGCGGCCGCGTCCGGCGGTTTGTTCTTCGGCGATGACCACCGTGCCTTCCGGTTCTCCGGCGTGGCCCAGTTCGAGCGCGACGCGATTGGTGGAATCGGTACGGAAAAAGTGCAGAATGTGCTTGGCGAAGAGCGTGCCTTTCAGGGCCGACTTTAGAGCTTCCGGCGTGAGAATGTCCGCGACGGATTCGAGGAAATAACCGGTAGCGGCGCGGCCACGGACTGTTACACCCAAGGCGCGGAGGCGGGTGACCAGGCGCCAGACGGTGGTGCGCGAGACGCCGAGTTCGCGGGCGATGCGTGCGCCGCTGATGACGAACGTGGCATTTTCGCCGAGCAGCGTGACGAGGCCGGCGAGGCGACGGTCGGTTAGTTCATCCGCGCTCTTTTTCTTTGCCATCACGCGAGGCCGGCGTTGCGCGCCAGTCATCCCTCCACGATGCTCTCAACCAGCAAGCTCAGGTTCGCAGCGGGGGCGGAGTGCGTGAGCATTCCCGAGGAGAGGAAGTCAGCGCCAGTTTCGGCATAGACGCGGGCGTTTTCGAGCGTGATTCCTCCGGAAATTTCCACGATGCAATCCTTGCGCAGGACGCGGACGATGTCCACGCAGGCGCGGGCTTCGTCGGGAGACATATTGTCGAGCAGGACGGAGTCGGCTCCGGCGGCGAGAGCTTCGCGCAGTTCGCGCTCATTGCGTACTTCGATTTGTACGGTGGGCGGAAGCTGACTCGGCGTGGCCGTGGCAGGCGCTGGCGCGCTGCCGACCGCTTCGTACGCGGTCATACTATTGGAATTGACGCGGGCGGAGGCGAAAGCGTGCGCCATGTCCAACGCGGATTTGACACCGCCGGCGAGCGCGATGTGATTTTCCTTGAGCAGGACGGCGTCATACAGGCCGATGCGATGATTCGTGCCGCCGCCCATTTTTACGGCGTATTTTTCCAGCAGGCGCAGGCCGGGGGTGGTCTTGCGGGTGTCGCGAATACGCGTCTGTGTGCCGGCGAGTTGCTCGACAAACTTTTTTGTGAGCGAGGCGATGCCGCTGAGGTGCGAGAGAAAATTTAGCGCGGTGCGTTCGCCGGAGAGAATGGCGCGAGCTCTGCCGGAGATGCGCACTACGTCGGTGCCGGCTTTCACGGCGTCGCCGTCGGCGGCGAGAAATTCGACGCGCGCGCCAGGGTCGAGCCCCGCGAAGACCATCTGCACGAGCGGGAGGCCTGCTAGCGTTAGCGATTCGCGCGCCAGAATGCGTGCTTCCGCTTTGGCTTGTGCGGGAACCGTCGCTAGCGCGGTTACATCGCCAGGGCCGATGTCTTCTTCGAGCGCGCGCCGCACGATGCCCACGATTGCGGCGGACTTCCAGTCGATGGTCATGGGTGTTTAGCGGGTCTCCAATTCGAGGATGCGGGATTGCAGCTTTTCGCGTTCGATTTTTTGTTGTTCGAGCGTGGCTTTCAGGCCGTTGACGATTTTTTCGGGCGCGCGGCCGAGGAAGGTTTCGTCGCCTAGCTGGCGTTCCTTGGACGCGATGGCTTTATCCAGGCCTTCGATTTCTTTTTTCAGGCGCGATTGCTCGGCGCCGACGTCGACGCTTTCGGCGGCGAACGCGATGCGGACATCGAATTGCGCGGTGGAGCGGGCGGCGCCGCCGGTGGTGGCAAGCTTGTGCGCGGTGAGGCGCAGTTCCGAGAGCACCGCGAGGCGTTGCAGGAAATCGCGCTGCTCTTCGGCAACGCGTAGGAGCCGCTGCTCGGGGATGGAAATGTCGGCTTCCACTTTTTTCTTGGGGTCGAGCTTCATTTCGGCGCGGATGTTGCGGACGGCGCCGATGATTTCTTGCAGAAAGGCGACGTCGGCATCGGCGGCGGGATTCAGCCAGTGCGCAGCCGCGATGGGGAAAGCATCGAGGGCGATGGATTTGGCGCCGGCCGGTTGCGGCAACTGGTGCCACAATTCTTCCGTGAGGAAGGGCATGAAGGGATGCAGCAGGCGCAGCGCGGCGTCGAAGGCGGCGAAGAGGTTGCGCCAGGAGACGATGGCGCGGGCGCGATCCGCGCTGACCAGTTCCGGCTTGACCCACTCGATATACCAGTCGCAGAAATCGCCCCAGAAGAATTGGTAGACGCTTTGCGCGGCTTCGTGGAAGCGGAAGTTTTCCAAGGCATCGTTGACGGTGGCGATGGTTTGCGCCAGGCGCGAGAAAAGCCAGGCGTCCGCGAGGGGCACGGCGTTTCGGTGCGCGTAAGGGGCTTGCGCGCGGACTGCGGGCGCGGCGAGTTCGTCGAGCGAGGTGCCGCCGGCTTCAAACTTATCCAGATTTACGAAGAGGAAGCGCGCGGCGTTCCAGATTTTATTGGCGAAATTGCGCGCGCCGGCCAGGCGATCGTCGCTGAGGACGATGTCCGTGCCGGGCGCGGCCATGGACGCGAGGCAGAAGCGCATGGCGTCGGTGCCATATTTTTGATTGAGCGCGACGGGGTCGAGGCCGGTGCCTTTGGACTTGGACATTTTTTCGCCGGAGCCGGTGCGCACCAGCGAATGAAGATAGACCGTCTTGAACGGGACGCGGCCGGTGAAGTGCAGGCCCATCATGGCCATGCGCGCCACCCAGAA
>PMOV01000166.1:15823-17959 GCA_003161195.1 Acidobacteriota bacterium | reverse complement strand
AGGTCTTCGGGTGACAGTTGTGGCAAGGCTGGAGGTGCACTGGGCATCGGGGTGCTCCGGGGGGTTGAGGATTGGGGATGCAGGTTGGATGCTAGCAGCGAGCCAACCGAGGCGCGTTGATTGAGGCTGAGCGTTTCTAGGGGAGAAAACGAAACCTCGGACGGCGGAAATTATTTGGCGGCGGTTAATTTTTCCGCGGCGGCGGAGATTAAGGCGGCTTCGTCGTTGAGGAGCTTGGAGACGCGGGCGATACCGTCTTCGGCTTGTTTCCAGTGCTTTTGCTCCATGGCTTCGCGAACGGCGGGGATAGCTTTGGCTTCATAGCCGGTGTATTCGCCGGGGGCATAAAGTTCGTGATGGTAGCCGGGGCGGCCCGGCATGCCTTGCGGGGTAGTGAGTTTGCGTTCGCTGTCGATGAGCAGGCGATTGATTTCCGCAGCGGAAGAACCCGCGAGTGCAGAGCCCCCGCTTTCTTTGGCGTGAGCCAAGGCTTTGGTATATTCCCCGGCGCTATGGGTGATGTTTTCCACGGCGTTCTCGAGCGGCGCGAAGTTCAGGAAGGGCGGAACTTCCTGCTTTTTCGGCGGGATGTANNTCAGAAAGCGCGCGACCGTAGGAGAAGTCGGTGTCGGCGAAATGGGTGTACCAGTAAAAATCGTCGTAGATGGAGTGATAGATGCCGCCGCCGGTTTCGCCGCCGAAGCCGATGTTGAGAGAGGCGATGCCGATGATATTGAGGAAGGCGCCGTAGTCGGAGCCGCCGCCGAGCGCGCCAATGCGGAGATCGGCGCGATTGCGGGCTTCGTCGCGGTCACTGGAACCATCGGAGTGGGCCACTTGTTCAAGCTGCATGCGCTTCCAGAGGGTGAGCTTGGTTTCGGGATCCTGCACGTCGCGGGCAACATCGTTGATGAATTTCTCGAGCGAGTGCGAGCCTTCGGCGCCGAAGAAGCCGCGGCCGTTGGAGTCGGAGTTGATGTAGGCGACGGCGTTGTGGCGCAACTCTTCCGCGTGGGTCTCGACCCATTCGGTGGAGCCGAGCAGGCCGGGTTCTTCGCCATCCCACGCGCAGAAAATGATGGTGCGTTTGGGCTTCCAGCCGGCTTTGAGTAATTCGCCGGTGGCGCGGGCTTGTTCGAGCATGGCGACCTGGCCGGAGAGCGGGTCTTCAGCGCCGTTGACCCAGGCGTCATGGTGATTGCCGCGGATAATCCATTCGTCGGGATAGGCGGAGCCGGGGATTTTGGCAATGACGTCGTAGATGGGCTTGATGTCCCAATTGGCGAAGACTTTCAGGTGTACTCGTCCGGCGCCAGGGCCGAGATGATAGGTGATGGGCAGGCCGCCGCGCCAGTTGCGTGGGGCAACCGGACCGGCGATGGCGGCGAGGAGCGGCTGGGCATCCGCGTAAGAGATGGGGAGGACGGGAATTTTAGTGATACCGAAGGCGTCTTTGATGGCGAGCCGCTTGGCGTCGGGCGTGGCGCCGAAGCCGGGGGTGAGAGGGTCGCCCATGTATTGGCCGGAATCCTGCACGCTGCCGCGCTGCACGCCGTCTTTCGGGCGGTAGGGGCCGGCGGGAAAGGTTTCGCCGGGGGCGTAGCCGTCGT
Source organism: Acidobacteriota bacterium (assembly GCA_003161195.1). Classification (GTDB taxonomy): domain Bacteria; phylum Acidobacteriota; class Terriglobia; order Acidiferrales; family UBA7541; genus Acidiferrum. The sequence continues at coordinate 16,349 of PMOV01000166.1, read as the reverse complement.
CGCGCGGGTCGGAATAGATCAGGCAGCCGATGGCGCCGTGCTCGGCGGCGACTTTGGGCTTGATGCCGCGCCAGCTGTGGCCGTAGCGCGCGATGGCAATGGCGCCCTTCAACGAGACGCCGCGGCGCTCGAGTTCTTCGTAGTCTTCGGGGACGCCGTAGTTGACATAGACGAGCGGACCGGTGACATCGCCGTCGGCGGAGTAGGCGTTGTAGGTGGGGAGTTGCTCGCTCTGCTGATCGGAGGTGGGGTCTTCGGGGACGGGCGGTTCCTGGAGCTTGGCGACGAAGTGCGGGCCGCCGTCGACGAGTTCGACGAGGCGCTCTTTTGGCGTGGGGAAGAGGACGTCGAAAACTTCGATGTGGGCGTCGAGGCCGAATTCCTTTAACTTGGCGAGGATCCATTCGGCGTTGTCTTTGTCATAGGGAGAGCCGACGTTGTGCGGGCGGGCGCTGAGGCGCTGCATGTAGGCGCGCAGATTTTCGGGCTTGGGGATGGCGCGGAGTTTGTCTTCCCACTGGCGCTC
>PMOV01000166.1:0-15761 GCA_003161195.1 Acidobacteriota bacterium | reverse complement strand
GCTGTCGCAACATGCGCGGCTGTGAGAAACTAAGCGACTCTGCGAGGCTTATGACGACTAGTTCTATGGTGCACGGAGCGGCGGCGCTGGATACGGCGTGGGTGCGCGCGCAGTTTCCTTCGTTGCAATTGCGGGTGAATGGGCAGGCAGCGGTGTATTTCGATGGGCCGGCCGGGACGCAGGTGCCGCAGCAGGTAACGCGGGCGATGCAGGAATACTTGCTGCGCCACAACGCCAATACGGGCGGGGCGTTTGTGACCAGCCGGCAGACGGATGCGGGGATTGCGGCGGCGCGCGAAGCGATGGCGGATTTCTTCCACTGCACAGCGGACGAAGTTGTCTTCGGGCAGAACATGACCACCATTACGTTTGCGCTGGCGCGGGCGATCGGCCGCGAACTGAAAGCGGGCGACGAAATTGTGGTGACCACGCTGGATCACGATGCCAACGTGGCGCCGTGGCGGGCGCTGGAAGAGCGGGGCGTGGTGGTGCGACAGGCGGATATTCGCGCGACTGACTGCACGCTGGACCTCGAGGATTTGCGCGGCAAACTCAATTCGCGCACGAAAGTTGTGGCGGTCGGTTACGCTTCCAATGCTGTTGGCACCATCAATCCCGTAGCGGAAATTACGAAATGGGCGCACGCCGCGGGGGCGCTGGCGTTCATCGATGCGGTGCACTACGCGCCGCACGGCGCTATCGATGTGCGGACGCTCGATTGCGATTTTTTGGTTTGCTCGCCGTACAAATTTTTTGGGCCGCACATGGGGACGTTGTACGGCAAGCGCGAACACCTGGAGCGGTTGCGCCCGTACAAGGTGCGGCCGGCGTCGGACCTGTTTCCCGACCGCTGGGAAACCGGAACGCAGCCGCACGAGTTGATTGTGGGCATCACCGCGGCGGTGGAGTATCTGGCGGAACTGGGCCGCCAGTGCCAGCCGGGCATTGGCACGCGCCGCGACGCGTTGCTCGCCGCTTACACCGCAACGGTTCCGTACGAGAGGAAACTTCTCACCGCACTGATCGCCGGGTTGCTGGAGATTCCGGGGCTTGCTTTTTACGGCATCACTGACCCGGCGCGCTTTACAGAGCGCTGCTCGACGGTCTCAGTGCGCATTGGAGGCCACCATCCGACGGAGATCGCGACGTATCTTGGGGAACGCGGCATCTTCACCTGGGACGGCAATTTTTATGCGCTGAATCTGACGGAGCGGCTCGGCGTGCAGGAGCGCGGCGGAGTGCTGCGCATCGGTCTCGTGCATTACAATACGGTGGACGAAGTGGAGCGTGTGCTGGCCGCGCTGCGCGAATTTGCCCGCATATAGTCGAGCGCCGGCGCGACCTGGCGCAACGGTTGGTAACACCTGCATAGACAAAAAAAAGACCATGAGCAAAAAAAAGAGACCGATCATTCTTACGGTGTTGGACGGCTGGGGATACCGCGCAGAGAGAGCGGGAAACGCCATTGCTTTGGCGCGCAAGCCGACCTGCGACGAACTGCTCAGCAAATTTCCCAACACACTGATTCACACTGCGGGGCCGTTCGTGGGACTGCCGGAAGGGCAGATGGGCAACAGCGAAGTGGGGCACATGAACATGGGCGCGGGCCGCATTGTGCACATGGATATGACGCGCATTGATCTGCTGGTGGCCAATAAGCAGATAGGCGACGTGCCGCTGTTTCGCGCGGCGATGGAGCGCGCGAGAGAGACTGGGCGGCAACTGCACCTGCTCGGTTTGCTGAGCGATGGCGGCGTGCACTCGCACATCCAGCATCTTTTTGCGTTGCTGGAGATGGCCAAGCAGCAAGGCGTCTCCAAAGTGTTGGTGCACTGTTTCATGGATGGGCGCGACACGCCGCCGCACAGCGGGGTGGAGTTTGTGCGGCAACTACAGCACAAGATGCGCGAACTGGGCGTGGGACAGATCGCTTCCCTGGTGGGGCGCTATTACGCAATGGACCGCGACAATCGCTGGGAGCGGATCGAGCTGGGTTACCGCGCGATAGTGCACGGCGAAGCGGAGACGCGCACGGCCGACCCGGTGGCTGCGCTGCAGAAAAGTTACGCGGCCGGCGTGACCGACGAATTCGTGAAGTCCATCGTGGTGGTGGATGGCGAAGGGGCGGCGGCCAGACCCGTGGGCGTGATTCGCGAGCGCGACGCGGTGATTTTCTATAACTATCGCGCGGACCGCGCGCGGCAGATGAGCTTCGCGCTGGCGGCGCCGGAGTGTGACAAGTTCACAGATGCGGCACGCCCGAAGGATTTGCTGTACGTGGCCATGACGCAGTACGACAAGAACTGGCCGTGGCTCAAGTTTGTCATCGCGCCGGAGAAGCTGGAGCAGATCCTGGCGCAGGTGTTCGCCAAATTGCAGTACAAGAATTTGCGCACGGCGGAGACGGAGAAGTACGCGCACGTGACCTATTTTTTCAACGGCGGCGTGGAAAAGCCGTACGCGGGCGAAGAGCGCATCCTGGTGCCGTCGCCGAAAGTGGCGACATACGACTTGCAGCCGGAAATGTCCGCGCAGGGAATCACCGACGCCGTAGTGAAGGCCATTGCCGGGCAGGAGTTCGACGCCATTATCATGAACTATGCGAACGCGGACATGGTGGGACACTCGGGCAAGCTGGAAGCGGCGATCAAGGCCGTGGAAGCGGTGGATGCCGGGCTCGGGCAAATTTATCAGGAGCTGAAGGCGCGCTTCGACGATGCGGCGTGGATTATCACCGCGGATCACGGGAATGCGGAGACGATGGTCGATCCCACGACCGGCGGGGCGCACACCTATCACACCACGAATCCGGTGCCGCTGATTCTGGTTAGCAATAACGAAGGCGTGCGCTTGCGCGAAGGCGGCTCGCTGCGGGATATTGCGCCGACAATGTTGAGCGCGCTGGGGCAGCCGCGTCCGGTGGAGATGAGCGGGGAGGATTTGTGCGTGCGGCCGTGGGTGCGCACGCCGACTGCGGAGTCCTGAGGTATCCGTGAACTTCGGGCGCGCAACTCTTTCCAGAAAACGACCATGAATCGAACGAAACCGCAAGACACCAAGCTAGTCATTTGCGTTTGGCAGCCATTCACGGAATGGCAGGCCAAGCCCGTGCTGTGGGAGACGCTGCAGCAACGCTGGCCGGAGATGCGCGTGGTGCATTTACCGACCTTCGACGAGTTGGCGGCAGAGATTGCCGACGCGGACATTTTTGTAGGGCCCTCGCTGCGGCCGGAGCAATTCCGGCTGGCGAAAAAACTGAAATGGATTCATGCGACGACGGCCGGCGTTGGGCAGTTGGCTTATCCGGAGATTGTGAACTCGGGAATCGTGGTGACCAACGCCAGCGGCGTATTTTCCGTGCCCATGGCGGAGCACACCATCGGGTTGATCCTGGCACTGGCGCGGAATTTTCCGGATACCGTGCGCCAGCAAGACGAGAAGGTCTGGTCGCAGCAATTGTTGTGGGACAAGCCACAGCATTTGACGGAAGTGAATGGCACGACGCTGGTAATCGTGGGATATGGATCCATCGGGCGGGAGATTGCGAAGCGGGCGCGCGCGCTGGAGATGCGCGTGATCGGCGTGACGCGCAGCGGCCAGGGCGATCTGACGGACGTAGAACGCATCGTGGCGATGGAAAAGCTGGATGAAGTATTGGCGGCCGCGGACTACGTGGTGCTGTCGATCCCCGAGACACCACAGACACGACATTTGATGAATGCCGAGCGGTTCGCGCGCATGAAGCGCGGGGTTCGCATTATTAATCTAGGACGTGGGTCGGCCATTGACGATGCGGCGCTGGTACGAGCGCTTGAGAACGGGCAAGTGGGCGGAGCGGCAGTGGATGTTGCAGACGTTGAGCCATTGCCAGCGGTGAGTCCGCTATGGACGGCGCCGAATCTTTTTGTTACGCCGCATACCAGCGCCATCAGCAGCCGGTTGTGGCCACGCGAGACGGAATTATTGGTGCAGCTGGTGGAGCGCTGGTTCGATGGGCGCGAATTGTTTAACGTGGTGGATTTGACGAAGGGCTATTAGTCCCCGACGCCTACGCCCTTCGGAGCTTGATAGCCTTCACGGGCATAGACTACGTACTTTTGTTTTTTACCTTTTTGATCGAGCACGGTCAGCGGTCCGCCATCTGGCGCCACCAATTCCACTTTGATTTTGTGATATTTGCCGTCGTTCCCGTTGGTCGGGGTGTAGGACAAATTGTATTGGTGGCGCAGGAAGCTAGCCACTTGTTGGAAGATGCCGGGAATTTCGCCGTCGAATTGCGGGAACCAGGCAAAGCCGCCGGTCATGGACGAAAAGGTGCGCAGTTCATTCTCCGCCTGCAGGAAATTAATCTCTGAGCGGTTCGAGCCGTGCAGTTCCATGGCGTTCGTGAACACCTTGCCGAGACCCACACAGAAGATGGGAATGTCGCTCTGGCGCAGTTCCTTATAGGTCTGGTCGAGTGTGTGTTTTGAAAAGGTGTCGATGCCGCTGGCCAGCAGCAGGATGGATTTTTTACCTTTGACGTCTTTCAGGCGGTCCGTAGTCTCCAGTAGCGCATCGAAGACGTTGGATTCGTGGAAGCCCGGAAAGTAGAGATGATAGATGGCGTTGCGGACTTCATTCTTGTCCTGCGTGAAGTCCACCTCCAGCCGCGTTTTCATGTCGAAGGTTTCGAGGGCCACCCAGTCGCGCTGCTGCAGGTTGGGGAAGAGGGCGTCGGCCCAGTATTTGGCATAGGACGCGAAAAATCCGTAGGCGCGCGAGCTGAATTCCATCACCACCACCATGGTGATGGGGGAGTCGCCGGCGTTGAAGCCGGTGATGGTCTGCGGCACGCCGTCATCGGTGATGCGGAAATTTTCTTTCTTGAGGCCCATGAGCAGGTCGCCATGCTGGGTGGTGGCCACGGCGTCGACGGTGACGATAGGGGCTTCAACACTTATGCTCACGCCGGCTTGCGGCGGCGGGGGCGGTGCGGGCTTCTGGTCTGGCGCGCCCTGCGGCGGCGGCGCCCCGCCTTGCGGGCCGTTGGGCTCTTGACCGCGGAGGCTGGCGGTGGCCAAAAGAAACCCCGTGGCCGACAGCGTCGCGCTCAGGATGCCTGCCCAAATTGCGCGATTGCGCACTCTCGTGAACCCCATTGCCTGTCACCCCTTGCCTGGTGCCGATACGTTGGAATCGTAGCCAGCTATCTTAACAACCTTCGCAACAATCTAACCTAAGCCAATGTGCGGACCACCCGGCGCACACTAATGCCCAACTCTCCGCGCAAAGGTTCCAAACATTCCGTCCGCGTATTTTATCGCAGCGCGCCACGTGCCCCCATGTTGAAGATACGCAACGCCGGCCCATTGCGGCGCGCCGGAGCGCCGCAACCGCATGCTAGTATGAAGCACATTCCATGCAAAACGGTTGCAGGGATGGTTTTGCCCGCGGGCGCGGGTTGCCAAAACCAAAACTGAGGGTGCGCTTGTGATCTGGAGAGCGAGAGCGTGGCAGGGAATCTGCGCTGTGCCGATGGTGGCGATCGTGCTGCTGGCAGCTGAGCTGTCGCTCGCCGCGCAGTCGCGCGTGAATGGGCCAGGGATTCCGGCGACACCACCACCGGCAGCGGCGGCACCGTTCGCACCGCGGCCTGGAGATATCGGCGGCCTGGCGCTGGAGGCGCAAACTTGGCTAACGGAACTGCTCAAGATTAATACTTCGAATCCGCCGGGTGGCGAAGAACCGGCGGCGAAATATGTTGCCGGCGTGCTGCAAAAGGAAGGTTTGAATCCCGAGATCCTGGAAATGGCACCGGGACGCAGCGCGGTGGTGGCGCGGCTGCGCAGCGCGGCGATGGCCGAGCCCTCGAAAGCGCTACTACTGGTGGCGCACCTCGATGTGGTGCCCGCGGACAAAACGCATTGGAGCGTGGAGCCCTTCGGCGGGGTGGTGAAGGATGGCTACATCTACGGGCGCGGGGCCATTGACGACAAAGGCATGCTGGCGGCGAATCTGGCGGCGTTTATTGCGCTGAGGCGCTCCGCGGTGCGGCTGAACCGCGACGTGATTTTTTTGGCCACCGCGGACGAGGAGACCAGCGGAGAGGCGAGCATCGCCAACCTGGCGAACAAATATTGGGACAAGTTTGCGGCGGGCTTCGCAATCAATGAAGGCGGCAACGTATTCGTGGTAAACGGCAAGGTGCAGTACATCGGGCTGCAGGCAAGCGAAAAAGTGTCCATGAATATCAGCGTGACGGCGCGCGGCCCGTCCGGGCACGCCTCACAGCCGACGAAAGATAACGCGGTGGTTCATTTGGCGACGGCAGTGGGGAAGATTGGCGCGTACACGGCCCCGGTGCGCTTCACGACCATTGTACGGCGCTATTTTGAAGGGCTGGCGCCGCTGGAAGACGACGAGGTGGGGAAATGGATGCGTTCGCTGGATACGCCGGACCGCGGCGAGCATGCCCAGCACGTAATTTCTGACGATAGCCCGCTGTGGAACGCCATGATGCGCGACACCATTGCGCCGACGATATTGAACGCCGGCACGGCGCGCAACGTGATTCCCGGCGAAGCGCATGCCAACCTGAACGTGCGGCTGTTGCCGGGCGATACGATTAATACCGTGCTGCTGGATCTGACCAAGCTGGTCAACGATCCGGCGATTCACTTTGATGTGCTGCCCACGACCAGCCTGGCGGCGCCGGATTCCTCGCTGGAGACGGAGCTTTACGCGACGATCGCGCACGTGGCCACGCGCGAGTTTGGCGGCGCGCCCACGCTGCCGTTTCAGTCCACCTGGGCCACGGATTCTTCGACGCTGCGGCTGCGCAACGTGCAGGCCTATGGACTGGTACCGTTTCCCCTGAATGACGAGGATCTGAAGCGCATGCACGGAGACGACGAGCGCGTATCCATCGCATCATTCACCAAAGGCGTCGATGTGCTGGCGAAAATAGTTGCCGAGTTTGCCGCGGCACATTAGCAAAACACAGTAAAATAGCCGCGCACGAACGCGCGTGACAAAAAGGCCGAAGTTAAAGGCCATTCTTTTTCCACCACTTACACATGGCGTACCGGCATTCCAAGATCGTCTGTACCATCGGGCCAGCCAGCGGTTCACTCCGCATTATGGAGCGGTTGCTGCGCGCCGGGATGGATGTGGCGCGGCTGAATTTCTCCCACGGTTCGCACGAAGCCAAAGCGGAAATCATCGTCAATCTGCGCGCGCTGGCTATGAAGTTCGAAAAACCAATCGCTATCCTGGCCGATTTGCAAGGCCCCAAGATTCGCACCGGCGCATTGGCCGGGGGACAGACCGTGGACTTGCGCGCGGGGCAACAATTCATCATCACCACGGCGAAAATTCTCGGAGATTCCACTCGCGTGAACACCACGTTTCTGCCTCTGCCGCGCGAAGTGAGCCGCGGCGCGCGCATCCTGCTTTCGGATGGGCTGATCGAACTGCGCGTCGTGCAGGTGCGCGGGCACGAAGTGATTTGCGAGGTGGTCAACGGCGGGGCGCTAGGCGAAAATAAGGGAATCAATCTGCCGGGGGTGCGGTTGCGCGTTCCGGCCTTGACGCCGAAAGACCGCGCGGACCTGAAGTTCGCGCTGAAGCAGCAGGTCAACTACATCGCGGTGAGCTTCGTGCGGCGGCCGGAAGACGTGCTGCTGGCGAAATTGCTGATCAAACGCGCGGGATACGATACGCCGGTGATTGCCAAGCTCGAAAAGCCCGAAGCTATTGAAAATCTCGACGGCATTTTGCGCGCCGCGGATGCCGTGATGGTCGCGCGCGGGGACCTGGGAGTAGAGATGGATCCCGAGCGCGTGCCGGTGGTACAGAAAACGATCATTGCGCGGGCGCGCGAATTCCGCCGCCCCGTGATTACCGCCACGCAGATGCTGGAGTCCATGACGGAAAACCCGCGGCCGACGCGCGCCGAAGCTTCGGACGTGGCCAACGCGATTTTCGACGGCTCCGATGCGGTGATGCTTTCCGCCGAGACCGCCTCCGGGAAATATCCCGTGGAAGCGGTGAGCATGATGGCGCGCATCATCGAAGAGGCGGAGGGCAGCATCAAGGAATTCCCGCAGCCCTCGAGCGTGCAGGAAAAATTAAAGGTGGCGGAGTCCGTGGCCGAACTGGTGTGCCACGCTTCGCGGGAGCTGCAGATGCGGCTGATCGCGGTGTTTACGCACAGCGGGTTCACCGCGCGCCTGGTCTCCCGCTACCGACCGCTGGTGCCCATCGTGGCGTTTTCGCCGGTGGCGGAGACGCGGCGGCGCATGGCGCTGATCTGGGGCGTGATGCCGCGGAACATCCCCGATGTGCGTAAGATCGATGGTTTGGCGAGCATTGCGGAGGAGCGGCTACTCGAAGAAAAATTGGTGCGCAAGGGCGATGTGATTGCCATCGTGGCGGGGACGCCGATGGGCGTGCGCGGCACAACCAATTTCATGAAGTTCCACGAGATTGGCTCAGCGCGCGAATAACGCGCCGCGCAAAGAAGAATTCTAACTGATCCTAATTAACCCAGTTATCCGGCCGCGAGCCCGGCTCGTTCTTCTTGCCCATAAACACTTCAAATTTCTTGCGGTTGCGCTGCAATCGCCAGTCAGAAATCGAATTCCGCACACCGTAAAAAAATGAACCGCGCCGCAGATAGATCCAGCCCACCAACATGCCGCCGAGATGGCAGATGTGACTCACGCCGTCGCCGCCGGAACCCAGTGACAGAAAAAACTCGATGGCGCCCATCACCGCCACATACGGCCGCATCGGGATGGTGATCGGCAAGGGGATTAGCCAAATTTGGCGGTCCGGGAAGAGAATGGCGTTGGCGATGAAAATTCCGAAAATAGCTCCGGAAGCGCCGATGCTCGGCACCGTGGAAAGCGACTTTCCGAAAAATAGCGGAATAGCCTTCACCAGCAACTCAATCAGCCCGGCGCCCACGCCGCATAGAAAAAAATAGCTGAGGAAGCGCTTCTTACCCCAGATCTGCTCGAGGTCGCGCCCGAACATCCACAGCATCAGCATGTTGATCAGGATGTGCAGCAAACCGTCGTGGAAGAAAATATAGGTAAACGGTTGCCAGATATAACCATGGAAGACGGCGTAGGGCATCAGGCCGAAATTTAAGGTGAGGTAGCGATACCCGACCTGCGGACCCAAAAGCACGTTGACCAGCGTTTGCACCAGAAAAACGGCGCTGCACGCAATGATGATCAGCTTCACCCCGGGCGTGATGAAGCTGCTCCAGTTGAACGCGTAGCCGCGAGGCGGTCGATAGGCCATGCGATTAAGTTTAGAACCGAAAACCGGGCGGGTCAAAGCGCGCCTGCCCCGCGTCCGTTAATCGAGTGGCGCGGCCACTAATCCAGCTTTTTGCGCGCAAAGTAGAAGAGCGAACTGCCCAGCAGCGCGAACATGAGGATGCCGAAGAGATTGCTGTTGGAGAGCGTCGGGCCCAGGAACTTCGGCCCCCAGGCGAACAGGTCCGGCCGCCACGGCAAGCGCAGCATCGAGGCAAACCATCCGGGCACATGGCTGGAAATTTCCGGATCTTGCAAAAGATTAATCACGATGCCGAGCAGGCCGAACATGCCGCCCGCGGCAATCAATCCGCTCGAATACAACGCGCCAGGGCTGGCCTCGCTTTCGTCCTTTTTCTTCGTGGTGGCTTCCACCAGCGAACGCAGCAATCCTCCGGCAAACATGGCCGCGGTAGTGCCAAGAGGCAAATACGAGCCGGTGGCAAACGCCAGCGAACGCACGCCCAGAATTTCCACGGCGATCACCAGTGCCACACCCATCAGCACGAGTCGCCAGGGCAAACGCTGGTTCAAGATGCCGCTGATCACCGTAGCCATCAGCCGCGCTTGCGGGGCCGGGGCCTTGTCGCTGCCGATGCCCTGCGCCCACTGATACTCGATGCGCTGCGAGCTCGCATCGTACAAATATTCGCCGTCCGGCACTTCATGCGAGCCGAGGGAATTCAGCAGCGTGTAGGTCTTGTCCTTATAGGTGAAGGATTCGCGCTCGATTTTCACGCCTTGCGGCAAAGACTGTACGTTCACGGGGATCTGCTGCGGGATGTATTTCTCGAGCCCGGTGTTCATCAGGTTCAGCGTGGTGCCAATGGCCAGCGTGGAAACTGTCACGCCGATCAGCAAGCCCATCTGCTGCCAATACGGAGTCGCGCCCACGAGGAAGCCAGTTTTTAAATCCTGCGAGGTCGCCCCCGCGATGGCCGCCGCAATACACACCACGCCACCGATCATCAACGCCAGCACCTGATAGTTGGGCGCCGTCCAGCCGGCGAAAAAGAAAATCGCGCAGGTAGCCATCAGGGTGGCGATGCTCATGCCACTGATGGGGTTCGAGGAATTACCCAGCAGCCCGCTAATGCGCCCCGCCACGGTGACGAACAAAAATCCGAACACCACCACGAAGACGCCGGCGAAAAGATTCTGATACCAGCGCGTCTCCGCGCCTTTCATCGGGTCGAACGTCAGCAGCACCCACATCATCGCGATAATCACAATCGAGCCGAGAATCACCGTGCGCATGGGAATTTCGCGCTCCGTACGCAACGCCGCGGCGGTGCTTCCCGTGCCTTGCGTCCGCGCATCCTTCAATCCCGAGCGCAGCGCGGAAATAATCGTCGGCATGGTGCGCAGAAGTGTAATGAGTCCCGCCGCCGCCACCGCGCCCGCCCCCATTGGCCGAATGTACGTGCCCCAAATTTGATCTGGCGACATCAGCGGAATCGGAATCGTCGAAGGATAAATCGGCACGCCATTGGCCAACTGGCCGTAAAATTTGATCGCCGGCATGATCACCAGCCACGAGACGATGCCACCCGCAAATAAAATCCCCGAGACACGCGACCCAATGATGTACCCCACGCCGAGATACTCCGACGTAATCGCCGCGCGGAACGATGCGCCGGGAAACCACGCCGGCCGCGACTCCGGCTGCGAAGGCCAAGCCTGCACCGTGTTCATCAAAAAGGTGTAGATGCCGCCGAGGCCGAGTCCCCAAAACACCCGCCCCGCAAACGAGCCGCCGCGTTCCCCGGAAACCAGCACGTCCGCGCACGCCGTGCCTTCGGGAAAGCTGAGATTGCCGTGCTCTTTCACGATGAGTTGCCGCCGCAGCGGCACCATGAACAGCACGCCCAGCCAGCCGCCCAACAGCGCCAGCGGAAAAATTCGCCAAAACGTAAATTCCGAGCCGAACCCGAGGAAGATCAGCGCCGGAATCGTGAACATCACGCCGGCGGCCAGCGACTCGCCCGCCGAACCGGTCGTCTGCACAATATTATTTTCAAGAATCGTGGAACGCCCAAAAGCCCGCAAAATGCTGATGGACAGAACGGAAATGGGAATCGACGCGGATACCGTCAGCCCTGCGCGCAATCCCACATACACCGTCACCGCGCCAAACAGCAGTCCAAACAGCGCGCCGAGAATCACCGCCCGCAACGTAAATTCCTTCAAGGATTCTTCCGCGCCGATGTACGTGCGAAATTCCTCCGGCGGTGCCGTTGAACTCCAAGGCCGTTCGCTCACCAATTCCTCCCGTTACCGCACGTTGCAAATCGTTGCCGCGAACTTACAAATTTTTGCTGCGTATGCTGTTGCTGCACGTCGAATCCCCTTAACGCGCCCTTGCCACCGAAGCGCGCCAAAATGTCTCCCCAGGCGGCGGCTGGATTATGCCGCACGCGGCCCCGCCACGAAAGCCTTTCCTCACCCGCCGCCATCGACCTACGCCACGGTGTCCAAGACGCCCTCGTCATGCCGCCCTTGTCGCGACGCCCTCTAGGGCGCCGTCTTTCTTTTCCTCGCGGCCACGCGGGAATTTCTTTCCATCGCCCGCCGCACCCATCGCGCCACCAACAAGCACTCCAAATCGCATTGAAACCAGGCCGTCCTCCCGTAACCTTGACAGCGTTAGAACCGTGCTATATTGTCCCGCTCAACACGTAGTACAGATCGAATCAACTGACGCCCAAGGCCGGCCCATGCCCACCAGTGTCGTTTCTAGCCGCACCGTCGTGGCAAGCAACAACGCCGCTCTCGCCACGCATGTCCCGCAAAATCCCGTTCTCTCCCGGAGGGCCATCATGCCCACACCGCAACCCGCCACGCGCAATTTTCTGATCGCCATCCTCGCCATTGCCGCCGTGTCCCTATTCGCCGGCTCGGCCACCGCCCCCTCCGCCACCGCCGACGATTGGCTCCCCATTTCCCCGGACGAACTTAACATGACCGTCGAGCCCAAAGCTCCCGGCGCCCCCGCCATCAACCTCTACCGCCAAGTCGATCGCGATGATCAGGCCTACCACGAGAACAACTACGTGCGCATCAAGATCCTCACCGAAGAGGGACGCAAATACGGCGACGTCTCCATCCCGCTGTATCTCCAGGGTGAACAGATCAACAGCATTCGCGCGCGCACCATTCGCCCGGATGGCACCATCGTGAACTTCGACGGCAAGTTTTACATGGCGCCCCTCGCCAAAGGCAAAGACCTCAAAATTATGGCCAAGACCTTCACCCTGCCGGATGTCCAGGTCGGCAGCATCATCGAATACCGCTACACCAGCAGCTGGGAACAATACGTGATTTACGATTCGCGCTGGATTCTAAGCGACGAGCTTTTTACCAAACGCGCCAAATTCACACTCAAGCAAGCCACCGGGTTTGCCATCACCTGGAGTTGGAACTCCCTCCCGCCCGGTACCAGCCCGCCCAAGAACGCCGGCAGCCTGATAGCCCTCGACGCCAGCGACATCCCCGCCTTTCACAGCGAAGACTTCATGCCGCCGGAGAATGAACTGAAATCGCGCGTAGATTTCATCTACAGCGACGGCGTCGAAAAGGACCCGGATAAGTTCTGGAAAAAGCAAGGCAAGGCCTACTACGAAACCGTGGAAAGTTTCACCAACAAGCGCAAGGCCATGGAGGAAGCCGTCGCGGGCATCGTTTCGCCCGGCGATTCCCCGGACGTCAAAGCGCGAAAGATCTACGCTCGCGTCCTGCAGATTCACAACACCTCCATGGACGTCGAGAAGTCCGAGCAGGAACAGAAGCGCGATAAACAAAAAGACATCAACAACGTTGAGGACATGTGGAAGCGCGGCTACGGGAACGGCCGCCAAGTCGATTATCTTTACCTGGCCCTCCTGCGCGCCGCTGGCCTGGAAGCCTACGAAGTCTATCTGTCCCCTCGCGACCAGTATTTTTTTAGTCCGAAGTTGATGAATACCCGCCCGCTAACCTCCGACGTCGTCCTCGTCAAAATCGACGGCAAGGACGTTTTCTGCGATCCTGGCTCTCACTTTGCGCCCTTCGGCATCGTGCCGTGGCAAGAAACCAGCGTGCAAGGCCTGCGCCTCGACAAGGACGGCGGCGGCTGGATTCAAGTATCTGTCCCGGACCCTTCAGTCTCCCGCATTGAACGCAAGGCCGATCTCAAAGCCACCAGCGAGGGTTCTCTCGAAGGCAAGCTCACCGTCACCTTCACTGGCCTCGAAGCCGAATGGCGCCGCATCTCCTACCGCCAGGAGGATGAGGCCACGCGCAAGAAATACCTGGAAGATCAAATTCGTGAATATATTCCCGTTGGGATCGACATCGACCTGACAAATAAGCCCGACTGGACCTCGTCCTCTGAGAATCTTGTCGCCGAGTACGATCTCAAGGTCCCCGGCTGGATTTCCGGCGCCGGCAAGCGCGCGCTGCTTCCCGTAGGCCTTTTCAGCAGTACGGAAAAGCACATGTTCGAGCACACGGATCGCGTGCACCCCATCTATTTCACCTTCCCCTTCCGCAAGGTGGACGATGTGACCATCGAGCTGCCCCTTGATTGGAAGGTTGCCACCGTGCCCGCGCCGCAGAAAAACGACGGCCACCTGATTCTCTATACCTTGGATGTGCGGAACGACAAAGGCACGCTGCACCTGCAGCGCACTTTGGACATGAATGTGTTGTATCTCGAGACCAAATATTATCTGGCCCTGCGCAACTTCTTTCAGGCCGTGAAGGCGGACGATGAACTACAAATCGTTTTGCAACCCGGTTCCGCCACGGCGCAGAACTGACATGCGCCGCCTCTCCATCGTGGCTGCCTGTACACTCGCGGCACTGCTTTTCGCGCCGCGCCTCCGCGCCTCCGACGCACCGGCATGGATGCATACCGCCGCGGCTGCGCCCACTCCCGCGCACGACGAAAAAACCTCTGCCGTCGTGCTCTACGCCGAAGACATCCTCACCGTGCAGTCCAACGGCAAGCTCAAGCGCACTACCCGCCGCGTCTACCGCATCCTCCGTCCCAACGGCCGCGACTTCGGCACCGTGGTCGCCAGCTTCGACAACGAAACGCGCATCACTTCCATTCACGGCTGGTGCATTCCCGCCCAGGGCAAGGATTACGAGGTAAAGGACAAAGACGCCATAGAAACCGCCCTCCGTGGCGTCATGAACGGCGAATTAGCCACCGACCAGCGCGACAAAATCCTGACCATCCCCGCCCCCGATCCGGGAAACGTCGTGGGCTACGAGCTTGAGCAGGAACTTCGCCCTTACGTCCTGCAGGACACCTGGAATTTTCAAGAAGGCGTTCCCACTGTCGAGGCCCGCTACACGCTACAGGCCCCGGCTGGCTGGGAATATAAAGCCAATTTCGTCAATCATCCCGGCGCCACCCCGGTTTCCGTCGGTAATAATCAATGGCAATGGATTGTGAAAGATATTCCCGCCCTGCGCGCGGAAGACGAGATGCCCCCCTGGGACGCCATGGGCGGCTTGATGGTCATGATGCTTTTGCCTCCAGGCTCCGCCCCAAACCAAGGTTTTCAGAGCTGGAAGGAGATGAGCGCCTGGGAAGACCACCTGATGCAGGGGCGGCGCGACGCCTCACCGGAAATCAAACAGAAGGTGGCCGCCCTCACCGCCGCGCAAACCACGAGGCTGGGCAAAATGCAGGCTATCGCCAAATTCGTGCAATCGGATATTCGCTATGTAGCCATCGAACTGGGCATTGGCGGACTGCAGCCCCACCCCGCGGCGGATATCTTCAACCATCACTACGGCGACTGTAAGGACAAAGCCACGCTCATGAGTTCCATGCTCCACGAAATCGGCGTGGACTCCTATTTTCTCGACATCAATACGCAGCGCGGCGGTGCTGCCCCGGATCGTCCCGCCATGCTCGGCTGGTTCAATCACGAAATCCTGGCCATTAAGCTGCCCGCGGACGTCAACGACCCATCGATCATCGCCACCGTGGATCACCCCACCCTAGGTCGTCTCCTGATTTTCGACCCCACCGATGACTACACTCCATTCGGCAATTTGCGCGGCCCTCTCCAGGCCAATTATGGGCTGTTGGTCGACCCCGCTACCGGCTCACTCATCCAGTCGCCGCTGCTTAATCCCGCCGCCAACGGTGTCCACCGATCCGGAAAGCTCAGCCTTGCCCCCAATGGCACTCTCGTCGGAGACTTTCAGGAAATGCAATACGGTGATCCAGCGTTCGAACAGCGCTATGCCTTGCGCACCATCAATAAAGACGCCGATCGCATCAAGCCCATCGAGACCTTGGCCTCCCACTCCCTGCCCACGTTCCGCATCACCAAGGCCACCATTCTCAATCCCACCTTGATCGATCAACCCTTCGGCTACAACTATTCCCTGGTCGCCGAAGGCTACGCCAAGCTGGCCGGGAACCTGCTCCTGGTGCGCCCACGCGTC
>PMOV01000186.1 GCA_003161195.1 Acidobacteriota bacterium | reverse complement strand
AATGAAGAAGTGCATCTGCAGCCTGGAGACATGATTTTTGTACCGGAAAAGGCCATTACGAAGTTCCGCAAATACGTGCCATACAGCTTGGGCACGGGAGTCTATCCGTCCACCGGTTTGTAGGAAGGCGTATGCCAAGTCCACGGTTTTGGCGGGCTGAGCAGTTACGGGGAGCTTAAACGCAGCGCAAATGGTCTTGAATTATTACAAACTCGCGGAGCAGCCGTTCGGGGTCACACCGGACCCGCGCTTTCTGTTTATGAGCGCGACGCACCGGGAGGCCATGGCCTCGGTGCTCTACGGCGTAAAAGCGGGGCGGGGATTCTCGGCGTTAATTGCCGAGCCGGGAATGGGCAAGACCACCGTGCTATTTAACCTGTTGCAGCAGTTGGCCCCGACCGCGAAAACGGCGTTTCTGTTTCAAGCGCAGGATACCCCGATCAACTTCCTGCGCAACTTGCTGGCGGATCTGGGCGTCGAAGAAGACGGCCGGGATCTAGTGCGCATGCAGGTGAAGCTAAATGAGTGCCTGGTGCGGGAAACCAGCGAGGGGAAGAGTTTCGTGGTGGTGCTGGACGAGGCCCAAAACCTCGACGAGCCAGTGCTCGAAGTGGTGCGCATGCTCTCCAACTTCGAGACGCCGCGCGAAAAGCTGATGCACATCATTCTCGCCGGGCAGCCGCAACTGGCGACCAAGCTGGCGCAGCCGCAACTGAAGCAACTGCGGCAGCGCGTCTCCATCGTGGCGCGATTGAAGCCTTTTAATGCCGCGGAAACGAAGGGTTACATCGAGCATCGGCTGGCGGTGGCCGGATACCGCGGCGAGGCTGCGCTTTTCACGGACCGCGCCTTTGCCTTGATCGCGCAATACTCCGGCGGCATTCCGCGCAACATCAACAACATCTGTTTCAACGCGATATCCCTGGGTTGCGCCATCAAGCGCAAGACCATTCACGCGGGCGCTATCGAGGAAGTGCTGACGGACTTGGACTTGAAGCCGCTGAGCGAACCGGCGCCGTTAGCGGAGTATCACGCGCCGGTGCGGCGTGCGCAGCAGAATCAGAACGTCGTCAGCCGCATGACCGGTCCGCTGGTGGCGCTGCTGCCGAAGCGCTGGACGTTGCGCTTCGCTATCGCCGCGCTAGCCGCGCTGCTCGCGGGCATTGGATTTACGGCGGTGGTAGCGAAAAATCGGCACAGCGATGCGGAGCCTGCGACTGGTTCGCCGGGCGCGGCGTCGGCGCCGGGCGCCAGTACCGTGCCAAGCGCGGGCGAGACGCCCTCAGGCGTGGCGACGCCAGTGCACGACGAAAATGCTGTGAAGGAAGGGCCGAGTTCCGCGTCGGCAGCCGCCGCGGCCGTTGCCGCGCCCGCCGCGGAAGATTCCATCCTCATGACCGTGGAACAAGAAAGCACGCTGTACAAGATTTGCGTGGCGGAATTCGGCAAGTATGACCCGCAAATCGTCCGGCAGATTCTCGCGCTGAATCCCGGCATGACGGATCCCCGCAAGCTGCGCGTTGGTCAGCAGATCCGCATTCCGACCGCCAAGAGCGTTTTGGCGAAGCAAAAAGTTTCCGCAAATCCCTTGGGATCTACTTCGGCCGTGGAGGCGAAGAGCAATGAGTAAAAATTTCGAGCTGTTGCAACAAGTCGGAGCAGGAGGAGCTGCCGCTGCCCCGGCGCCGGCTAAGATTCCCGCAGCCATGCCCTCCGCGGCCGAGCCGGTTTATCCCATCATCGGAACAGGGAACGGCAACGGGCACGCGAGCAAGCTGGATCTGGACCGCGTGACGCAGGAGGAGACGCTGCGCCTGGTGCAGAGCGTCTTTCTCTCCGCCGGGCCGAACCCACCGCGCGTGGTGATGTTCTCCGGCATCGATGCCGGAAACGGCTGCAGCCATGTGTGCGCGCAGACCGCCGCGGTGCTGTCGAACAACGTCAGCGGGAAAGTTTGCCTGGTGGACGCCAACCTGCGGACGCCTTCGTTGCCGGAGTTTTTCGGCGTGACCAACCACTATGGACTGGTGGATTCGTTGCGCGGGCCGGGCGCAATCCACGAGTTTGCGAAACAACTTCGGCCAGACAATCTCTGGCTGCTGTCCAGCGGTTCGCTGGCGGCGGACTCTTCAGCGCTGCTCAACTCGGCGCTCATGAAGGCGCGCATCGCCGATTTGCGCACGGAATTCGATTATGTACTGATCGACTCTCCACCCCTGAACGCGTACTCGGACGGGGTGATTCTCGGGCAACTCGCCGACGGCCTGGTGCTGGTGCTGGAAGCCAACGCCACGCGGCGCGAGGCGGCGCTGCGCGTCGCGGAAAGCCTGCGGGAGAGACAAGTTCGTGTACTGGGCGCGGTGCTGAACAAGCGCACGTTCCCGATACCCGATGGGCTGTATCAGCGTTTGTAACTTCAGCCTGTAGCTACACGCCTGTGACTGCACGGGCGGGGAGCGCGCGGGCGGCAGTGCAGCACCGGCGGTAACAGACGTCTGGCGGAAAGTTGTCTATCGCAAACCCAGCGGTAGCCGTTAGCCCGGCCTAGCCAGCGGGCTGGGTTTCAAAGATGCGATGGGACTCAGAATGGCGGAGCCTTGCCCAGTTTAGCGATAGCGGTTACAGAGTATGAAGCGGCCGGCATAGCGGTTGCCGCGCTTCAGGCCGGGCCGCAATGGTTCGCCATACGCACGCGCTCGCGCCACGAGAAACGCGTCGCGGAGGATTTGAGCGAGAAGGCGGTGCCGGTATTCCTCCCGCTGCGCCAAGTCGAGCGGCAGTGGAGCGACCGGCGCAAGGTGGTCGATACGCCGTTATTCGCTGGATACGTATTTGTGAGGATTGAGGCCACCGCGTCGGGGCGGGTGCCAGTGTTGCAGACGAACGGAGTGATCGAGTTTCTAGGCGTGCGAGGCATTGGCATACCGATTCCGGAGGCGGAAATTGCCGCCATCCAGACGGTGGTGCGCGCCCGGGTGGAAGTGGAAGAGCATCCCTTCTTGCAGGTAGGGCAGCGGGTACGGATTTGCGGCGGAAGCCTGGACGGGCTGGAGGGCATTTTGACGGCGAAGGACGGACGGAAGAGCTTGGTGGTATCGATTGACCTGATCGAGCG
>PMOV01000203.1:314-16303 GCA_003161195.1 Acidobacteriota bacterium | reverse complement strand
GCCGCGGTGCGTCGCCTCCGTCAAAGTAGCCATTCACGCAGAGCCCGAGCATTACGCCGGCCAGGACTTCGGTGTGGCGTCCGCAGAACGCGGAGCCGCGAATGGCTTTGCGCGAACAGGGCTTCCAGGCGTCGCGGGAGCCGACCAACGCGGAGAAGGCCAGGCATTTTTTCATGGCGCTGGGACGATCAAGTGGAACCGGCGATGGAATCGAGCGATTTGTGCTCGTGTTGCAAAAAGGCGACCGCCTCAGAAGGCGGCCGCTACAAAGGCGGAAAGGCGACCGCCGCCCCGGTTGCACAGAGTCAGGCAGAAGGCGGAGAAGGCGGCCACTACAACTGCTAGTGCGCTAGTTCACCGTTAGCGTAAAGGTGACAGGTGAACCGGGGGAGACTGTCGCAGTAGCAGTACAGGCGTTTGGGCTGGACTCCGTACCGTCGGCCATTTGCGCGGTGGCGCCGAAGGTGTGGACGCCGGATTTCATGGGCAGCAGCGCGCTGGTGGCGGTGATACCGGTGACCGGGCCCGTCGCGCCTGGCGGCGCCGGGAACGAGAACAACTTGACTGGCGTGCCGCTGGTCAGGTCGTAGATGTTGAATTGCAGCAGGCAGGCCTTGGTGACGGTTGCGCTGCAAGCGTTGTCGGCGGTGAAGTCATAGTTCAGGCTGACTTCGAGGGTGTGCTGGCCGGGCGTGGCGCGGGTGGCGGGAGCGCCGGCCAGCGAGAAGGTGAGGATGGCGGCCAGGAGCGCGGTGGCGATGCGACGGTGTGGTGCGTGATGAGTTTGAGTTTTCATGGTCGGAAGATCCCTTTGCACATAAAATCCCATTACACGATGCCGCGAAAGATTGCGTTGCGCTTACGCCTGGGCGCCCCGGACGCAGCATGCGGCGCCCCTACAAAGTCAAAATCGCGGACGCGCGAATTACGCGGTGAGTTTTCCGGTGACGGTGACGGCGTTGGTCAGTGTGACGACGCGGATGCGCGCGAAGTTGGCGGCGATGTTGGAGACTTCGATGCGCGGCACGGAGCTGGCTACCGAGCCTTCGATGGAATAGTTGCCGTCGATGTCGGTGTCGGCGGTTTCGATCTGCCAGGTGTAGGCGCCGGGCGTGGCGGAGAATTGCAGCTCAGCGGAAAGATGCTGCGGCGTGGTGTTGTTGCCGCGCAGCAGGGCCACGCGTTCGCTCTTGAACGGCAACGCGCCCTGGACGTTGTCCGTGGAGACGATGGGCGTGGCGCTTTCGCCCGGGGCGAGGGAGTACGGCAAAGCGATATTTTCGTAGATGGGCATGCGGGGTGGTCCTTCCTGTGCGTTGGTGCCTGCGAATTGGTGCTTTTACTGTGGAGCAGCCGCCTGGCGGCGGATAAATTCCTTGCAGTGGCGATGCGCGAAGCGTACGAAGCTGCGCTATGTGTCGATGCGGTGCGATCGTCGAACCATGACGATGCGCGGCGCTTATTTTGTGGGACTGATGTTGGTCTTTCGCTGGGCGCGGTGGAGACGGAACGGGTTCGCGCTTCGCGGGTGATTCGGGCTTTGCGGAAGTGGGTGGCCCTAAAAGCAAAAGAGCCTCGACAGGATATTTTGTCGAGGCGCACTTCTTTACGAGAGTGAGAATAGCATACTTCTGATTTTTGTCAAGAGTTATTTTCAAAAATCTGAAAATATTTTTTGCGGCCACCCTTCCGTTCGCGGCTGCGAAGTCCAAATTCTCCGCTAAGTGAGTCTTTGTCTGAGGCTTACAAGAATTTATGGGATCGCCGGCTGCGGCTCGCCCTCGGTACGACGGTAACACTGAATTCTACCCTGACCGGCCGTTTTTGTAAATTTTACTCGGTCAAAGGCCAAAATATTTTCCGGGAACCTCGGAAATCGACCTCGGCGCGACGACCGAAACCCGTCAAAATGGGTAGTTTTGAAACAACCGCCGTAGTTGTTTTCCGAGGTTAATGGCTGCAGGCGAGCGAGGTGCTGCGGCTGCGCGACCGCCAAATCACGGTAAACTGGAGATCGTGTGTCACCATTCGTGAGTAAGCATTCGTGAATAGTCTTGAACCGCGGCTGGTGCGCATCCGCGTGTATCCGATTAAGTCGCTGGACCCGGCGGAGGTCCAGCAGACGAGCATCGGGCCCAGCGGCGCGCTGCAGCACGACCGCGCCTGGGCGCTATACTCCGTAGATGGACGCTGGGTGAATGCCAAGCGCACCGCGGCGATGCATTTGATTCGCGCGGCGTATGCGCCGGACCTGAGCCGCGTGACGCTGACCGTGCCCAGCGACCGGCGCGCGATGTTTTCCGCCGAACTGGACTTCCCCGCCGACACCGAGCGCGCCGCCGAGTGGTTCTGCGCCTACTTTGAGCAGCAGATTGGCGTGCGCTATTCCGCGGACGGTTTTTCCGGCGATACGCTGGCCAGTGGGCCGACGATTGTCTCGACCGCGAGCCTCGAGGCGGTGGCCCGGTGGTTTGCGCTGGACGCCGAAGAAGTGCGGCTGCGCTTTCGCGCCAACCTGGAGATTGACGGCGTGCCGGCGTTCTGGGAAGACCACCTATTTGCCGGCGATCCACGCAGCACGGTGCGCTTTCGCATTGGCGACGTGAATTTTGAAGGCAGCAATCCCTGCGCGCGCTGCCCGGTGCCGGCGCGCGATGCGCACACGGGCGCCGACTTCGTGGGATTTCAGAAGCGTTTTAGCGAGATGCGTCGCGCGGAACTGCCGGCGTGGTCGCCGGAGGAGCGTTTTGACCATTTTTACCGCTTGTCGACGAACACGCGCGTGCCCCCGACCGAGCAGGGCAAGGTACTGCGCCTGGGCGACGTTTTGCGACTGTCGTGAGCCAATCGTGGGCTGGGGTTACGGAAATATTTGCGTGGCG
This sequence comes from Acidobacteriota bacterium, assembly GCA_003161195.1. Lineage (GTDB taxonomy): Bacteria > Acidobacteriota > Terriglobia > Acidiferrales > UBA7541 > Acidiferrum. Next base: position 13,421 of record PMOV01000203.1, on the reverse strand, counting down.
GGAACATGCGGCGCTCGAGCAGCTCTTTGCCGACGCGGCGGCGGATTTCTTCGGTCCAGTTGACCCAGCCCATTTCGCTAAGGCCGAGGAAGTGGCGGGCGCGGTCGTAGGGCGCGGCGCCGAGGTAAAAAATGCGAAAGAGCACCATGCGCGAGGCCCGATCCGGGCCGTCGAGCGCGCTTTCCCCAGCCAGCGCAAAGTCCGCCACGTATTCGTTGATGCGCGCACGAAAGTCCGGGCGCCACAGAAATTTCCCCGTATCCTTCATGTTCAGCGCAGCCATGCCGCGTTTCGTTTCCAGCACCTCGCGTGCGCTGCGATAGACCTCCCAGCAGACATCGAACGCCAACTCCGGCTTCACTCCCATTGCTGTCCCCTTTTGCGCGCGCCGGGTTTGCGCGACGCGCGCCAGCCAATGCGATTTTGTAAATCGGTTTTCCCGTGGACCTCAGCGCTAAGAAAGATCGGCCACGATTCGCCGGGAGCGCCTGCGGGGACGCTGGATGAGCAAGCTGCGCTGCAAGCGGTACTCCCACATCGGTCCGCATTCGCCGCGCACGATGATGCCGGCTCCGCGCACACGCTTGTCCACGATGAATCCGCCATACTCGGGCTTGCGCAAGTGGCGCAGTTGCGCGGAGACGCTGGCTTCGCCGTAGCCGGTGAGCAGCGCCATTTCGTGCAGCGTCAGCCACGTTTCGCACTGCCCGGCCGCGAGCAGTACGTCGCGCAGCACCTCGCGCTGCGTGCGCAGGCTGCGCGGACGCGCGATGCGCCTGCTCGTTTGTTGATACTTTAGTTTTCTCGTTGCCATTTTTCCCCTCCCGATTCCCTGCCCCCTGGGCCCGATGGTTGACGCAACTGCAGAACCCGTGCGCATTTAGCTGGGGAATTCGCCGTAACGCGAATCTACGAATCGCGATGCTCGTTTGTCGGCTCCACAAGTTTTGTATCTGAGCGCGGCACCTCGCGGTTGACGGGCCCCGCTTGCAAATTGGTCCGGACCTTCCACAGCGCTCTCGGCGTCGTCGCCCTCCCATTCGGGCAGGTAATCGGGCTCTTCCGCGGTGCGGTCGGGATCTTCGTAATCGCCAGGGCAAGCGCTACAAGCGAAAATAGTTAGCGGAGGCATGGGGCCTCCCGGTGGTCGCGGGTTAAGGGTTTACAGGAATGAACGGGCGAGGCGGAGTACAGCCCGCGCGCCAGAGTTTTCCACAGCTTTCCACAGGTCCCTACCTCGCAGTAATCCTTGACCCAATGTACTACGGTGTTACTATGCGAATCCTGTCCCGCCTGTCCCCTCAGGAGGATTCCTTGACCAAGTACCAGACCCAGCCGCCTTGGGAGTTTTTGTTGACCGCCTCTCGCAACAGCCTGCAAAGCTACGAGTTGACCCGCTTGAGCCATGCCGCCAATCTGCGCAAGGAGATCGGCACGCTGCTGGACCAGTGGCTGGCGGAAAATTCCGCCGCGTCCGTGGCGCGCTGGCTGATCGACCAGCGGGAACGCTCCGTGGCGCATTCCGAGATGCCCGGCGCCGCGGAAGTACGCACCGCCGGCAATGGAAGTGCGTCCGATAATTTTTTCCCTGATTCCAGCCTGGGCGCGCCCATAACCCGCGAGGTCGTCTAGGCGGACGACCGTTTCAGCTTCGCACGCAACCGTTTCGTGACCCGCATCGACGGCACCGGGAAACTCCGGGAACGCACGGCGCAGTGTGCGCGGCCACGAAGCCCAGTATGGCGATCGAAGCACCGCGCCGCCGCCAACGCCGCGCGCTATCTCGCAGCACGCCCTTATGACCTTCGCCGCCCAACTCGTTCGCAACGCCGCCATCCACGCCCCCAAAACATTCTGTGTTGTCTGCTTTATATATGTTATAGGTCGCTTAACATTGTCAGGCGCGGCAGAGCGAGGCACAAAACAAACTGGACAGGCAGGACGCCATCCAGTCAGCAGAACTTACAATGTTCTACTGCGAATCTCGGGTAACTACAACGGCGGCACTAGCGAGCCGGGGCAGCAGCCGGAGCGATGGAAGGTTCGAGGAGTTGTTCTTTGCGGTAGACCAGCGAGTTGATGTCGTAGGTGGCCAGTTCAAAGCCATGCCCGTGCGTGATGGCGTCCGTGGGGCAGGCCTCGACGCAATAGCCGCAGAAAATGCAGCGCGAATAATCGATGTTGTAAACGCTCGCGTACCGTTCGCCGGCGGAAATACGATTGGCGTCGGTGTTTTCCGCAGCTTCGATATAGATGCAATTTGCCGGACAGGCGGCGGCGCATAAAAAGCAGCCCACACATTTTTCCAGACCGCTTTCATCCCGATGCAACACATGAATGCCGCGATAGCGTGGCTGAAAATGCACCTTTTCGTAGGGATAGTTCTCGGTGACGGTTTTGGTGAACATGTTGCGGAAGGTGACGCTGAAGCCTTTGACCAGCGCGCCGAACGTCTCACCGACTTCGCGAATGATGGAGGGCATAGGATTAGGAGTTTAGCAAACGCGTATGCAGCGGGCAAACGAGCGGTACGAAGAGCGATTTAGCGGGCATTCCCCGAACCCGGTGTCCCGCCCATAATGGCGCCGGTAGCGTGCGGAATTCCTGCGCCATTTGAGGATTTTCCCGTCAATGCGTCGATGATCATTTTTCCGTGGAAGCGACCGTTTTCGATGAAGATTTCTCCGGTGTCGCGACCACCGATGACTACGCCGGCCAGGTGAATCCCAGGAACGTTGCTTTCAAACGATTGGAGATTCAACGCCGGCTTGCGAGTGAGCGGGTCCAGATGCACGCCGAGGCTTTCGATGAAGCGATAGTCCGGGTGATAGCCGGTGAGCGCAAAGGTGTGCTGCGCTGGGAGGCGCTTCTCCCCTTCCGGGGTGACCACGATTACGGCGTCGCGGGTAAATTCTTTGACCCTGGTATTCATCAGCGCGGGGATTTGGCCGGCTTTGATGCGGTTTTCAATGTCCGGCTTGATCCAGTATTTGATCGAAGAGTTCAGCACTGCGCCGCGGTGCACGAGCGTGACGTTGGCGCCATTGCGATATAACTCGAGCGCGGCGATGGCCGCGGAATTTTTTCCGCCGATAACTACGACTTCGCGGCGCCAGTATTCGAAGGGGTCGGTGTAATAGTGGGCTACGTTGGGCAGAGACTCGCCGGGCAGTTCCAGGTAGTTCGGCAGGTCGTAGTAACCGGTGGCGATGATAATGCGCTTGGCGCGGTGGACGTTTTCTGCGCCATCGGGCGACTTGGTTACCACCTCGAAGGCCCCGTTGTGTCCATGCACCGTGGTGACGCGCTCGAACATGCGTACTTCCAAGCCGTAAAACTCTGCCGTCTTGCGGTAATACTTGAGCGCCTCGACGCGGGTGGGTTTCTCGCGCACACTAACCATGGGCAGGTCGCCGATTTCGAGGAGCTCCGGTGTGGTGAAGAACGTCATGTTCTGCGGGTAGTGGTACAGCGAATTGCAGAGCGTACCTTTGTCGATGACCAAGGACCGCATGCCGGCGCGTTGGGCTTCGATCGCGCAAGCTAAACCCGTGGGCCCAGCGCCGATGCACAGCAGATCGCAGATAGTCATGGCCAACTTAGTTTGCCGGGACCGACGGACAAGTGCAAATGGGTGCTCTTAGGTGATTGGCGGAGTTTTCAGCGTGGCGTGCAAATCGTCGCTAAAGATCTTGAGCTCTGCCAATAGTGCTCCTGTAGCTGGAAGTTCGTTCTGCTTCCACACGAACACGTCGCCGTTTGGACGTTTTATGCGCACGGCGAAGTGGCCGTCGATGAGCACGGAGGGAGGAGCCAGAACCTTGAGGCCGGCGTTGTCGATGGGAGCAAGCACCACGGCGCACTGGCCGCGATGCAAACAGAGAGCGCTTTCGTAGGGCGGGATCGCGATGGGACGCAGGCCGAGGCCTAACAGACGTTCGAGGATCTCCATCTGTCGGGGAGTGAATTCAAGCATTGTGAAAACTCGGGGAGAACTTGGAACGTAGCTGGCCGCTGCGGGCAATCGCGTTTAATAGCGCGGGGACTAGGCGGCCGTCGAGTCCGCGGCAACCTCGGTGGAAGTACCCTCCAGTTGTCCAAGAATATCGCGGAGCGTGCGGATGAGTTCGTCGCGCGAAACGTGGCTCTTCTTGAACTGAATGCGGAACTTGAAAGTGTCGTTTGGGGGCTCGAAATTGAAAATAAAGGGCTGCGGTCGCTGCGGGCCAGCCTGCTCTTCGCGGCGCTCGCGGCGGGCTTCATCCCGCGTCAGGCCGCCTTGCAGGATGCGCTGGAACATCTCCAGCATTTTCTTTTCGGTGGGTTGGCGGGCGATCTGCAGCAGCAACGATTTAGAAATGACGCCGTGTTCGATGCACTTTTTGCGCAGACCCTCCGGGATATTGCGCAGTGAAAGAGTTTCCGTGACGGATGAGCGAGCGCGTCCGATCTTTTTGGCGATATCCTCGTGTGTATACTCGAACTGCGTGCCCAAACGATGCAGTCCGTCGGCTTCTTCAAACGCGGTTAGATCCTTGCGCTGGATGTTCTCGATGAGCCCGATTTCCAACGTTTCCGCGTCGTCGGCGGTTTTCTCGATGCACGGCACTTCGCGCAGACCTGCGGCTCGCGAGGCGTGATAGCGCCGCTCTCCGGAAATGATGTAAAAGCAGTCTTCGCGCGGGACGAAGCGTACCAACAACGGCTCCAGCACGCCCTTCTCGCGGATGGAGTCCGAGAGCTCGCGTAAATCTCCGAGCGCCTTGCGCGGCTGATCCGGATTCGGACGGATCTGATCCACGGGAATCATCCGCCCCACCGCTGCCCCGCTGTAATTTGTCAGTGATTCGACGTAGTGCGCGTCATGCCGCATCTTCAGCGTGACGGGCAAGCCCATTCTCTTCGACACGTTGGATAACCTCCAAGGCCAGCTTCTTGTATTCGATGGCGCCGGGTGATTTGGGCGCAAACGTTAAAATCGTTTCTTTGTAAGCCGGGCTCTCTTCGAGGCGCACATTTTTGCTGATTTTGGTTTTGAAAAGCACTTCACCGAATACGGAGCGGATTTGCCCGTGCGTATCACGCGAAATGTTGGTGCGCTTGTCGAATAACGTGATCACCACGCCGAGGACTTTCAGCCCCGGATTGGGACGCGCGCGAATGCGCTCGTAGGTTTCCAGAAGGTCGTCGGTGCCTTCGATGGCAAAGTACGCCGCCTGGATGGGCACCAGCAGGTGGGTGGAACTGACCAGCGCGTTGACCGTAAGGATGCCCAGGGACGGGGGCGTATCCAGCACGATGTAGTCAAAAGTTTTCAGGATGGGCGCCAACGCGTCCTTCAGGCGATACGGCGCGTCGAACTGTCCGGCCAGTACTTGCTCGAGTTTGGCCAAGGCGAGGCGGCCAGGCCCCAGAAACAGGAGCGGGTCTTTGGTGGATTTGACGACGCTCTCCATTGTGGCGCGCGCGTCGCTCAACACGTCAAACATGGACGTCGCGATTTCGCCGGAATTAAAAAAAGCGATGGTGGAGTTGGCCTGCGGGTCGAGATCGATGAGCAGCGTCTTCTTGCCGCGGTTGGCGAGGGCGGCAGACAAATTAATCGCCGTGGTGGTCTTCCCCACCCCGCCTTTTTGATTGGCCACGGTGATGACGGCAGTCATGAGGCTCGGCCTCCGCCCGCTAGCACGGCATGGCGCCGGAGCGGCCTGGCAATCGCATGTATATAGGTAGGTGCTGCCAGACGAAATCCCCCAATTACTAGGACACTGTACGTTCGCGGACTATTCGTTGGCAAGGGAAAAGTGGCCCAGCGCGAGAACGAACGGTGGAAAACTTTGCTATAGGTTGGCGAACCCCAATGAATTACGCGCCGCGTGGCGGAAACCCAGCAGGTCCTGTGACGACTACCAACCTCCGCCGAGTGCGTTGTAGAGCTGCACGAGCGCCAGCGCTTCCTGCTGACGGACGCTTTCCAGCGTAAGTTGCGAGCTATATAGCGTCGCGTCGGTGGTCAGCACTTCGAGGTAGCTGGTCGAGCCGCCGTTGTAACGGAGGCGCGCCAGGCGCACGGCGTCGGCGGAGGCGGCCGTCTGTTTTTCCTGCTGCTCGCGGTATTCGCGCGTCTTGTTGTAAGCGATCAGGGCGTTGGAAACATCCCGAAACGCACCCGCGATCGTCTGCTGGTAGGTCACCAGCAGTTCGTCTTGCTTGGCTTTCGAGAGGCGATAATTGTTGCGCAGTTTGCCGGCGTCGAAAACCGTCTGCGTGGCCGTTCCGATCGCGTAGTAATAGAAATTCTTGGAATCGACCAGGCCCTTCAACTGCGAACTCGCCGTTCCGGCCGTGGCCGATAGAGAAAGTTGCGGAAAGAACTGCGCTTTGGCTACGCCGATATTGGCGTTGGCTTGCACGAGCAGTTCTTCGGCGCGACGAATGTCCGGGCGACGCTCCAGCAGTTCCGACGGCAATCCTACTGGCACATCCGTCGGATGGGGGGCTGTGGCGATGGAATCTGCGGGGGTGGAGGCGTTACGGATGATCGATCCGGGATTGCGCCCCAGCAACAGCGAGAGATTATTCTCAAGCTGCTCGATTTGGCGCTGTAAGTCCGGGATTTCCGCCTGTGCCGTGTAGTACAGCTCTTCGGCCTGTCGCACGTCGGCGAGCGAAGTGGCGCCGCCTTGCTCAAGTTTATGTGTCAGGTCGAGCGACTGTTTGCGCGCCTCCAGAGTGGCTTGCGTGATGGCCAGCTGAGAATCCAGCGTGCGCAGCTGGTAGTAATCCGTGGCCACCGTCGCCACCACCGTCGAATAGGTGGTCTGCTTGGCCCACTCGCTGGCCAACAGTTCCGCTCGTGCAGCTTCTGTCTGGCGGCGATACAAACCCCAGAAATCTAGATTCCAAGCGGCTGAAGCGCTGAACCCACCGCTGTAAATATTGGTGTGGGCGTTGTTGTTGCTATTGGAGTTAGAACTCCCATTATTTCCAACGCCATTCAGAAGTCCACCCGGAAGGGATACCGCGTCATAGCTGCCGCCTGCGGTAACGCTGGGATACTGCGCCGCGCGCGTGATGCCCAATTGCGCCTGTTCTTCAAGCACGCGGTCCGCCGCAATGCGCACGTCGAAGTTGTTTTTCAAGGCTTCCGCGATCAGCGATTGCAGAACCGGGTCAGTGAAGACACCCGGGTACTTCTCGGCTCCCAGCGGAGTGATGCCGGTTGCCTCGGAGGTTGCAGCAATGTCCGGCGAAAGGCCGCCGCGGTAACTTGCCGGTGTGCTGACTGCCGGCCGCTTGTAGTTCGGACCGACCGAGCATCCGACGAGGGTGCCTGCCCAGCCGGCAAACACAACAGTTTTCCAAGCAGCCCGTCTGACGTGCGTGCGCAAATTTCTCGAGAGGCGACTCACGACGCGCCTCCCATGGCCGGAGCCTCGGTTTCGCGATGGCCGCCGCCGGTAGGTTTGCACAAATCCTTCATGTCCAGCGTGGCGCGCTTCTTCCCCTGCGCAAAACGGTGCGAGAGGAATTCCACAACCGAGAACGTCACGGGAATAAAAAAGAGCCCCAGGACGGTGGAGAGAGACATTCCGCCAATCACCACGGTGCCAAGAATTCGCCGCGACGCAGCACCTGCGCCGGTGGCAATCCACAGTGGCAAACATCCGAAAATAAACGCCAGCGCGGTCATCACGATGGGCCGGAAGCGCAGCCGGGCAGCGCCCAACGCCGCTTCGCAAATGCTCTGCCCGCGTTCAAAGTTCGCTTTGGCAAACTCCACGATTAGAATAGCGTTCTTCGCCGATAAACCAATCAACATAATCAGCCCGACGGTGGCGAAAATGTCGTTCTCCAGCAGTCGCACTTTGAGCGCAAGATAGCCGCCGAGGATTGCGACGGGCGTGCTCAGCAGCACGCTGAACGGCAACGTCCAGCTTTCATACAGCGCAGCGAGGATCAGGAACACGAAGAGCAACGACAGCCCGAACACGGCCCACGACGGTACGCCCTGTTCCGCCAGCTGCTCTTGAAAGGACATGCCCGAGTAGTCGAAGCCCGCTCCCGGCGGCATGGTTTTCTTGAACACCTCTTCGAGCGCCGCCCGGATCTGTCCGGAACTGTATCCCGGCGCTCCAGTGATGTTCAGCTGCGCGGCGTTGTATTCATTGAAGCGGTAAATGAACTCGGGGCCGGCGATTTGTTTCACATGCACCAAGGAACCCAAGGGGACCTGTCCGCCGTTCGCGCTGCGCACGTAGAATTGATTGATGTTGGCGATGCTCGTGCGCGACGTGCCTTCCGCTTCCACGTACGTCTGCCACTGGCGGCCGAAGCGATTAAAGTAGTTCACCAGGTAGCCGCCCATAAACGTTTGCATCGTGGTGTAAATGTCCGAAAGGCTCACCTGCTGCTGCAACGCCTTTTCCTGATCCACGTCGGCGTAGAGCTGCGGAACTCCCGGCTGGTAGGATGGAATCGCCGCCGCAATCTCCGGTCGACCTTTCAGCGCGCCAAGGAATGCAAAGACGTTCTTGGTCAACGTAGTAGGATCATCCGCGCCGGAACGGTCCTCCAAGACCATCGTCACGCCGCCCGACGTGCCGATGCCCGGAATGGACGGTGGCGGAAAGGCAAACGCGATACCATCTGGATCAGCGGAAAGTTGCTTTTGTAGATTGCCTTGAATATATTCCAGTTGCTCTTGTTTGCTTTTACGCTCTTCCCAGGGCTTCAATGCCACGAAGAAAAACCCCGCGTTGGTGCTCTGTACCTGGGTGAGCAGCGAGAAGTTGGTGACCGCGATAACCCCTTTAATTCCCGGGGTCTTCAAGAGCGCCGCGGTAATCTTCTGCTGCGCCGCGTCGGTACGCTGCGCTGACGCGCCATCCGGCAACTGCAGTGCCAAGAACATGTACCCTTGATCCTCGGTAGGAATGAATCCCCCCGGAAGGCTGCGACCGAGCAAGACCGCGAGCACCGCCACGAGCACGAGTCCCATCATGGCAAACACGGACTTGTGAATCAGCACATCCGAGGTGTGCACGAACCCGTCCGTGGTGCGCCCGAAAAATTTATTAAACTTGGCGTAGAACCTGCCCAACAATCCTTTCTTCTGCTCCGCATCCTTCGGCTTCAACAGCAGCGAAGCCAGCGCCGGTGATAGCGTCAGCGCATTAAACGCCGAGATCAACACCGAGATCGCAATCGTCAATGCGAACTGCTGATACATGCGGCCGGTAATCCCGGGGATGAATGCCGTGGGGATGAACACCGCGGCGAGGATCAGCGCAATGGCCACCACGGGCCCGCCCACCTCTTCCATCGCCTTAATCGTGGCCGCCTTCGGATCCATGCCCTCCTCGATGTGGTGCTCCACGGCTTCCACCACGATGATGGCGTCGTCCACCACCAATCCGATCGCCAACACCAGACCGAACAGGGAGAGGGTGTTAATCGAGAAGCCCAGCACGGGGAAAACCACGAACGTTCCAATGAGCGACACCGGCACGGCCAGCAAAGGAATCAGCGTGGCGCGCCAGCCCTGCAAGAAAATGAACACCACGATGACCACCAGCCCGAGGGCTTCGATGAGCGTCAGCACGATTTCGCGAATGCCTGCGGTGACGGCCTTGGTGGTGTCGAGGGGGATGTCATAGGTTATACCGGAGGGAAAGCTCGCAGAGAGTTCCTTGATCTTCGCGGTAACCAAAACGGCCGTCTGCACCGCGTTGGACCCCGGCAATTGATAAATAGCCATCACCCCAGACGGCTGCTGATTGTAGCGTCCGGAAAGTCCATACGCTTGATCCCCTAGTTCTACGCGTGCGATGTCGCTCAAGTGCAGAACCGAGCCATCGGCGTTGGCCCGAATAACGATATTGGCAAATTCTTCGGGCGTGACCAGGCGCCCCTGCGTGCGCACCGTGTAGGTGAATTGCTGTCCCTGGGGGATTGGTTCGCCACCGATTTGGCCCGCAGGATTCACATTGTTCTGTGTCTGAATCGCAGCGATAACTTCCGGCGCAGTGACGCCTAGCTTGGCCATCTTGTTCGGATCTACCCATACCCGCAGGGCGTAAATTCCGCCAAAGACCTGAACGCGGGATACACCCTGAACGCGGGCAATCTGGTCCTGCAGGTTAATCACCGCGTAGTTGGTCAGAAAGTCCTGCCCCAACTTGCCGCCTGGAGAATTGATCGCTATGAGCATCAGCGGTGAGGTGAGTGACTTTTGCACGGTAAGTCCGGCGATGGTCACCTGCGCCGGCAACTGGGACTGCGCCTGGTCCACGCGCAACTGCGCCAACACCTGATCGATGTCCGCATTGGTCTTTACGTCGAAATCGACGAACAGCTGTACCACGCCGTTGTTGGCGCTGACCGAGTCCATGTAAATCATGTTGTCCACGCCGTTCATCTGCTGTTCGATAGGCGTGGCCACCGCTTGCGTAACCGTCTTGGCGTCCGCTCCGGGATACGTGGCGGTCACCAGAATTTCCGGCGGAACGATATTGGGAAACTGCGCGGTCGGCAGCGAAAGCATCGCCACCACGCCCACAATCACGGTCAGAATGGCGATGACGATAGCGACGATGGGTCGGCGAATGAAAAAGTTTGACATCGCTTATTTTCCCGCCGCGCTGTTCGCTGAAGGGGTCGTTGCCGCCGTCTGGCCGCGATGGGCATCCACCTGCGCGCCGTCATGCAGCTTTTGCAGGTTGTCGACGATGATCAAAGCGCCGGGAGAGATGCCTCCGGTAACCACCCAATTGGTGCCCACCTGGGTGCCGAGCGTCACCGTCGTGACGTGCGCCTTCCCGTCCGCGCCCGCCACATACACCTGCTGCAAGCCTTGAAAATCCGAAACCGCCGCCTGCGGGATCAACAACGCGCCATGTCGTACCTCGGTCTCGCCCTTCACTCGCCCAAACTGCCCAGGACGCAGCACATCGTTCGGGTTCGGAAACACCGCCGCAATACGGATAGCCCCCGTTTGGCTGTTGATCTGCCGGTCGACGTATTCGATGTGACCCTTGTGCGGGAAGTCCTCCCCGGTAGCCAGCGTCAAAGTCAACGGAATCGTAGCGGCATCCTTCAGCAAGTCTCCTTTGCCCTTGCGCGCCCGCGCTGTAAGTTGCAGGTATTCCACGTCGCTGATGGAAAAGAACGCCTTGATAGGATTTAGCTGCGAAACGGAAGTCAGCACCGACTGCGCGTTCACTAGGTTGCCGACCTGCATCGTAGCCTGCCCTGCAACGCCGGAAATCAGCGAGCGCACTTTCGTGAATCCGAGGTTGATCTCGGCATTCTCCACCGCCGCTTCCGCCGCCGTTACCGAAGCGCGCGCCGAGGTCACTGAAGCTTCATTCTGCGCTTTGCTTTGCGTATCGTTATCCAGCTGGCTCTGCGCCACGGCATGCGCTTCCGCGAGCGGCGTGTCGCGTTTCACGTTAATCTCGGCAAGCCCCAACTGTGCCTGCGCCTGCAGCACTTGACCCTTGGCTTGCTCGAGCTGGCCCTTCGCCTGGTCCAGCGCTGCCTGAAATGGCCGCGGGTCGATCTCGAACAGTACTTGGCCCTTCGCGACCTCCGCCCCCTCGCGATAATCTTGCTTGATCAGATAGCCGCTCACCTCGGGCTGAATCTGTGCGTTCACGTACCCGTCCAGCGTGGCCACCCATTCATTGGTCAATGGCACGTCGGCCGGCTGCACCTCGACCACCGTAACGGGCATTGGGCCCGGCGGTGGCGGTGCGCCTCCAGCCTTGCAGCCCCCGAGGATCAGCACAAATGGCGCGCAGTTGCGGATGGCAATAGCGATTAGACGGGTGAAGCGTCCAGGATTGTTCAAGGATAGAAACCTCTAATCAAATAAGGGTCGGGCTATTTCTCTGTGGATTCGATGCAGCGTTGCGAAATAAGTGACATCTGTTGTCCAAGATTTGCGGGCAGATGCCGGCGACATCGTGCCCTGCCACCGGCCACATGCAAAAAATTGCATCAGCGGTAGTGACGAAACTGCTACGCCGCAGCTTCGAGCATGCTCTTTAGGTCCAGAATGGCGTGCGCCACCGCCGTATCCCCAATCGCCGTGTTAATCATCGCGTGATACACGTCATGGTCCGGCCAGTCCACATGGAAATACTTTTGCACGAAAGCCACGCGCTCGCGGTCCACGGTATCCACGCGCTCTTCCGCCTCCTGCTCCGTTTTTCCCCTGGCGATAAGGCGCCGCACTTTTTCGCCGCGCGGAGCATAGAGAAAAACCCGCAGCGTGTCTGCGCGATTCTTCAGAAACTGCTGCGACCCTCTGCCCACGATAACCACGTTCCCGGTTTCGGCCGCGCTGTTCACCACCTGTCGCGTAAACCCCAGAATGCATTCACTATCCACCAGCTTGAGCTTGTGCGCGTTGAGGCTGCCTTCGTAGCTGCCCCGCAGAAAGGATTTGAACAGCCGATAGTACAGCGGGTCCCTCTTCTCCTCCCGGCATTCCACGACCGCTTTGGGACATTCCGCCAGCCGCGCGATCTCCTCCGTCAGCAATTCGTCCCACAGCTTCCAGCCGAGCTTCGTCGCCAGCAGTTGCGCGATTTCGCCGCCGCCGCTCCCATATTCCCGTTCAATCGTCAGAATTTTGATCATCGCTATCCCCAACTACCGCCATGGAATTGCCGTCATTCGTAAAGCTTAGCCCAGTCATTCCGCGACCACGTGCCCGCCGCCCGGCTCATTCTTCCGCAACGCGAAGGCTAGAAGAAACATTACCCCTCCAGCTACCGCCAGCACCATAAACGTATCCACATACGCTAAGGTCGCCGCCTGGGCCTGCACTGCCGTGTAAATTCTCGCCAAGGCCCCGGCTTGCGCGTCCGGCCCGCTCCCGCTCACTCCCGAACGGAGCAACAGGTTCTTCAAGCCATTCATGGAGTTCTGAAAATTGGGATTATCCGGCCGCGCATTCTCCACCAGCCGGAACTGGTGAAATTGCGAACGCCGCGCAATGATTGTCGTCACCATCGAGGTGCCCACGCTACTCCCGATGTTGCGCATGAAATTTACGATGCCCGCCACGGAATTGTTCTTGTCCGGTGAAATGCCCAC
>PMOV01000203.1:0-293 GCA_003161195.1 Acidobacteriota bacterium | reverse complement strand
TCAAAAAGCAGCACCAGCCCTCCGGCGGAAAGCGCCAGGCCCGCCAACTGCGAGGTGTATCCCAGCTCGGTCTGCAGAAATTGCGGCATCAGCACCAGGCTGCTGAACAGCATGACGCCCAGCATAAAGATCATCAAATTCGCGCCGGCAAAATTGAAGCTCTTGAACATCCGTACGTCGACGATCGGCGCCTTCTGGAACCATTCCCAGATCACCAGCGACACCAGGCAAACGACCGATATGACCACCAGCGTGGTAATGAAGCGCGAACCAAACCAATCGTCCTCCTGCCC
>PMOV01000318.1 GCA_003161195.1 Acidobacteriota bacterium | reverse complement strand
GCATTCGGGCCATGCACATACGTGGACACCAGATTCGCCACGACACGATCCGCCGTAACCATCCCCATGATGTCCAACCCTTCGACCGTGGACTTCACGAGCGTGCTGTAGGTGGGGCCTTCCGGATGCGTTTTCGAGCCGGTCACTTCTGTGTAGGCGCGGTCGAAGCGCAGAATATTGCGATGCGCGAAGCTTTCGCTGTGCGCCGTTCCATAGCCACCGATGTCGGGCAGATGTGAGGAAGCTTGGGTGGGAATGATCTCGTTGAACGGCGTGGTCAGGATGCCGGCGGCGCCATATGCGGAACCTTTATGTCGAAAGCGGGTGGGCAATGATTTATCCTCCGGTCTTACTGGAATTCAACTCTTTAATAGAATTCGACCTGGAACGGGGCGGTAGAAATCCTCTCGTCCGAACGCTGGCCATCCGACTTTACACCGTACAAATCCAGGTCGTGATGGCCGGATCTCAACTGGCCAACCGGAACCTGAATAGTGATCGGCAGCCCTTCGCCGGGGGCGGGCGTCAGAGTTTCGGACACCTCGCTTTTGTCGCGCATCAGGACACAAAGATATCCCTTGTAAGTCTTTCCTCCCGGCGGAATGTCGGCCGTCAGTTCCGCAAAAGGGTCTTTCTTCGGGCTCACTTTGAGCACCGGCTCATCGCCGCGCGAGGCGCTGATCAACTGGACGGCAGGAAGCGACCGCGAAGTGTTCAGAACGCTCCACATCTTCGGAATTACAACCGCGCGCTGGTAATTTGTCACGGCGGCGATAGCCGCCATCACCGGAATCACGAAGACCGGCCGCGTCCAGAACGCCGCCATCGTTTGCAGAAACGGGGTTTGCAGAAACGGGGTTCGCGGAAACGAGCGCGCCGGCTTCTCCGCCTCCAGCCGCGGCTTCGTAACTATCGGGTCCTTGTAGTAGGCACAAGCGCTGGCAATGAACTGCTCGCCGGTGTCGACGGCCAGTGCACACTGCTGGCACTCGAAATAGTGAAGTTCGAAATCTTCCGCCTCAGCGGGCGCGAGTTCACCAAGGAGGTAACGTTCCGGGGCGTTCATTTGTTGTGCGTGGAGGTGGTCCAATTCAGTCAGAGCCTCAAATTAGTAGTGCGGCAACGACCGGGACCGTTTCTATCCATTTGCGGAAAATCCCTTAGTCGCGTCCGTCTGCGCCATTACAGCACGAAAACGGTTACGCGCGCGGTGAAGAAGGACACGCAGGTAATTGCGATCCACCTGATACTCGCGGCAAACCGAATCTTTATCCTCTTCGTCCAGACAGACGCGCCGCAGCAGGATGCGGTCTTTTTCCGGCATCTCGCTCAAGACCTGCGCCACCATCCTGCGTCGCTGTTCACTCACGGCCTGCGCCTCAGGGCCGCATTTCGGATCCGGGGTTTCCGGTCCGTTCTCCGGCATCTGGCTATGCCGCGTGTGGGAGCGCAGAAACTCAAGTGCAACATTATGACAAACGACATGGATGAAACCCGGCAGACTGCTTGGATTGTCAAGCGTCTTGCCCTGATGAAAATAGCGAAGCACGCGGAGAAACGTTTCCTGATGGGCGTCCTGCACCAGTTCAGCGGAGCGCAGACGGACGCGCAGCTTCACATGCACAGGGCGCGAAAAATACGCGACCAGAAAATTTTCGGCTTCGGCATCCCCTTTGGCGAGGGCCTGCAGATAGTTCTCGTCGAAGAGGGGGTTGGTCACGTCGGGTTGGATCGAGCATAGCAAACCCCTTTCAGGCGACTGCGCAGTTCCAGGCAGGTGCCGCTTGGGCGGAGAAATTCGCTGGTTGGAATTGCGGGGCCTTGCGATCATCCGGGATACGTGTTCTTGGTTGTACGGACATTAGTGCGGGAGCCCCGCGGAGCGTTACAGGAATTTAATGTAAAAATTCAACTACCCAAAGCAAGCGCGGCTGCTGAATCGCATCGGCTCACATAATTGGGGTTCCGGTAGTGCTCCAGGTAATACAGCGCACCAAACGCAAGGACCAGAGCGGCGGCGGGAAGCAACAGTGGGCGCGTGCTGCGCAAGGGATGGCTCCAGTCCGCCGTTACGATAAACAAAAGGATCGCCGGGGCCAGCGCCACGATAGAGAGCTGGAAGAGATGCGCCGCCGCTCCTTCATCCGGTTGCGGGGGCTGGGTATACCGCTCAATACCGCAAGCAACGCAATCAAAGAGAGAACAAGTATGACTTTGGCCGCGACGTTGCCGCTGCCGATCTCCGGCTTACGCTCATCCATGAGCACAATGGTAACTTACGAATTACCAATTGCAAAGTACTTTGCACGAAAGAGTTTTTAAATCGCGGCACCGAACTTGCTGTATCCGAAAGCGATGAAATATCTCGTTTGGGTTCTGTTTCCGCTTCTTGGGGTAGCGCAGCAGAACAATTTCACGGATTCCTACTCCGCCATCACACCGGCCGAGAGGGTGCGATGGATGATCGACACGACCGTCGATCCCGCCGATCTGCTGGGCCATGCTTTCAGCGCGGGATTCGGGACATGGACCGATTCTCCGAAGGAACTCGGCACCCACTGGACGGGCTTCGAGAAACGCTATATCAATAACATGGCGACGAGTGTTCTGGGTAACTCGATCGAGGCGGGCGTAGGCGCAATATGGGGAGGAGATCCACGATATTTTCCAGCAGAGCCCGGAACTTCATTGAAAAGCCGTTTTATTCGCGCCGCGAAGTGGACGGTGCTGGCGCGCCAGGCAAACGGCGAGGTTGGCCCCGCTTATGCGCGATTTATTGCGATACCGGCGTCGAATGCCATTTCGGATGCGTGGCGGCCGGCGAGCGAAACGGGCGGCGGCCACTTACTGGAGCGTACGGCGACCGGATTTGGCGCGCAGTTCCTGCGGCTGGTATTGCTCAGAAAGCGCGAATAGGTGAGCAACGCGCCGGCGGTCAGTGGATGATTGACGCCTGCTGTCTGCTCGAAGAGCGCGATGGCATCTTTGAAGTGCCCGTCGGCCGCCGTCTCACGGCCCAGTTTGTCATCCAGTTGCGCCCGTACGTGTGACCAGCGCGCGAAGGATGTTGTCTTAGCGAATTCCCTCCGCTCAATCGGGTAACTGTGGTCCAGCAAATCGTTACATTCGCGATAGTCGCCCGCACGCAGCGCAGCGTCGGCAAGATTGATTTCGGTGAGCGCGACGCTGGGGGCGTCAGGTCCAAAGATTCGGGTCAAAAGGCGGAGCGCCTGTTGGAAATATTCTTCGGCTGCGAAGTATTTACCTTCATCCATTCTGAGAAAACCGAAATTCGTAAGGAGACCCACCCCGCGCATCTGCTGCATGCGGCCGGTTTTTTNNCGCAGAGAGGAGGCGAAGGCAAGCAGGGTATCGCCGAATACGGGTTCGGTATCGCCGATCCGGGTTCCAATATCCAAAGCTTCCTCGAAAAGCGGGTCGCTGTGTACGTAGTCTTCTCTTTCGATATAAGCTCTTCCCAGGTGACCCATGGTTGCGACCAGAACCCTGGCATACCGAGGCTGGGCCTTACGAAGGGTTCCGATGGCTTGCTCAAGAAGCTCGGTCGCCTCGCGCTGCCTGCCCTCAATGAGGTAGACCGCACCAAGGGTATCGAGACTCGCTGCGGTAACCGGGCTATCTTCTCCAAACAGGCGCTGGTTCACGGCGAGCGCCTTTTCCAACATCGGCGTGCCTTCCCGCAGGCGACCCTGTTCCAGGCGCATACTGCCAAAGTTAGTCAGAACGACGCTGAGGATCTTTCGCTCTTCGTCGGAATTCTCGTCGATGGCCGGAATTATGGCGGCATACCAACTCTCAGCGAAGACTGTCTGGCCAAGCTTTTCGTAGGCAGCGGCGAGGGCCGCGGCTGCATCGAGGCGTTGGGCTTTGTTGGCGGGCAGGTCGTCGTATTCCAGGGCGGATTCCAGTGCCTGGCGAGCCTTATCGTAATGACCCGCGTTGTAAGCGGCTAAGGCCTCAGCATAATTTTCCGCCCAGCTGTCTTGCCCTAGCGCAGTTAGCCGGAAAACCGCCACGGCCGGCGCAAGTATACCCACATGCAACTTTGGGCGGTGCATAGGATTCCTCTCAGTTGGGTTAGACCGTTGAGGAGCCGCATTGTTAGCGGGAAAATGACAGCCGGGAAATGATAGACTCGGCTTCGGGAGGTCTGGCATGCCGCGCATCGCGTTAGTGATGTTGATGGGCGCCGCGCTTTGGGGAGCCGATAATCCATCGGCGGATAACCCTTGGGCCAAGGTGCAGGAACTGAAGAGCCGGTCTGAGTTACGGATCTATAAGAAGGG
>PMOV01000026.1 GCA_003161195.1 Acidobacteriota bacterium | reverse complement strand
CTGGAACGGATGATCTTGCGCCGCGTGACGCGCGAGTACTTTCTGCTCGATGGTGAAACGGACGAATGACGGAAGAACTGGAACAACTGTTGAAGAATCTCAAGCTGCGGCGCGTCCTGGAGATTTACGACGAACAGTTGCGCGCCGCCGACAAAGACGAGATCAGCTACTCGGACTTCGTCACGCGCCTGGTGCGCGCGCAGTGGCAGGCGAAGCAAGAGGGCGCGCTGGAGTGGCGCATCCGGCGCGCCAATCTGCCCGAACGCTGGACGCTGGAGACGTTTCCCTTCGCCCGCCAACCAGGCGTCAACCGCAAACAGATTCGCGGGTTTGCGGAGTTGGAGTTCATCGCCAAGGCGGAAAATATCGTCCTGGTCGGGGACACCGGAAGAGGCAAGACCGGATTGGCTTGTGGTCTGCTGCTGAAGGCGCTGGAGAATGGCTATCGCTGCCAGTTCGTCAAGGCCCAGGACTTATTCGACGAGATGTACGCCTCGCTGGCGGATCGATCCTCGCGGCAATTGCTCAAGCATCTGACACGGCTTGACGTACTCTTAATTGACTAATGTGAAGTTGTCAGAAATGTGGAGTTGACGCGTGGCAACCGCGTCGAATCACGGGTTCCCCGGTTTCCAACTCCACATTTCATTGGGCTTACAAGGACTCCAGCCAGTCAAGGATCGTGCGGTCCTTGCCCCAGGGTGTGCGGGAGCGGCGTGGGACCGGCTTGACCTTGGCGATGGCCTGGCGCTTCATTTCGAGGTCGACTTTCGCATAGCGGTTCGTCGTGGTCGGACTGGCATGCCCCAACAGATGACTGATGGTAGATAGGTCGACGCCCGATTTCAGGAGGGCTACGGCCGTACTGTGACGAACGCTGTGGGGGTGTAGCCGTTTCTTGCGGAGATTCGGAGTATTCGCGCAAGCCAGGCCAAGACACTTGGCGAGGATGTAGCGGATTCCGAAACGGGTGAGCGGTCGGCCACGGTGGTTCAGAAACACCCGAGATTCCGACTGCAGGTCTAGGGTGCGTTGATCACTGAACGCTCTCAACACCGCGGCGGTTTGCGGCCACAGCGGACAGTAGCGCTCTTTTCTCCCTTTGCCAAACAGTCTCACTTGAAAGGGCTTGGTCAGTTGGAGATCACAGGCTCGGAGATCGGCGATTTCCTGGACGCGGCCGCCTGTGTTGAACATCGTCGCCAGTAGAGCATAGTCACGGCTGCCTTGGAGGGTGGTCCGGTCGATCGTTTTGAGAATCGCGTCAATCTCCTCGTATTCCAGGTAATCGATGGCCCGTTGTCGCGCGCGCTTAAAGGAAATGCCCAGGACGCGTTGGGCCAACTCGAGATGCTCCGGATTACGCGACGCCACAAAATGAAAAAACGCGTGGATAGCGGAGAGGCGGACATTTCGCGTGGAGACGCCATTCTTACGCTCCTGTTCAAGATGGGACAGGAACGCGAGGATCCCGGGAGGATCGAGATCCGTCAGGTCGAGCCCCGTAATCGGCTTGTTCCGTTGTCGGGCAAGAAACCGCAGCAGCAGAACCATGCTGTCGCGGTAGCTGTGGATGGTGTGCGGGCTGGTCCCCCGAAGCCGGGGAAGGTGGTCGGTGAAGTAGTCTCGGATCGCGGCGCCGAGTAGATTCGGATGCCCGGTTTTCATCCTCGCCTCCGCGCCGGATGTGGCAGTGGAGCGACCAGTTCGCCGTAATGCTTCGCGAACCGGTCGCTGGCCGCGGTGCGGAGTGGTTCGATGAAGTGCAGGTAATGATGTGTCGACACGACCGAACCGTGACCCAGGTAGGTCGCCAGTAAGGGCAGCTTCGCGTCAACATCGGCACCGGCTCGGTACCAGCGCAGCAGGGCATTGACAGCGAAGCTGTGGCGTAGGTCCTGGATTCTCGGCAACTTCCCTGTGGTTGTGGTGATGCCGCAATGTTCGAGGAGAGGCTGCACACAGTATCGCAGCCCAGTACCGGTATAGGCTCGGCCTCCCCTGGTCGCATTCCACATGAGTGGTGTGTCCGCGGACACAGGGAGCCGCCACCGGGCTCGGACGCGGAGATAACGCTCGCTCTCATCCACGATATCGTCGTTGATCGGAAGCAAGCGAGACTTATAGAACTTCGTTTCCCGAATGTGCAGAGTCGCCTCCTGGCGGTCGTAGTCAGCGAGCGTCAGTTTCAGCAGTTCTCCGCGCCGCATTCCCGTAGTGAACAGGAGGACTATCGCAAGCCGAGTCAGTTCCGGGCGAAGCGGCGATGCCGGATTCCGTTTCAGGCGCGCAGCCGCACTGAGCAGTTTCCCCACTTCGGTCGCGGAGAAGATGTACGGCTTTAGCCGTTGATGATATAGCGGAAAGAAACTGGCGTCCGGAACGAAGCACTGCGGTTCGGTCCGGCGGCGATACAAGCAGAAGCTCCGAACCTCCAGCATGCGGACCCGCCGAACCCCCGAAGTAACGTGTTCGTGAGTGTGACACCACGCCTGAAACGCGGCAGCATTCAGGCCCGAGTACTTTGCGCTTTGGTCGCAAAGGAACCGGTCCAGGGACTGTAGCGTGCGGGCAGGGAGATCGAAACGCCGCCCCAAAGCCCGCTTCAGATCGACATACCGAGCGAAGACGGGCGCCAAGCGAGACGAAAACACCGGAGTGAACGATGAGGTGCCTTTCATCACTGCCTCTCCTTTCCGGCGCGTGCGCCCGGAACGGCAAGGGCCACCTCACGCAGATCTCCAGTGGCTAATCGCAGGTACATGGACGTGGCCTCTGCGGTTCGATGCCCCAGAATGTC
>PMOV01000017.1 GCA_003161195.1 Acidobacteriota bacterium | reverse complement strand
TCGATTCCCATCGCCCGCTCCATAAACCTCAGTGATTCGATTGCTTTTACACCGTTGAGCCGCTGAAAAACTATCTGGAGAATATCTGGTTTTGAACGCCACTTGGGCGTTGCGATTGTCAATTGGACGCTGAAATGCGTACCTCCATCTGGGGTTTGGATTACCTGCGTTGTGCCGCCGGTTTCAGCGCCTCCGCTATCGTTTGAGGCTTCATATCGGAATCGAACTCGATTTGCGAGCAAACGGATCGTCTCGGGGGCCCGATCGAATCCGTTCGCGCCATTGAATTCTGCTTGCCCGTGGCTTGACTATCGCGCTAAACCGATGGTCTGCTCGTCGGATTTGGCGGGCCGCCGGGCATCGCCGAATTCGCGACGATTCGCTCCGCACGTCAGCAGAGAGCGAAGGGCTAAAGAAATGCCGGCATCGCAGTGCAACCGCCGAAGACCATGTAACGCTAACAAAACAAAAAGAATGGCATGTGCTTTGGAAGCAACCGTGAAACAACCAGTGCCGAATAGGCCCATGAACGGGCCAACGACAACGCTGCGATAAAGCAAACCAACAGGATGCCGAGATTTTGCTTGGCTCACTTCCCGCTTGGCTGGACCCAGGGCCCTCTCCTGTGCTTACCGATTTGCTGACAGTGCTCGACGCACAACGAAGTCAAAATCCTTCATCCTCGGGTGTGTCCTGTCAGCATTTACCTGAACCTGGTTCGCTCGTCAGAATTCGTAAAACAAAGTTTATAGAGATGCCGAGGAACGACAGGTACCGTAAACGAGGTCTTCTTTCTGGTGAAGATCATAAATCGATTCCTGTCTCGCACTCTCGAACGTTCTTAAGAACCGTTGCCCTGTTGTCTTTTGCGCTGCGCCTCTTTCGCTTCTGCTCGCCAGCATCGCAAACGCTCAGGCGACCAACAAAATGGTTTCTGTCGCAATCCTCAGTGGAGGGGT
Source organism: Acidobacteriota bacterium (assembly GCA_003161195.1). Taxonomy (GTDB): domain Bacteria; phylum Acidobacteriota; class Terriglobia; order Acidiferrales; family UBA7541; genus Acidiferrum. Next base: position 26,135 of record PMOV01000017.1, on the reverse strand, counting down.
AGCCGTATGATTCACCCGTTAACGCCTCTTAGCGCCGGCGAAATCTATAATGCCGTCCAACTACTGAAGAGTCTTCCGAAATTCACGAGTTCCACGCGAATCATCAGCATAACGCTCATCGAGCCCCTCAAGCAGCAAGTCCTTGCCGCTTCTCAGCAAGCTGCTCTCCACAGGAAAGCCTGTGCCGTATGTTTTGACAACGCACGAAATCGGGCATTTACGGTTGAACTCAACTTAACAAAATCTGAATGCATGGCGGTCACAGATGCTCCGGATGGCTCACAACCTACCATGTCCATCGACGAACAGATCGAATGCGAACAGGTGGTCTTGCATAGTCCGATGTTTGCCGCGGCACTTAAGCGACACTATGGCGACGTAAACCCAGCGCTGGTGATGGTGGACATCTGGAGCGCAGGAAACTACGGCGACGCAGAGGATTCTCATCGTCGCCTGGCCCGACCATTGTGTTTTCTGCGCACCGATCCGACCGATAATGGATATGCGCGTCCACTCGAAGGAATTCGGCCAGTCGTCGATCTAAATGCGATGGAGGTGATTCGCGTTGAAGAATTCGGAAGTTGGCCACTCCCTCCGCAAGAAGCCAACTACGCTGCTAGTCGCGTTAAGAAAAAGCGCCAAGGCATTAAGCCGCTGGTTATCGAGCAATCGGAGGGGCCTAGTTTTACATTGGAAGGAAGTTCTCTTTCCTGGCAAAACTGGAGCCTGGTCGTTGGTTTCAATGCCCGCGAAGGGTTGACGATTCACGATGTACGTTACGATGATCACGGTCGTTTGCGGCCGATCCTATATCGCGCTTCACTCACGGAAATGGTCGTTCCTTATGGTGATCCGCGCCCCACGCAGGCGCGGAAGAATGCCTTTGACGTCGGCGAATATGGCATGGGAATGTGTGCCAACAGCCTTCGGTTGGGTTGCGATTGCGTTGGTTACATCACATACCTTGACGCTCATCTTTGCGACAGTCGCGGGAAGGCACTCAAAATTCCAAATGCCATCTGTATCCATGAGGAAGACTACGGCATTCTCTGGAAACACACCGACCGGCGCATTCCGGACTGCCCCGAAGTTCGAAGGTCGCGCCGGTTGGTGGTCTCATCCGTCTCCACCGTCGAGAATTACGAATATGGTTTTTTCTGGTATTTCTATCAGGATGGCAATATCGAATTTCAGATTAAGCTGACCGGAGTTCTCTCCTTGGGCGCCGCTCATCCGGACGAATCATTGCCTTACGGTTCCGTGATCGCACCGCTACTTTATGCCCCGAATCATCAGCACTTCTTCAACGTCCGACTACATTTCAATTTAGACGGCTATCGCAACACGGTCCAGCAGATTGACGTGCTGGCCGACCCGCCTGGCCCGGAAAATCCTTTTCATAACGCGTTTCGTGCGCATGCCACTGACCTGCAGAGCGAAGCACAAGCTAAAGCGCAGTTGAATCCCCAATCCATGCGAACGTGGAAGATCATCAACCCCTTATCGAAGAACGCGGTAGGCCAGCCGGTGGGCTATAAGTTCTTTCCCGGAGATAACGCGGTGCCACTAGCACCTAAGGATGCCTGGTGGCGAAAACGAGCTGGTTTTGTCAATAATCATGTCTGGGTAACGCCTTTCGCGGTGGAGGAAAAGTTTGCAGCCGGGGACTATCCCAATCAAAGTTCAGGGGGCGACGGGCTAGAGCGATGGGTGCAGAAAGATCGCAATATCGCAAACGAAGATATCGTCTTCTGGTACACCTTTGGCCATACTCATATTCCTCGGCCGGAAGACTACCCGGTGATGCCTGCTGCCTACATCGGATTTCTACTGAAACCGAATGGCTTCTTCGACAGCAATCCAGCCAATGATCTTCCGGCTTTCTCGGAAGGAACGTTAAAGCAGAGTTGTAGCCATTGTTGAACGGACCAAGCGGATCGAGTCTACTTGGTTCAACCCTGCTATAGGACTATGGCTAAACAACAAAAAACATTCGATGTACTCAGTGTCTCAGACATGTGCGTGGACATGATCCTGACGGGAAATGTGCGGCCGCAATTTCATCAGGTCGAACAGATCATCGGCGATTGTTCGATAGAGCTTGGTGGATCCGCCAATATCTTCGCGAGCCAGATGGCAAAACTGGGAAGCCGCTCGGGTGTTTTGGGCTGGGTTGGGCAGGACATACTCGGTGATTTTGCGCTACGAGAACTAGATGGCGCGGGTGTAGATACGTCAAATGTCCGCAGGCACCCGACGTTAAAAACAGGAATTGGGTTTGCATTGTCAGAACCCGATGATCGCGCGATTCTCGCGTATATCGGTACGATCGACGCCACGATGCCGCAACATCTAGAGGAACGACTTCTACTAGATTGCCGCCACTGGCATATAGCAACTTACTTCTTATTAGGGAATCTGCGAGACACCTGGTTGCCGTGGCTGCGTCGCGCCAAACAACTAGGAGTAACGACATCGCTCGATACGAATTGGGATCCCGCCACATGCTGGACAGGTGTTCAGGAGTTGTTGCCGTACGTCGACATATTTATTCCGAATGAGGCGGAGGCCCTGGCGATCGCGGGAACCAGCGAGGTGCAAAGTGCCGCCGACAAGTTGGCAGAGAGCGGCACGTTTGTTGTCGTGAAAAGAGCTGAGAAGGGAGTGTTCGCAAAGAAGGCAAAGCAGACTTGGGAATTTGACGCCCGTCGTGCTGAGCCACCGGTGGGAGAAATCGTAGATAGCACGGGGGCTGGTGATAATTTCGATGCCGGGTTCCTGCACGGTTGGTTAAACGGGGCGAGGGTGGAGGAATGTATTGCGCTTGGGCATCGGTGCGCGGTGAGCAGCCTGAGTGCAGCCGGTGGAATTCGAGGGCAAGTGAGGATGGAAGTCTTGCGTTCGCAGGGTTTCCAATGGACTCCGAGGGCGATGGAGTATGGCACGTGACGAAATTACTCGAAGATATTTGTCGAGAGCCAGGAGAGCTCACCAAATCTCTGGCGTATAGCCTTGGAGCGGGTCGGCAGTCCTTAGAGTATGCTGCGGAGATTGTGAGAAATTCTCCCGTCGTCTATGTTGTGGGCATGGGGGCCAGTTGGAATGCGGGCTGTGCGGTAGCAAATGTTTTCCAGCAACAGGGAAGACCAGCAATTCTTTGTGATGGCTCGGAACTGCTTCATTTCGGCAAGGTGGCAAAAGATTCCGCGGTGATGGTTTTATCTCGGAGCGGCAAGAGCACCGAAATTGTGAAACTCTTGCCCGGCTTGCGCGCGCAGAAATGCAGAGTCATTGCGATCACCAATGCACCTGATAGCCCCTTGGCTCTCGGGGCGGACATTGTGTTGCTTCTCAATGCAGCGCTCGACCACCAGGTATCCATCTCGATGTATTCGGCGTTGGCGCTAACTTCCTGCCTGCTGGCTTTATTGAGCATGAACTCTCTCCAGGAGTCAGTCTATTCCGAACTGCAAAAGGCGCTCACGGAATCAGAAAAGAGAATGCCCGCGTGGCACGACAGACTTTCTGGAAGCGGATGGTTGAACGCAAGGTCGCCCACGTACTTCTTAGGCCGAGGAGCAAGTCTGGCGAGTTGTCATGAGGCGCGTTTGCTTTGGGAGGAGGCCGCGAAGCTTCCCGCGTCGGCCATGCCCACGGGAGCATTTCGGCACGGACCGCAGGAGATGGTGCGAGATGGTATACGAGTTGGACTCTGGATTGACCGGGAGAAAATGAGGCAGCAGGATCTGGCACTTGTTAGAGACCTTCGTCATTACGGAGCCGAAGTGTTGATAATCGGGCAGGACTTGCCAGAGCATGCTGCAGAAATAGTGCTGAACCTCCCGAAGATTTCCGCGCGATGGCAATTTGTGCCGGAGATTATTCCGATTCAGTTGGCTGCGGAATGCCTATCACACCTCGCCTCGCAGGATTGTGATGCCTTCCGAATTTGCTCGTACATCGTCGAAGAAGAGGGTGGACTGATTCCTAGAGGAAAAACGGTGCAAGAACCTTCGCCGGAAGCACGCAAATGAGGCTGCCTAAATGGCTGTGGTTGGCATTGCTGGTGCCGATGCTTTGGGGAGTCTGGGGCGCGTTGATGGAGATACCCGATAAGCTCATCCACCCGCCATTTCCTGCGACATTGGGGTACGTGGTGTGGTCCTTGACGATGATTCCATTTGCGATTGTCGCGGTCAGAAATGCGCACTGGAAATTGGAACTCGATCGGAATTCCATATTGTACGGATCAGCGGTTGGACTATCGGGAGCGGCGGGACAATTGCTGCTGTTCTGGGTGCTGACAAAGGGGCCCGCGTACATTATTTTTCCGATCATTTGCCTATCGCCGGTTATAACAATCGTTCTTTCCGCCGTGTTATTAAAGGAGAGAACCTACCTGCTGGCCCTGACTGGAATTGTGTTATCAATTCCCGCGATTCTGTTTTTGTCTCTGCAAGAGCCCAGCAATAGCCCGGTGCAAGGGTATGACTGGCTGATCGTCACACTGTTTATATTTTTCTCTTGGGGGCTGCAAGCGTATTTCATGAAATCTTCAGCCAGCAGCATCTCTTCGGAAGGATTGTTTTTCTATATGGCTGTGACGGGCGTCGCTTTGATTCCGGTCGCTTTGTGGATGACGGATTTTGGCGCTCCGATCAATCGCGGGTTGTACGGGCCCTACCTGACCGCGGTGATTCAAAGCCTGAATTCGCTTGGGTGCTTGCTGTTTGTATATGCGGTCAGATATGGGAAAGCGATCATTGTAGTTCCTATGGTGAACGGGCTGTTTCCGCTCGTAACCATAATACTGTCTTTGCTGATCTATAGAAGAATTCCCAGTCACAGCAATTTAGCGGGCATGGTGCTAGCAATCGTGGCGATTTTTCTAATGGCTTTCGACGAAGTGAGACACGCCCCGGCGGCGACTGCGGAGGAGAGAACCCAGACGGTACGAGTGCAGTGAGCCCTAAACTATATAATGGGCAAGATCGTGGCCTAGCTAGTTGGTCGGTGGGACCGACTGTCCCCCCAATCTCGGCGCGCCGCCTGCCTCGACCTCTCGTCCCTTACCGAGATCCTGCATTGGGCTAGCCGCGAATCAGGATTGCAGCTTTTCCGACAAAATGCGGGTCTTGGCCACGAATGGATCGGCGTCATCGTGACGGAATCCTACGAACTTCTGGTGCAAAGGTGTCTGCAACGGGTGCCAACAATTATTTGCCCAAATCCACGGGAATTTCTGGCGCAGGGATTGGAAGTTACGGACTAGAGCGAGCTCAGATGCTTGCAGTGCCCTAGACCTCTCGAGATGGCCCTGTGACGGAAGGGCCGCAGCGGCGCACCAATTTAGAACCGAACGGACACCCAGAACGTGAGCGCGCACGGCGGTTAGTTCGCGGTCGCTGGCGACGGAATGCTCTTCCCGGTGTGCACGAGACAAAGCCTCAAGACTCGCCTGCCACTCGGTGAGCACCGATGCGAAGGCACTTTTGAGAACCGCGGCGTTGCCAGGCGTGAAAAAATTGTAAGGCGAAAACCAGAAGATTTCATGCCAGCGATCCTTGGTGGAAATTAATACCGGGAGCAGGGGAGTGGCGAGGCACATGGGCCACGCAAATCCAAAACGACCGGTGAATTGCAGGGCGCCGGTGTGGCCGAGTCCGATCGGAAGCTTCCCAAAACCAGCATCAAATCGGCGCCATCCCTCAATGGCGTGAGCCCTGGCGGCAGGTTTTCGATAAAGTCTTTCGGCAACCAGAGAAAGAGCCTGCGGTTCCGAAATGTCGGGATGTTCGGAAAAGACTGCGACGACTTCTTCATTGGAACCAGCATGGTGGCCGCCGCATTCGTAGTCCAGGAAGCGCGTTACATTTGCGGTTCGCAGCATGCGAAAGCGACGGAACAGCCGTCCGGGGTAAGGAGGGAAGTTGAAAAACATATCGTCGACGCCCGAGCCGGTAGGAACCATGTCGATAATGCGCTCCGGGCCTATGCGATGCAGCCATTCTTGAAAATCGGGGCCCATGAGCTCGGATACGATGGAGTCATCGAAGAGGGGGTCGGCTTGCGTGGGTGGCGGGAGCGTTTGGAGGCTGTTTTGCTCCATTTTGGTCATGACGAGGTAATCGCCTTGCAGTTTGGCCAGAATCTCTTCTTTGAAACCAGGGCCCCAATACCAAGGGTAAAGCATGAGGCGACGGGGGTGATCTTGCTGATGCAGAGTTTGGTCGATGATTCTAAACAGGTTGCCCGCGTGCTGAGCCTGATTGGTGCCGCGAGCGTTGGGGCAGGTTTCATCGCAAATGACGGAGCCATTGTCGCCGGTGGCGATCTTTAGCCCACGCACCTGCGGGAAAGTCTGCAAAAATCGAGCAACCATCTCCACTAAGAATTTTGAGCCATCACTGCCGACGCAAGTGCAAAGCGTCGGAACAATCTCACCGTCAGCCGTGGCGTGGCCGATGGCCGCAGGACGGCTATCGCGCAAATACTGCAAGAGCTCCGCGTTGGGCAAGGGGATCCAGAAGGAAGCCCAGATCTCCAACTGGTATCGCTCGCACGCGCCACTTAGATCGTTGAGATACGAAATATATTGATCGCGGGCAGAGCCGAAGGTGAAATCAAAAAGATTGAAGAGACGCCAGCAGCCGTCAAACCCTTCGTCCGGGTCAGGCTTGGTGGTCCAGCGGACATAGTCATTTTCGATCCAAATTCCCGTGTAGCCCTTGGAGCGGAAGCGCGCGAGATCGGGTTCGATCTCGGAAACGCAGCTGTGACGCAGCAGTCCGGCGAGAGCGGTGGGGAACGTCGGAGCAGAAGCTGGCACCGAGCCGGCAGAGGTTAGAGACGTGAATGCGGGGCCCGCAAGTCCTGGGGCCAAAGCAAAGCAGGATGCGGAGGATAGAAACTGGCGACGATTCATCGGAGAAGGCCAAGGCTAGAACGTGACGCGACGATAATCCATAAGAAATGTGGCGACATTTCTGAGGGATGAATTTCAGGGGTGGAAAGAAAGATAAAGCTCGGGGAGGGCTTCCCGCAGAGCGGACTGGTTTTCCAAAGGGTCCCTGCGATCATAAATACGGAAATTGGAGGGAGTCTTGGTGAGTTCGAAGGTGAAGGTGCCATCGCCAGAGACATGAAGGATGCAGGGTTCCAGAAGGTTGGGAAGCACCTTGTCCTGCGGTGCAACCTGACCGGCGGGAATAATCCGGTGTTGGCCGGAGGGCAGACTAACCAGAACGCGTCCGGACACAGCCATCCAGAGCGCGGTTTCCCAAACATGGTGGGGATGTGCGTAGGCTTCGATGATCTCGGAGGGCGCAAAGTCATCGTCCATAGCGCGAAGGAAGTCACAACGGCATTTACGACCGAGAGCATACTCGAGATAGCGACGAATCTTTGGGTCCAGGCGCTTGACGAACTGCAGATCCGGCAGCTGCCAATAGGAGTTATGCGCTTCATAGGAAAAAGGTCCGTTCTTTGTGGCGCAAGGGAAGATGTCTATGGGCAGATTGGAGCGGAGGAGCCGTAAGGCTGCGTTGGGATCGAGAGCGACATTCCATTCGAGATAACCGGCAGAGGAAGAGCCCCCGGAAAAGTAGATACGGGCCAATTTACTGCGAAACAAATCAGGATCGCGATTGTAGGCTACTGCTATGGGCCGAGCGGAGCCAAAGGACATGATGGCGACGGGTTCGGGGCTTTCGCGGAGAACTTTAAGAATGAGTTCGATGCCTTGTTGCTGAAAGCCCGGAGCATCCAGCATTTTGTCTTCAGGTGAACGCATCAAGTCGAAGGGGCCGGTGCCGACCGGAATGTTCCGGTTGAAGATGTAGTTTAACTGGAGCACCGAGATAAAGCCGGCATCGCGCGGACCGTTGTGATCGGAATCATGCAGGATAGGGTGATCGGATATGCGAGAGCGGAAGGTATTGTGTGTGTCGAGGATGATGGCTTTGAGATCGACTTCTGGGAGGGCGTAGGCGGTCACTAGATCAAAATTGTCCCCAGGATCCTGAAAGGGCTGATATAGGTCGGTTACATCGATGATGGGGACGCGGTGGACGGGCGGTGTAGAACTTGCCGCCGTTGTGGGGGGCGCAAGAATTGCCGTGGTCATGGCAAATAACACGACAACTGCGAGAGTCATCGTTCTGCATAGCTTCAGTCCTTCTGATGTCGGGCGCAAGTCTTCACCTAAGAGGCTTGAGGAAGCCCCATACCATTGTGGCATTCTCTCGACCCCAAAAGAATGCGTACGAGAATACGGCAATTGTGAAGATACGGGCTCCGGCGATTTACAAAAAACGCCGGAGCCCGTTCTCAGATCATATGCGTCATGGCGCGGGCTGCGTGGGCACGACAATTCTGTCGATGTCCGGATCGCCCGTGGGAGCGCTGGCTGGGACATACAAGGAAATGGTGTTGGCGCCGGCGTTGAGAGGCAGATTAATGGTGAGGTAGCCGGGAGTGTTCCAATCGCCGGTGAAGGGCAGCGGCGGAGTGACGATTGCGGAGCCGCCGTTGACGATGATGTCGATGGTGGGCTCTTGAGGAAGACCCCAATCGCTGGGTTGGTTGCCGTTGACCAAGTAGAGGCGCACGGCGTAAACCCCTGCTTTTGCAACAGTCACACTCGGGAAGGTGATGGAAACCCCTTGCACCACGGCACCGACGCGGGCGCCACCAGAGCACAAGGGACAGGGGACCACGAAGGCCGGGCTGGTGAAGACGGCGTTNNGAGGCCGGTGTCCGCTTCCGCGGAAACCACGTAGTAGTAGGTTTGTCCATTTTGAAGGCCAACGTTAGGAACGCTGGTCTGGTAGACGCCGGAATTTACAAGAGTGTACGGGCCGCTCTCCGAGGTAGCGCGGGACACGTTGTAGATCAGCGCGTCGGGAGCGGCGGTCCAGGAGAGGGTGACGGCTTCGTCATCGGGGGCGCCGGTGACGGCGGACGGCGGTTGCGGGACCGGCGGCGTGGGAAGCTGCACCGGAGGGGTCCAGCGGTACATCAGGATTTTGGCCTGATAGTCTTCCTCCTGGAACAGAATGTATTCGCCGTTGGGGCGAAGGAAGGCCGCGTTGGCTTGCCACTCGTCCGTGTTGCCGGCATTGGATGGACCACCCACATCTTTGCCGGGGACGAAACGTCCGACATACGCTCCCGTTTGCGCGGAAAAAACCAGATTGTAGTGTGGCTGCCCGAAATCGACGAAGAAGAAATCGCCGGCGACGGTCATGGAATTGGGTGACCACGGATTGTTGGGGTCGGGATCGAAAGGAATGTTGGTAACGAAGGCGGCTTTGCGGTTGCCTTTGTCCCAGTGGTCGTAACGAACGACCTTGTTGAATGCGCCCGCTAAACTGCTGCCGCCGGCGATGAAAAGAGTTCCGCCTTCGCTGAGGGAAGGATCGAAGACGGCATTGGAAATAATGTCGACGTCCGGAAAGTCCGCAGGGACATTGTAGATGGTGAGGTGATTGAAATCGTAAATCGGTGCACCGAAGGAATCGAAACCCTGAAAAGCGTAACGGCGGAGGTGGATGGATTGCTCGTAAGGGGGATTCTCGGCTTGGTAATTTACCTGCCAAACGTCGCCATTGGAGTCGACGGAAAAGAAACCGCCGTCGCGATGCAAATTGTTAGGCGGTTCCAGGAATTCGTTGAGGGTCATTTGGCCGTCGCCGTTCAGGTCGCGCCAGATAAATTCGCCGTCCGTAGGTTCGACAGCAAAATCCTGATAATTGCCGTTCTGGAAGGAACCATAGTCGAATGCCACGCAAGGGATGCCGATTTCGCTGCCTTCCTCAAAGCGGAACATTTCCATTAGTACTCCGCCCTGATTGCCGACCAATAGGAATTTCTTGCCGCGGATGTACACAATACGCCCGGTGGTGGCGATGCTGGTAACACGAACGTCTTGAGGATAGCGAAAGCGGTCGTAGGTGTCGCCGACATAGCGGCCTTCCTGGCCGGGCGGCGCGTCATAATCGATTTTGAAATGGTGATAGGCGTCGTAGGCATCGCGGTCCGAATGGGGATCGAGGGAAGCGAGGCCTATGAACTCCAGAGCGTTGACAGACCAATTGAGTCCACCCCAGAAGGAGAAGCTTTCTAAAACCACGCCATGCCCCACGCCCTTATCCAAACCGAAACCGCTTTCGCTTATATAGAGATTGCCCGAGTCGTCGGTGCCGATACCGGTGATGCCCCGGAAACGGCGGGGAGCAAATTCACCGCGAATGGGGCCGGCGTACGTCCCGCCTTTCTCTCCAAAAGTGGTTAACAGGAAGGGATGTTCGAGAATGTCGGCGTAGATTTTTATATCCTGGTCAGGGCCGTCATCGCCAACGAATAGGGCGCCCCATTTGTCCAGCCACAGAGCGCCGACCTGACCGCCATCCGGAAGAGTGATGGAGTTGATCCAGTGGCCGGACGCGTCGTAATGGTCGATGGTCGGGAGGCCCATCTGACCGTTGATGTCATAGATGTTGCCTGCGGGAGTGGCGGGAAGCGGTGTTGGATCCTGGTGGCTAATCCACATGCCGCCATTGCGGTCCACAGCGATGCGAACGGGGTTGTTAATGGAATAGCTGGCGAGCAGCGCGCGGCTGTTGGTGTCGAACACCTCGACGAGATTCACGTCGTTTTCCGTTACGTACAGTTTACCGGCGTGGAGGGCCATCCCGAAGATGGTTTGCTCCTGGTAGAGGGTATTGCTGCCGGTGAAGAGCAGATCGGTGTTGCTGAGATCGCTTTGATTGAAGATAAAAACGCCTTGTCCGCCGTCGAGAGGATTGGGATCTCCGGCTGGGCGCGGACCGGTGGATTGCGCGCCATAGATGTACTTATCGTCGGCGACCACGGCAGCGCCGCCGCCGTTGCGATAGTTGGGACTGTTGTTCTGGTCATTCAGAGGACTAATGAGGCGGCCATCTTTAAAGATGGAGATGGGCCGGCCGCCTTCGTCCCAGCCGGTGTTGGTGAAAACCCGGCCATCCGGACGGACGTAGATGGAATTCATGTTGAGAGGAACGTGGTACAGGGTCTGATTCGGAGGATTGGGATCGTTGCCTCCGAAGGAGTTTCCGATCCAGCTGGTAGTGTAATCAAAGGCGTCATTCTGATTGGAAGGATCGTTGTTCTGTGCAACGTTGGCCGCCGAAGATTGCTGAGGGTGGTTCGAATTTATAAGCTGGTTTTGGCTGGACGATTGACCGTAAGTGGCCGCCGACATGGGCAGCAGAACGGAACAGCAAAGCATAAACCGGATATGTTTAGGACCCACAGTACCTCCCTATAACTAACCGAAACGTATTAGGCCAAACGGACCGGATGCTAGACCCGCGCAACGGACCTTTCTGTAACAATTTCGGCAGGGTTTCTGAGCAAAGAACGTACGGGACGGAGGCGAGCGAGGGCTGTGCCAAGAAAATCGCGGTTAGCAAAGGTTAGAACGACTGGGTGAAGAAGAATCGAGTATCGCCCCTGGGCGGAAAATTGGGGAAGAACTTTTGGCTAGGAAAGAGCTGCCCAATCCTTATAGAGGGTTGCCGACTCAAAGGCTACGGTGGAGCAGATGGGTATTTCATCCGGGCAGATCTGGAAGGCGATGGTGCAAACTCGGCAAGAGAAGTGTGGTATGCGGACAATTACGAAGGCACGGTTGTGGATTGCGGTCGCGATAACCTTTTTGTTTGTGGCGTCGACGAATGGCCAGGCGCAGGCGGACGTGGCCTCGCATGTCGATCCGTTCATAGGAACTTCCACGAATTGGATACAGGATGTGGCCAATACTCTGCCTGGGGCGACTGTGCCGTTTGGGATGTTGTATTGGAGTCCGGATCGAGTCGACGGCAATTTTTACAAGTTTGAGGGCACCACGACGAGAGGGTTCAGTTTGACTCATCTGAGCGGTCCCGGCTGCAGCGTGTTTGGCGATGTGCCGATTCTTCCGATACTGGGTTCCGTCGACGTGCCGCCGCCACAGCAGCCTGAGGTGTATCAGGCAAGTTACAAACCGGAGGAGCAGAGCGCGCAGCCCGGATACTACGCGGTGCAGCTTGCCAGCGGAATTGAGGTACAACTGGCAGCCGCGGCGCGCTCGGGAATTGCGCACTTAAACTATCCGGAGAACAACGAATTGCGGACGATCATCGTCGATTTGAGCCGCAATCTGACGCGAGTGGACGGCACCGAGATTCGCGTGCAGGGAAAAACCGTTACCGGGTCGGTGGAGAGCGGAGAATTCTGCGGAGCGGAGAATCATTACCGGCTATATTTTTCGTTACGAGTGAACCAGCAGCCGGAATCTCTGGGGACCTTTGATGAGTTGAAAGTTCGACCCGGCAGCGGTTCGTGGGGCGGGTTGCGAGCCGGCGGGTATTTAACATTTTCATCCAAGGTCGAGACGGTCGAGGTGAAGGTGGGCATCTCGTACGTTAGCGTTGAGAACGCGGCCCTGAACATGGAGCGGGAAATCCCTGGTTGGGACTTTGCGGATACGAAGAACGCCGCGCGGGCGGCTTGGAATGACGCGCTTGGCCACATTGAAGTGCAGGGTGGAACGGACACGCAGCAAAAAATATTTTACACGGCGCTGTATCACTCGCTGCTGCATCCGTCAGTATTCAGCGATGTAAATGGCGAATATCTTGGATTTGACGGAAGGGTGCATCGCGCCGGAAAGCGCGTTCAGTATGCCAATTTCTCGGGATGGGATATTTACAGATGCCAGGTGCAGCTGATCGCCATTCTATTTCCGGGCATCGCCAGTGATATGGCGCAGTCGCTGGTGGCGGACGCGGAGCAGGGCGGAGGACTGCCGATCTGGCCGGTAGCGAATGACGAGAGCGGCGTAATGGTCGGCGATCCTTCGGATCTGATACTGTCGAATTTCTATGCATTCGGGGCGCAGGACTTCGATACGCGGGCGGCGCTAAAGGCCATGGTGAAGGGCGCGGATAATCCCGAGTCCCATGCCCGGCTGTACGCGGAACGTCCTGGATTGGCAAGTTATTTGAAATCAGGGTATGTGGCGCAGCAAGAGGGTGTCTCCTCCTCTGCCGGAGCAGCCGCGGTGACGCTGGAGAATGCCAATGCCGACTTTGCAATCGCGAAACTTGCCGAGGCCCTGGGAGAAGCTGATATAGCCCAGCGCTTCTTGCTGCGTTCCGCAAACTGGCGGCATATCTTTGATCCGGAGACAAAATATATTCGAGCCCGGGACGAGAGGGGTAACTTTCTGCCTGATTTTTCGCCGGCAAAGACGGACGGATTTGTAGAAGGGAATGCGGCGCAGTATACCTGGATGGTGCCCTATGATCTGGCGGGTATTGTTGAAGCGGTAGGAGGGCCGGATGCAGCGATAGTGCGGCTGGATGATTATTTCAGCGAATACGGCAGGTGGACGGGGAGTGGGTATACCGCGCACTTTTTTATCAGTAATGAGCCAAGCTTTGGCGATCCGTGGATTTACAACTGGACCGGTAGCGCTTGGCGGACGCAAGAAGTCGTACGCAAATCGCTGAGCGACTTATTTTTGGATTCCCCTGGAGGCATTCCGGGAAACGACGATTTAGGAGCCACGTCTGCCTGGGCGGTATGGGGTTCGCTGGGTTTGTACCCGGAGATCCCCGGGGTCGGAGGATGGACTTTGAATACGCCGGCGTTTCCTAAGGCCACGTTACACATGGGCAGGGGAGCACTGGAGATTCGCGCTGAAGGGGGGCCGGCAAAGGCTTATATCGAGGGGGTGACACTCGACGGGAAGCCGATCTCGAACTTCTGGGTAGAGCGAAAGCAGTTGAGAGCCGTATCACACCTTGATTTTGCGCTCAGCGAAAGAGCGAGCAACAGCATTCGAGGTGTTCCCCCGTCCTTTCCTCCCCCACCGGCGAAATGAGGACCGCATAGCTCTAATCCCAGCTTTGATCGGGACGATTTTCATTAGAAGAGAAGTCGGGATCGTTACAGATCGCGAATCCTGAATAGTCTTAAGATGGAGCCAGGTTGAGATAAGTGTCGGTATATTTTCAGCGACCGGGATTCTGCCAGCGATCGCCCCAACACCCCGGGTGGCAGCGGAACCCCGAAGAATCTGAGACCCCACAAATAGTTGTGTTCAAGGTCCCTCGAACCCAAACCACACAAAAACCGAGTGGCAGGCATTTGCCAAAACTAAATTTGCGGCGAATGCCGGTGCCGTTGTGGCTGTTCCTCGTAGCACTGGTTTGCGGCGGAAATGGCATAGCTGCTGGCGCCGACGCTGCGGCAACGCCCAGGTCATTCGCCATTACCGTTGGACCAGACGACGTGATTCCCACAGGTAACGAGTGGATTGCACTGCCAACTATCCGCGCAGAGGACGGCGCGTTGATGAACTTCAATGTTTTGTCCATGAGAGATCGAGGCTTACTGCAAGTTTCCGGGAAGGAGGGGAGCGCAGTAGTCGAGCCGTATTTCATGGTAGCGGGAAAACGATTGGCGATTAAGAATCCGAGTTGGCGGCTGATCGAATATTGGATTCCACGTGCAGATATCGCCTTCGATGGTCTGAGCGCGACGGTGACGTACTGCGCGCCACCGGGATTCCGCGCGGCATTTGTAAATCTGACTTTGACGAATAACGGCAAGAATGCCGTTCCGGTTGCACTGGGCTTACATGCGTCATGGGGAGCGCTGCAGAGAGTGACGTATACACCGGTGGTGCTGAAAGGAGAGCGCAGCGTGGGGCCGGCGGCTTGGGAAAAGTCCGCGCAGGTGTTTTCTTTCGTCACCCACGATACACAATTTGCGTGGTCGATCGACGCGCCGGATTCCGACATGAGGGTTGTAGCGCCGCCGGTGAGTGCCGCTCCGGAGGTCGATGCGCAACGGAGTGTTTCGCTGGCTCCCGGCGCTACCTTGGAAGCGCACTTCGTGATTGGAGCGGGTCTGGAGGAATACAGCGCCTCGCAGTCCGCCAGCGCATTGACAGAAACGATGGATAGGATCGGGGTGGAAGCGCTTCTGCGGCAAGGGGCGGAATGGTGCAAGAGGCGCACGCGCACCACGGGGCAGGAGCAGTTAGATCTGATAATGAACCGCAATTTACTGTTCACCGCGATGTACGCGTGGGGCCGGACGCTGGATACCGAAGAGCTTGTGGGAATCACATCGCGAAGCCCGAGGTACTATGTATCGGCTGCGTATTGGGACCGCGATGCGATGTTGTGGAGTTTTCCCGGCCTGCTGGACGTTGATCCGGAGCTGGCTGGAGAGGCGCTGAACTACGCCTTAACGCGGCAGTTGCGAAATGCGGGAGTCCACAGCCGATTTATTGACGGCGTGGTTTTAGAAGATGGGTTTGAACTTGACGAAGCGGTCGCGCCGATTATTGCCCTCGAAAACTACGTACGGATGGGTGGCCATGATGAATTTCTGAGAGCGCACAGAGCCGCGTTGCAGAAATTAAAAGCAGAACTAGACCGGCACTTTGATGCGGCGGCCGGGCTATACTCCACGCTGCAGGACGCTCAGGATCAGTATCGCAAGCAAGGCTTTTCCACCTACGATAACGTGCTGGTTTGGAAAGCGCTGCTAGATTTTGCTGAACTATCCGCCTGGTTAAACGACGTCACAGCGGCAGAAAACGCCAAACGGAGCGCAGAAGCATTGCGCAAAGAAATTCTGGGAAAGTGCGTTTCTTCCGCAGCCCCGGGCGCCTCGGGGACGATATTCGTAAGCGCCACGGACGGAAATGGTGCGATTTTTGCCGACGTGCCTCCTGGGTCGTTAATGAAACTGCCGGCACTCGAATTTATTTCCGAGGACGATCCGTTGTTCCAGCGAACCTATGACTGGCTGCATTCGAAAAGCTACGCGTATTCGTACTCCGACGAGTCCTTTGGGCTACCGGGAAGTTATCGCCTGCCGTTTACAACTTCCTGGAGCGTGGCCGACCATTTGAAGTTGAAGTTAGGTCGGGCGCAGGCGCTAAAAATATTGTTGTCGAGTAGTTGGGATGGCGGAGTTATTTCAGAGGGCGTAAACCCCGCCACGGCAATAATGGATTATGACGGGCGTGCGTTTGCCACCGCGGCGGGGTATGTGGGGCATGCAATCTGCGTGACGATGTGCCGGTGAGTTTGTACGAATTAAACAAAGAATAGTTAATTTGCGGTCGGGATAAGCCGCAGCATCACCACGCCGTGGGAAACCACAAGCGCTGTGTGGCGTCTGAGTTCGCTGCCAAGATCTCGATGGTTCAAGAGGTCGCGCACAGCGGCCGCCCTCCCGGTTGTCCAATGCAGATCAGGCCACTCTACGGTAATCGGGGCCGAGGTTAAGCTCCGGTTGAAAAAAACCACCGCTTGACTGCCATCCGCCAATGGCCGGGCCCATACTTCAAGAACGCCTTCTTTCTTGACGAGCGTGCCCTCAATTCCCTTAGCATCCTGGTCTACGGCGATGACTTCTTTATTTAACAGAATGGCAGCAATCTCTTTGGGCATGCTTCGCAAGTCATTTCCGGCGATTAGGGGAGCCGCGAGTATGGCCCAAAGGCTGAAATGCGCTTGCGATTCTGCAATCGACAGTCCAGGTTGGCCCACCTCGAGCATGTCCGGATCATTCCAGTGGCCCGCCCCAGCATATTGCTGAAGAGCAGGCTGGCGATCGAGGATTAGAGTCCATCCGCGGGGATACCCACCGGGCTGATTCATACTCTCGCGTCCGCAATCCCAGCAATTCTTGTTGTCCCCCGTCGTGCGCCACAAGTTGGCGACTCCCGCAGCCCACGACCATGGACGATTGTCGCCCCATTCGCACATGCTAAGTACGATCGGTCGGCCCGTGGCACGAAGCGCTGCGGACATTTTGCTGTAGGAAGTCTTAGCGTCGAGGCCTTCGGATTTGCACCAGTCATCCTTAACGTAATCGACTTCCCAAGCTGCGAAAGTCGCAGCGTCTATCTCTTCATGGCCACTGCTGCCGGGTCCACCTCCGTCGCAATCTTCCGTCCCGGCGTCGGTGTAGAGTCCAAATTTGAGTCCGCGCGAATGAACGTAGTCGGCAAGGACTTTTATTCCAGAAGGGAATTTTTGCGGATTTGCGACAAGCTTTCCGTCCGCAGCGCGTTCCTTGGCTTTCCAGCCTGCATCTACGATTACGTATTCGTAGCCGGCAGATTTCATGCCGGTATCGACCATCGCATCGGCGGTCGTGCGGATGAGCTGCTCGTTTATGTTTATTGCAAAGGTGTTCCAGGAGTTCCATCCCATCGGCGGGGTGCGGGCCAAGCCATTTTCAAGAGCCGGGGCGCTGAGCGCGGGAAGCAACAGGCAAGCCAGCAGAGTTTGTAAGCCTCTTGTGAACCACTTGATTTTCACCAGCACTCCTTATCGAGGTTGATAGGAAAAGTTGGCGGTCAGAGGGGTATCCTGCGAGGAATCGCCTACAAAGACCTGAAATGTTCCCGCATCAGCGCGCCAGCCATGCGCGGATTCATCCCAGTAGGACAGCGCCCGCAAATCCAGGTTGAAGGTAACTATTTTCTTCTCGCCGGGATCCAGGCGGACTTTTTCAAAAGCCTTTAACTCTTTGGTTGGGCGCTTCAGCCTGGATGAGGGATCACCAACGTACAATTGCGCGACATCCGCCCCGGCAACGCGGCCCGTGTTGGTTATTTCAAAGGAAACAGCAATGCTGTCGCCGGCCGAAGAAGTGGAGACGTGCAAATCGCTGAAGGAAAAACTGGTGTAGGACAATCCGAAACCAAAAGGGTACAGAGGTGTTTTCATTTCCGTAGTGAAATAGCGGTAACCAAAAAACACGCCTTCTTTGTAATTGACGTGCGCAACTTGGCCCGAATGAGCTGGGTCGGCGTAATAGGTATCGTGTACGGGATTTTGTTCCCAGGAGCCCACGAAGGTGATGGGAAGTTTTCCCTCGGGAGAACGAGCGCCGGTGAGGATTTCCGCGAGCGCGTCGCCGCCCTCTTGTCCCGGATACCAATTGTGAAGCAGAACGGGAATGTCGCCCAGCCAAGCACTGGTGGCGACTTCTCCGCCTGCGGTCAGCACGGCGATAACGTTTTTGTTCGCGGCCCGGACTGCGTGAAGCAAGGACTCCTGGCCGAAGGGTAGGTTGAACGACCGGTCGTAGCCCTCTGACTCGCTCCAGGGATCGAAACCAACGGAAACCACTACAATGTCGGAGAGTGCGGCGATCTTTTGGACATCTGCAGACACCACCTCATCGGCCGCACGAACGGCTAAACCGAAGCGAGGTTTGGAGGCGCGCAGGACATAGTCCACGCGCAGAGAGACGGTTTTACCGGCGGACAAGCGGACTTCCGCAGAGTGGGGCGCCTGGCCCTCGCTGCGCGCTTGATGCAAAAGTGGCTTGGAATCAACATAAACCGTATAGGAATCTTCGCCGGCCGCCGTGCTTACGAAGAGATAAGCGCCGGTCGTCGGCGGAAGAAATGTAGTGGTATAACGAAAACTGTGGGCTTCGCCCGGGGGCACCCAGTCGCCGGCCTTCCAATCGTTGAGGCGTTCCTGCTGCGATGTGGTTGAAGCACCAGTGAAATCCGCTGTGCGGAAGCCTTCCACGGTGACGGTGGAGGAAAACATAGTTTGGCCGAGCAACTCGGTAAGGGTAGGAATGCCAGGAGCATAAAGAACTTTGAGCCATGGAATTTGACTCAGGCTTTGCAACAGGCTGACCGACTGGAATGGCGTTACGGTGGAGCTCCCCCCGCCACCTGTAACGATAGGCCAGATTTCGGGGCCGATTAAGGCAATCGTATGGATTTTGCGGTTGTCGAGAGGCAGGAGATTTCCTTCATTTTTTAGCAACACGATGCTCTCCCTCGCTTCGTCGAGGGCCACCTGACGCGCGCTTCGATTGTAACGGGCCATGGCCAAGTCTTCCTGGGGGCGATCCAAAAAATGGAAGCGCGAGGAAATTCGCAAAATTCTCCGCACTTTATCGTCGAGCGTAGCTTCGGAAAGGCGACCATCGCGAATGGCCGGGAGCAGGGAAGCGCGATTCATAAATTCCCCGCGTGGCATTTCCAGATCCAGCCCGCCGTTTGCGGCTGCCACGCCGTCGTAGGTCGAACCCCAATCAGACATAAGAATGCCGTCGAATTTCCAGTCGCGCTTGAGCACTTGATTATTCATCCACGAATTCTCCGTAGCGTGGACACCGTTGATCAGGTTGTAGGAATTCATCACCGCCCCGGCGTGGCCCTCGCGAACGGCAGCTTCAAATGCGGGAAAGTAGATCTCCCGCATGGTACGTTCCGTGGCGTCCGAACTAACGTTGTGGCGATCCCACTCCTGATTGTTGAGTGCAAAGTGTTTTACAGTTGCGACCACGCCTTGGCTTTGCACGCCCCGAACATAGCTCACCGCCATTCTTGATGCCAGGTAGGGATCTTCGCCGAAATACTCAAAGTTTCGCCCGTTCGCCGGAGCGCGATAAATATTGACGCCGGGTCCCAGGAGGAAATGCACTCCTCTGGCTCGAGCATCCTGGCCGAGCGAAACACCGACACGGTTTGCGAGCTCGGGATCCCAGGTTGCCGCGAGGGCAATACCCGCGGCGAATGCCGTGGACGGCCCCCAGGTGCGCACGCCAACCGGACCGTCTGACATTTTGAGGGGTGGCATACCGAGGGCGGGTTCGCTGCGGATGTACATGCCGTCTGAGCCCCCCAGGAGATCAATTTTCTCCTCAAGACTCAAGCGGGAGAGCATGGAGGATATTCTATCTTCTTCGTTGTCAATAGCCGGGCTGGGCCCCTGGCAGGCCACTGGAAACGGTAAAAAGAACCTGCATAGCAGCAGGATCAACGCTGCCCGGAGCGTTTTACAGAGCATGAAGATCGGTTTCTCCCAATGGGACAGCAGAGCATGACGGATTCGCATCGTGGGTTCTGTAAGAATAGGGTAATGCTTTCGAACAAAAGGACCGCTCCGGCGATCAATGGCCACGGACTTGGTGCCGGGTGATTGCTTTCTTATATCGGAATGAAACTCATCATAGATTTACGGGGTGATCGCTTTTATTCTGTACGCCAGCAGGGGGCCGGTTGCTGGCACGCAAAATGTCTCGGGTATGTTCTGTGATGAGCCTGGTACTGTTGGTGTCCGCGAATCCACCCGCAGGCCGGTCGGCTGCCTCCACAGAAAGTACTGCGGAGAATGCCGCGGACGGTTTCTACAACATAAGAGAGTATGGCGCCGTAGGGGATGGCGAGACGGACGATACGTCCGCAATCCAAAAAGCGATTGACGCCGCGGCGGCATCTGGCGGGGTCGTGTGGGTTCCGGTGGGACGGTGGCTATGCCGAGGGCACCTTGAGCTAAAGATGGGCGTGCACCTGTCCGGATTAAATCTTTCTCCAATGTCGTGGGAACCGGCGACGGGTTCCATTCTAATGCCCACGGAAGGCCGCGGAAACGAAGCAGGCACCGCGTTTATTGAGATGCGCAGTTCGACGTCGCTCACCAACATTACGATCTTTTATCCCGAACAAAAGGTGGAGGACATCGAGCCGTACCCCTGGACCGTTCAGATTCGCGGCAATCCGGCGCACCCGGGCGAAGTATCGTTTGACTCCACCGTGGCGGACGTGACGCTGATCAATAGTTACGACGGCATTCGAACCGGGCCGACCGAAAACGGCCGGCATCGCATCGTGCGCGTCAATGGATGCGTGCTGCGCCGGGGAATCTACGTGGATTGGACGGGAGATATCGGCAGGATCGAGGACGTGCAGTTTCATTCGCACTTTTGGGCCGGCCCAGCCTTTCATGGTAATTGGGATAAAGTGTTTGCGTTCATGCAGCGCAATCTTGAAGCCTTTGTCTTCGGCAGATCAGATTGGGAGTATGTGAGCAACACCTTCGTGTTTCCCGCGAGCGTTGGCTACCGTTTCATCGAGACGGAAAACGGCTCTTGC
Organism: Acidobacteriota bacterium; assembly: GCA_003161195.1. Classification (GTDB taxonomy): domain Bacteria; phylum Acidobacteriota; class Terriglobia; order Acidiferrales; family UBA7541; genus Acidiferrum. The sequence continues at coordinate 5,170 of PMOV01000017.1, read as the reverse complement.
AACGGGCAGTTTTTAGGTATTGGGGCGGACGCGACCGCGACGGCCGTTCTTGTGGAGCAGATTCAAGCGCAGGGCTTGCTGATCACCAACGGCGAGTTTGACAGTCATCGCGTGGGGCGCAGCACGCAGGTGGTCATCGAGCAGGGTGCCCGAGGCAATGTGCGTTTTGTGAACTGCGGATTCTGGGGACCCGTGGAGCACAACGTGGTAGTGCGGGGAGATGGCTTTACGTCGTTGAGCGATTGCTACTTTTCGAATGATTCAGATACCAAGCTGTACGCCATTGAAGCGCAGGGTGGAAAAATTCAAATTGAAAACTGTACTTTCTCCGGGATTGAGAAACAGGGAACACCCGGCCATTCACCGGGGCGCTCCGCCGCACAGCTGCAACCCCCTTCTATACACCTGGGCGGCGGGGTGCGCAGCGCAATTGTTCGCGGCAACAACGGGTTCCACGGCGTGGAGATAAAAAACGACATTGGTTCTAGAGCGATCATTGCGGACAACGAGCCTTTTGTAAATGAGCCATCTCCGCTGGGCGAATGATCGAGAGCCGAAAGCGAACTTTCCGCGAAACAGCGAACAGAGTCATGGCAGACGATCAAACGGAGGAAAGCCCGCTCGGTGTTCGCGCTTTCCTGTATCTCGTGTATTTCATTTATTTTTTCTGCGGCCTCACGCAATGCTTTGAAGGCGTGTTCTTGCCCGAATTCAAGGAATACTTCCATCTCAACTACCAGCAGCAAATGTATACGGTTTTTGCAAAGAACATACCGTTCCTTGCGGCTCTGGTGATCGGATCGACGCTCGAAAGAGTCGGCTACCGTCACTATTTGACGATAGCCATGACCTTATATGCGGTGGGCACGGTGCTCCTGGTTCCAGGATTGAATTCGGGTAGATATGAAATCGTGCTCTTAGGTTTCTTCCTGATAGGGAGTGGATTCACCGCGCAAATGGTCGCGGGAAACCCCCTACTTAGCTTGCTGGGCCGGCCGAAAGACGCTTCCAGTCGCCAGAATTTGGGAAATGCCCTGGGCGCCATTGCCCAGATCATAGCTCCCGCTGCCATTTCGCTGATTATTCCCGCAACTGCGATCGTTGTGTCCAGCAAACTGCCCTATATGCGCGGTTTATTTCTGGTTCTAGCGGCGGTGCTTGCGGCGACTGCGCTGGCCGCTTATTTTCTGGCAAACACAGAGCGCAAATTCCAGCCCCAGGGTGTGCAAACGGAGACCTCATTGCCTGGGGCCTCGGTTTGGTCAAATCCAAAGATCTTGTTCGCGTTTGTGGTCATATTCCTATGCCTTGGTTTTGAAGCAGGCCTATTCGGCTTCTTCAGAAATTATCTGGAACAGCCGGGAAGTCCGGGCCTGACGTCTTCACAGTCTCAGAAGATGTTCACTTTGTATTTTGCTCTTTTTGCGCTAGGGCGGCTGGTGGCCTCGCGAGTCCAGAAGAGGGTCAAACCTTCTGGACATCTGCTTGCTCACTTGGCGGGCGCGATTTTCTGTTTGCTGCTGATCGCGTTTGGCCGGGGGATTCCTGCCATTGCGGCTTTGCTGCTACTCGGGTTCTTCGTTTCTATTTTCTTCCCGACCCTTTATTCACTGGGGATCGAGGACGCGGGGACGCTTACCGCCAAAGCCTCCGGCGTATTGACGCTGGGATTCCTGGGATGTGCCATCCTTCCGATTCTGCAGGGAAGAATTGCGGACCATTGGGGGCTGGCGCGCTCGTACATTCTTGGAATCGCGGCATACGTGCTGACAATTTTTTACGTACTTTGGACACGCGGCCGAACAACACGGCTTCAAAGGCCGTCATATCCCGAGTAAACGCTCTGTTTGGGTTTCGGAGCGCTTAAGAGGACGCCTTTACTGAGGGTGAACTCGAACGGTTGAAGGGGAAGCCAGTAATCGACGAAAATGCTGTCTGGGGCCGGATTGGTGGTCACGGAAATAACCATTTTCGCTTCCCGACACGATGAATTTGGATGATTTTGTCAGAGATTTGTCGCGCAATTCTTACAGACTACCTAATCCAAAGACACTAGCATGCGCAGCAATGGGGTGACATCCGTGCAAATTGCCACGCGCAAAAATGAAATTTATTCGAAGCTCGCTGCCATTTCCCTGGTGCGGAAGTCGGCGCGAAGGAGCTCTATGAGATTCAAGTTGGTGTGTTTCTTCGCGGTTTGCCTTGCCATGATTGCCCCTTGGGCGGCAGCCCAGACCGGCACTGGGGCCATCACCGGACGGGTGTTTGATTCCTCTGGCGGCGTAGTGCCGTCAGCGAAAGTTGAAGTGATCAACCTAGCGACCGGGGTGCGCTTGCCCTTCGTGACCAATGGCACCGGCTTTTTTGAGGCGCTGTCCTTGAATCCCGGGGACTATCGTATCGAAGTGCAGGCCGTCGGCTTCAAGACGGAAGTTCGAGACCAGATTCTTGTGGAGGCCGAAGACCGCATCGGGCTCGAATTTAAGCTTACGGTCGGCGACGTGGCGGAAAAAATGGTCGTCACCGGAGAGAGTACGCAATTGAGAACCGAAGACGCCGAACTAGGCGAGGTGGTCACGAACAGCATGATTCAAACGTTGCCGTCCAACAATGCAGGAAGCGGGATCTATCGTGATCCGCTCCTTCTATTGACGCTATCCGGCGACGTTCAGGGCAGTGGTGCGAGGGCGGGAACGGGACTCAGCATTGGTAGTCAAACGGCAAATGGCGGACAAGCTGATACTCGGATCAACGGAGGTCGCACAGGAAGTATTGAATATTATGTTGACGGTGTTCCCGCGACGACGAACACGGGCCACAACGTGAGCGTGGCAACGCCCGCTTACGACGACGTTGCTGAGTTTAAGGTGGTGACGAATGGCGTTTCCGCAGAGTATGGCCGTCTTTCGGGAGGGGCGGTCTCGGTGACTACCAAGAGCGGCAGCGACGGCTTACATGGCCAATTGTTTGAATACAATCAGCAGCCTTTTTATAACGCAAATGCCTGGGGCAACAATGCGAGTAGCTCGAGGAAATCGAATTTCAAAACTAACGATTTTGGGTTTGCAGTGGGCGGACCGGTACTCCTACCACATCTGTACGACGGCAGAAAAAAGACATTTTGGTATGCAAACTACGAAGGGGTGCGCAATTCCTCGAACGGCGACGCAAATATTATAAGCATCCCCACCATGGCGGAGCGAATGGGGAACCTCAGTGATTATGGCGTGGCTGGCAGCGCCACTAACCCTACCGCTGACATCTGGGATCCTTTCCTCGGTAGTTCCTACCCGAATCTTGTTATGACACCTGCGGGTACCATGGGCTACCAGCGCACCACCGAACTCGGGAACATTATTCCCAAGGGCGATTTGGATCCGACGGTCCAGGCCTATATGGCGCTGCTTCCCGCGCCCAACAATACACCCATAGCGGGATCTCCAGGGGGCAACAACTACAAATATTTTCAAGCCAACGCGGCACACATAAACCTTTGGGGAATCCGCATAGATCAAGTCATTACCGACAACCAGCGGCTCTTTTTCCATCTTTCTCGAGCAAGTTGGTATAACGAGACTGGGTACGTGATTCCCAGCGTTCCTACGACCACCTTGATCGATACACCCGGGGGCTTCGCGCCGACCTTGGGCTACCAGTGGAACATCAACCCCACTACTTTTCTCGAATTGCGCGCGGGAGGAAACTTTTCCCCCTTTTCGACAGGAAGTCAGCTGCCGGGAACCTTCAGCAACGCGAAATTTGACTATTCTCCACAGGTTCTATCTTTGCTGGGCACGCACAACATTATAAGTCTCAACGGGATTGACGATCAAAATCAGAATGTCCCGGGAGCGAATGCCGGGGGCAGTTACGGATTTAATGGCGCCGGTAGTCAAACATTTAATTCGACCACCGCACAGTATTCCGCGACGCTGACGAAAATTCTTGGACGGCACTCCATTAAGTTTGGTTATGAAGGGCGTCGGTATTACGACAACTTCTATAACAGCTCCAGTACCATCATGTATGTTGACGCGGAGGCCGTCGGTCCGTATTCAAATTTCGATCAGTCCTGGAGTCCGCAGGGAAATGCGAATGGTTTGGGGCAGTTCCTGCTGGGTGTCGACAGTTGGCTGCAAATCGTATCTCCATATAGCCGGAACTTCCGTTTGAATTATTACGCATCGTTTGTGCAAGACGATTTTAAGGTCAGCAGGAAACTCACACTAAATCTGGGCCTGCGATGGGAGACGGAATCGCCGATTAGAGATAAAAATGATCAGCTGACGATTTGGGATCCGAAAGCCAATCCCGGTTTTGTGGTCGATTCGGGCTACAATTTCGCAACCGCACTTACCGCCGCTGGCTTGAATCCCAGTCAGGTTGCTACGCCATATTGGGTATCAAGTGGCGCCTTCGCCCCCGGAGCAATTCGGATACCGGGAACCTCCGAACATCCATCAGGTAACGCCAACGATTGGCATCCTTGGAATTTTGCACCTCGATTAGGTGCGGCATATCAACTTACTCCCACTACGGTGTTGCGCGGTTCATACTCCATTCTCTATCTACCAACTTCCGGCAGCTTGGCAGCTTTCGCGGAAAGCCCAGGCATAAACTACACCGCGCAGGCCAGTAGCGCTCCCCAGCAGGCCCTCGGAGAAACTGTCTCCGTCCCGCAGACTGGTTTGCAGAACCTGCAGATGCCTTTCGTGAATCCCGCGCTGGAGATCACGCAGCCCACGCGGGATAACCTGACCGCAAATTATCTGGCCTCCAATTTGGGACAGACGTCGAGCGGCGCTATTAGTCGGTACTTACATATGCCGATGGAATCCAATTGGAGTTTTGGATTTCAAGAGCAACTTCCCTGGAAAATTTTGTTCGAGGCGGATTATGTGGGTAACCACAGCAGTTCCTTGCTCGCAAAGGATACTCCGAGCCGTTTTCCTGCGGCCCTCTATACCGGTGGACCTACCGGCCAGAACGCGCAGACTTATGAAACGCAGGTGGCCAACCCTTTCTCCGGCCAAGGTGCTAACAATGGCCCAACGGTGGCGTTAGGTGCTCTGGAGAGTTTGTGGCCTTATTTCGGCCTCTTCCAGGTGCAAGGCGTAAATGCCGGCACCTCAAATTACAATGGGCTTAACGTTCGAGTGCAAAAGCGCTT
>PMOV01000175.1 GCA_003161195.1 Acidobacteriota bacterium | reverse complement strand
ATGCAGTACCTTCGCGCCGCTCTTGGCCATCGCGTGGGCGGCATCGTAGCTCAACTCGTGCATCAAGCTGGCTTCCTGATTTTCGCGGGGATTGGCGGTAAAGATGCCGTCGACATCCGTCCAGATCACCAGTTCGTCGGCATCGACCACGTGCGCGATGATGGCGCCGGAAAAGTCGGAACTGTTGCGGCCCAGTGTGGTGATGCGGCCATCCGGTGTGGCGCCGATGAAGCCAGTGACTACCGGCACGATGCCATCTTCAAGAAGCGGCAGGAGCACCTGGCGGCCGCGCTGCCGCGTTTCGTGCAGATCCGGACGGGCATCGCGGAAGGTGTGGCAGGTGCGCACGAACTCGGACGACGTAACGGGCACGCTGGCGACGCTGGCGTTTTCCAACGCCGCAGCGAAGAGCCGGGCGCTGAAGCGTTCGCCGTAGGAGGCGAGGCGATCGAGCAGTTCGGCGTGGCCGTCGACCGGTTTTGTGCGAGAGCTGACGTCGTGCAGCAAGTCGAGGCCGAGCGATTGCATCTCGCGGCGTACCCGGAGGTCGTCGTCTTCGTCGAGACGCAAATCGCCGAGCACTGCCAAGTGAATCGCCACGACGGCTTCCGCTTCTTCCCGGGCGGCAGCGTGCTTGTTGTTTTCCACTGCCGAACCAATGGCGAGTAGATGATCGGTGACGCCCTTCATGGCGGACACGATGACCACCACACGGCAATTCCGCGCAGCGGCTTGCACGATGCTTGCGGCATGGCGCATGCGGTCGGCGCCCAGTAGCGAGGTGCCACCAAACTTGAAGGCCACGACTTCACTGACGCGGCCGGCGGCGGATGGCTCAACCGCCGCGGAATTGCCGAGCGAAAATTCCTCGGCTTTGGCGGATTCGTTCAATTCGTCTTCCTGCACGTTCTCGGGGGCCATGACTGCTCCTGGTTAGCCGCGGGGAGCGCTTCGGAGGTGGGCAGAAACGAAAAAACCCACCGCCTGGTCGCTTCTGGCGGTGGGTTGGAAACTTTTCTTAACTTGCTAGTTTCTCCACGCACCGGAAGCGAAGGTAGTCGACTTAGTCGAAGTCGACGTAATCGACGTAATCGTAATCGACGTAGTGGTGGTCGAAGACGTAGCGGCGATTCGCTTGGTGGTGAGAGACATCATACCAAGAGGAAATTTAGCATAAATGGGGGCCGGCGAATAGTGAATGTTTTGTGAGCGTGGGGCGTTGGTGCCCGAAGGATTACCCGGCCGAAGAGCCGGGTCTTTGCAAAGCTAAAGGTAAGTGACGCAAGAAGTGAGGGCCGGCGGGAGTGCGGTGGTTTTAGTACTACCAGCCTAAAATAAAGAAATAACGCCACTTAGGTTGCGCGACTTTTGCGCGACAGCCGGGTTTGAGGCGGCAAGGGTTTGTCGGTGCCTCGGCACCTTCGGGATAAATCAGCTCGAAAGGAAATGTGACTTATGATCCTCAAAAAGTGGTTACTCGCTATTGGTGTGTCCACGCTCGTGGCCTTCGGCAGCGGGTGCGGCGGGAACAGCTCTTCGACACAAACACAGCAACAGCCGCAAATGGGCACGGGATTCGTGATCGGCACGGACGCGCCACTTCCCAGCGTCGTATCGTTCCTGGTGGACATTACCGGAATCACGGTTTCTGACGGGGTGAATCCTCCGGTGAGCATCCTTTCGAATACCCAGAGCGTGGATTTCGCGCGCCTCAACGGTCTCAGGACGCTGCTGGACATCAATACCATCCCCGCCGGAACGTACACCACGGTAAACGTCACGCTGGCTAACCCGCAGATCGGCTACCTGAACGTAACCAATCCGCAGACCAATCCGCCAACGCGCCCGACGATCTCCATTTTGAACTCCACGACAACTCCGGCAACGAGCTTAACCAATTCCAGCGTGACGATTACGCTCGCCAACCCACTGGTGGTGAATGCCGGCGATATCGACGGGTTGAAATTCGATTTCGACTTGCGTAAATCCATTCAGGTGGACCAGAACGGCCAAATCACCGGCGTCGTCAATCCCACCTTGGAGTTGAAAGCCATCACGCCGAGCGACGCTGACGCGTACATCGATGAATTTGACGCGGGAGTGGTAAGCGTGGCGGCCGGAGACAATTCCTTCGTGATTCAGGGGCCGCACGGGCACCCGTTTACGGTGAACGTGAATGATCAGACGGAATGGGAAAACAACGAATCGCTGGCCAATTTGACCGCCACCTCTATCGTGGAAATTTCTGGAACGCTGGATCGCACCTCGGGGGCGATTCTGGCGGATACCGTGGCGATACTTTCGCAGGACCGCTTTTATGCGGGCGGCCTGGTGACGTACGTCGACCCGCCAACCGGGCAGGCCAGCGACTTTGACCTGTATGTGCGCAGCACGCTGCCCTCGGGCACGGGCTTCGAGAGTGGGCAAATCTCGACCATCGACCTCACCGGCAACGAGAACTTCTTCATTTACTGGTGGCATATGAAGTTTTCGAGCTTCCTGTTTAATTCGAGCCTGATGGTGCCCGGACAACGCGTGACGATAGGCGGGCCGTTCAGCAGCGGAGCGGTAACCGTGAAGCGCGTGGTGCTACGTCATGAAGGGCACACCGGCACATGGGTCGTGGGCAGCACGGATGTTGGCGCCGCGACGTTCCAGTTCAACTCCAACGGGCTCGCTGGGGTGCTGTTTAATGGGCCGGTTACGGTATACACCACGCCGTTTACCCACTATCTAGGCGGACTGAGCGGACTGAGCGGGCTAACCGGAAATACCGCGCTGCCGTTGCGGGTGGTCGGTCTGGTGCTGAAGGATCCCATCAGCGGGCAGCCGGTGTTCGTGGCGCGAAGCGTGGAATTGCTGACGAACTAGCGGCTCGATCATTCGCAAGGGCACTCCGTGGTGAGAGGCCAGCCGGATCGAACGACTGGCCTCTCGCGCTTTTTTGCAGGCCGCACTGCGCTAGCTGCCATCGGGAAATCCGCCGCGGTGCAACACCATAGGGTAATGCGGCAGGGTTTCGGGCTTGCGAACCGATGCGCGCCATCCATCCGGGTAGGGAATTAATCCTTGGAAGACCGGAGAGTGTTCAGCGGTGGCTTCGCCAACTAATTCCTCCAGCGACTCCCGCAAGGTGCGCACCGCGTCCTCGCCGAAGCGCGCCGACCAACTTTCTTCGATTTTGCCGAGCAGCCGTGGGTAGGCATCCTTCGCATGCTTGCCTTCCGGAGTCAGGCGAGCGACTTTGGTGCGCCCCCCCGCCTGAGCTGTCTCGATTACCACGAAACCGCGATTGCGGAGGAACCCCAGGGCCATGCTGATGGCTTCTTTAGAGACGCCGCTCAAGCGCGGAATATCTTTTATCGGCACACCTTGTTCATCAAGGACGCGGAGCAGGTTGGCGCAGATAGCCAGCGAGAGGTTCATGCGCTCTTCGAATTCAGTGGCCAGCGTCAACAATGCCCGTGAGAACAGGGCGGAGAGCGGTAGATCAACAGCTATTCTATCGCGGCGTATGGCGGAAGGACGCCGATTCTGCTGCGGCCCTATGCTGAGGAGCCCGTAGCCTAGAATTGGCAGGCAGTCGGGCAGTCCTTCGTTCAACTGATCCACCAGCGTCTGCAGGGATTTTCGCAACCGGGCGATTCGCGCCGCGCCAAATCGCTCTGCCCAGCGCTGTTCAATCACTGCAAAGAGCGGGCGCCAGATGTCCTGCGCCATGCGGCCCGCTGGGGTGGCGCGAATCACCCAGTCCGACCTGCGTGGTTTTGCTCGTTGGTCTTGCGGATCCGGCGCGACGGTGATGTAGCCCCAACGCTCCAATCCGTTCAAGTTGCTCGGCGTGCTGGCGAGTAGTTCCAGTTCGCCGACGCGGATGCCTTGCTCGCCGACAAACTGTATGCAGTTTGCCCACATCGCGAGCGAAACCAGCCAGGGGCGGCACAACACCCCCGGAGTGTTCGGGGTTGCGCCGTGGTTGGTCGTGCGGTGCGGCATCTGCCGCTCGGCTTCGTTGTCGAATTCGATAGTGAAAGCTACCAGTGCATGGGATAGCAGGGTGGTCAACGGGAGTTGTACGGAAGAATCTCCGGCTCCGCGGTCTTTGATTTTGCCTGACGTGCGCATGGATCATTTTTATCCCGGAGCTTCAAAAAGCAAACTGGAACACGTCAAGCCCGATTCGGCTTTCTGCAATTCGGAGATGTCAACGGATAGCACGCTGAGGCCAGCCGATTCGATGCGGGCCTTCGTCCGAGGGAACGACGCCGGGTAAATTACATGATCCGCGATCGCGAGGGCGTTGGCACCGTGTTTCTCGCCCTCGGCAACGTCGATCCACTGGTACTCACGAAATACTGATGCATCGAACCACGCGCGATTGGCCAGCAGCGTGTTGCGGCCAATGTAGGTTACCGCGGATTTCAGGTGCAGACATCCCGACACCGCGACGGCGATCACTTCGTAGCCGTAAGGCACGAGTAGCGTGCGCAGTTGACGAATGCCTTCTTCGTTCGTTCGCCGTGACAGCCCTGCGTATACCTTGCGTCCTAGGCGCAAGATGTCGCCGCCTTCCATGGTCCCGGGAGGCGAGACGTAGGCCAGTTTGCGATACGGAGCGAGCGCGAAGGCCAGCGAATCCGCTTCGCCGCTTCGTGATGGGGTGCCTAAGGGCAAAATCACCGCGAGCTCGTCGAATACGATAGCGGGATCTTCGACGAACATGGAATCTGGAAAGTTTGGCTCGGCAGGCAGCGAAATCACGCGAGCACCAAGTTGTTCCAGCAGTGTTTCGTAGGATTGGTGTTGCGCTTCGGCAATTTTCAAATCGATAGGCTGGCGCGCAATGAAAGACAGCTCGCACTGCACGAATGCCGGGCTGACCGCGCGCGTAATGGCCGTAAGCATGAAGAGAGAAGTCTATATTACGCGCGAGACTTCGTGCAGCGCGTAGAGATTCGTTGCATAATTCAAGGCGCACTTACCGCCTGATGCTGTAGGTCCCGAGGGGGTTCTGTGTTTCGATACCAACGCATTCTTTGGCCGGGGTTTCTGGCTGCGCTGATGGTTTTTTGCGGCGCAACTCCACTGGGTGCGCAGCAGCAAGCCACCGGCAGGACGCTTGCGGAGCGGCTTGGCCATCCTGCCAGTTCCCGACTGTTGATAATTCATGCGGATGATTTCGGCATGATGCATTCGGTCGACTCCGCGATCTCCGAAGCGCTGGAAAATCACTGGGTGACGTCCGCCAGCATTTTGGTGCCGTGCCCATGGTTTCCGGAAGTTGCGCAATGGTCCAAGAGCCATCCGGACGCCGATCTAGGCATTCACCTGGCGCTCAACTCCGAATGGACCACGTATCGCTGGCCGCCAGTTTCGCCGCAGCCACTAAACTCCAGTCTGCTGGGCCCCGATGGCTATCTGCCGCTGGAGACCGATTACGTCAGCAAGCACGCAAAAATGCCCGACGTCGAAACAGAGTTGCGCGCACAAGTCGATAAAGCTAAATCCGCTGGTATCCGCCTCAGTCATCTGGATACGCATATGGGCGCGCTGATCGGCACGAGCGATTTGTTCCGTGTGTATCTCGCTACCGGACAGGCGTACAAACTGCCGATTCTCTTGTCCCGGCAATTCGATCTCTCGCACGCACAATTGGACCCTAACGCCATCGTTCTGGATGCTGTTCTGGAGATCGAACCCGGCGTGGCCAAAGCGGATTGGCTCGCCACTTACGAAAAAATGTTACAGCCGCTTCCTCCGGGTACCTACGAACTGATCGTGCACCTGGCGCACAACGATCCGGACATTCAGGCGGCTACCGCCGATCATCCGAATTGGGGCGCCCAGTGGCGGCAGAACGACTTCGACATGGTGCGCAGCGCGGAATTCCGGCAGTTCCTGAAGGAGCAAGGCTTCATCCTGGTTTCCTGGACGGACCTCGCAAAAGCCACGAATTAACGGTTTGCCACCGCAGCTTTGCCGCATGGAACACACTAGGCGGGCGCGCGCAGGTCTGATAAACTAATCTTTGCTAGACCGCACCTGACACGCCATTTTGCATATGGCCACCTGAAGTAGGTGCCTCGCGCGAGGCGCCTGACAAACAAGGAGAACCGTCAAGGCTGCTGGTGGTTACGGCAGCTATTTTTGTATCTGGACGTATCGCATATGACCCAAGACATTCGCAACATCGCCATCATCGCCCACGTGGACCACGGCAAAACAACGCTGGTGGACGCCATGCTCCGGCAGAGTGGCATTTTTCGTGCCAATGAAGCCCTGGTGGAACGCGTCATGGATTCCAACGACCTGGAACGCGAGCGCGGAATCACCATTTTGGCCAAAAATACCGCGCTCTTTTTTCACAACACCAAGATCAATATCGTTGATACGCCGGGCCACAGCGATTTTGGCGGCGAGGTGGAGCGCGCGTTGCGCATGGTGGACGGCGTGGTGGTGCTGGTGGATGCCAGCGAAGGTCCGCTGCCGCAAACGCGCTACGTTTTGCAAAAGGCGCTTGCTGCCAAGCTCCCGCCGGTCATCGTGCTGAATAAGATCGACCGGGTGGATGCTCGCGCGAAGGAAGTTCTCGACGAAATCTACGACCTCTTTATCGATCTTGACGCCACCGAAGACCAACTCGATTTCCCCGTGGTGTACACCAACGCGCGCGATGGCGTGGCCTATCGCCAGCTCGGCGACGACTCGAAAGATCTGCTCCCCCTGTTTGAGGCGATCGTGAAATCCATTCCCAAGCCGCCCGGCGATCCCGAAGGCGTCCTGCAAATCCAGGTGATGAATCTCGACTACAGCGAATTTCTCGGGCGCATCGCCATCGGTCGCGTCTTCAACGGCACTTTGAAGCGCGGGCAGGAAGTGGGCATCAGCCGCCTGGACGGCAAAATCACCAGCACCAAAATCACCAAGCTCTACACGTTTCGCGGGCTCGAACGCGATGAAGCGGAAAGCGTTCCCGCGGGCGACCTCGTCGCCATCGCCGGCGTTGAAGGCATTCAGATCGGCGAAAGCCTGATTGATCTGGCGAATCCCATGCCGCTTGAGCCGCTGATCATCGATGAGCCGACGCTGGCCATGATCTTCACGGTGAACAGCAGCCCGCTCTCCGGCAAGGAAGGCAGTTACCTCACCTCGCGCGATTTACGCGACCGCCTGCAGCGCGAGCTGCTAACCAACGTTTCCATCCGCGTGGAAGACACCGACACGCCCGAGTCTTTTCGCGTGCTCGGCCGCGGCGAACTGCAGCTGGCCATCCTTATCGAAACCATGCGCCGCGAAGGTTTTGAGTTGATGGTGGGCAAGCCGGAAATCGTCACGCGCATGGAGAAGGGCAAGAAGCTCGAGCCGCTGGAGCGGCTAGTCATCGACGTCCCGGAAAATTTCATCGGCATCATCATGGAAACAGTCGGCAGCCGCCGCGGCGAAATGTCCAAGATGAGCAATCATGGCTCCGGCCGCGTGCGCATGGACTTCAAAATTCCCTCGCGCGGATTGATCGGCCTGCGCAGCCAATTGCTCACGGACACGCGCGGTACTGCGCTGATCCACTCCATTTTTGAAGGCTGGATGGATTATTCGGGCGAAATGGCACTACGGCCCACAGGCGCGCTGGTCGCCGACCGCAGTGGCCCGTCTACCGCGTTTGCTCTCTGGAATATTCAGGAACGCGGCGAACTTTTCATCGGCCCGGCAATTGACGTTTACGAGGGCATGATCGTGGGCGAAAATTCCCGCGAGCAGGACATGGACGTTAACGTCTGCAAGGAAAAGAAGCAGACCAACATGCGCTCTTCCAGCGCCGACGAAGCCATCCGTCTCATCCCGCATCGCGAGCTCAGCCTCGAACAGGCTATCGAATTTATCGCCGACGATGAATTCGTGGAAATCACCCCGAAATCTATCCGTCTGCGTAAAAAGGTGCTGGCGGCCAACCGTCGTCCGCGCCGTTGGCAGGAAATTCGCGCCAGCCAGACCACCTGAGCAACCTAAACTCTCCCGCGGGGTTTAAGGCCTGGGCCCGTGCAATCTGGGCCAAACTGGCGTTACACTACTGTCACAAAGCGTGCCCAGACGCTGTAATGCATGGACTTACCCGGCCATTTTAGATACTCTCCGGGATTCGCACGGACGATACAGGGGAGCTTTTTTGTGACCAGCCGAAATGGTGGCAGCGCCGCCGCAACGCACAGCACGATCGCCGCTACGGCGACCGCACTGCCGCCACATAAGATCACCCGTGACGACGTCAAGTACTACATGGGCCGCGTATTCGATATCCCCGAGCGCCGTCTCGAAGCCATGATGTCCATCGTGGACAACGCCCAAGTCCACGAACGGCACGCCATTTTCCCCATCGAATATACTGTCGAACCCCGCGCCCTGTCCAAGACCAACGAAGAGTACATGGAGCATGCCATCAAGCTGGGCCGTGAGGCCGCCGAAAAAGCTCTGGGGCGCGCAAAACTCGTGCCACAGGACATCGACCTCATCATCACCGTCTCCTGCACCGGCTTCATGATTCCTTCTCTTGATGCGCACCTCATTAAGCTAATGGATTTTCGCTCCGACGTCCGTCGCATGCCGTTCACCGAACTGGGCTGCGCCGCCGGGGCCATGGCCATCGCCCGCGCCGCCGATTATCTGAAAGCCTATCCCGGCGGCAACGTTTTAATCATCGCCGTCGAGCTCCCATCGCTTACCTTTCAGCGCAAGGATATTTCGCAAGCCAACCTCATCTCTTCGATCCTCTTCGGTGATGGCGCCGCCGCCGTCATCGTCCGCGGTCAGGAAATGCGCGGCCCTAAAATTCTGGTTTCCGAGACTTACACCTTCCCCGATTCTCTCGGCGCGATGGGTTTCGACCTGCGCGATTCCGGCTTCCACATCCTGCTGGACAAAGGCGTCCCGGAAATGATCGGCGCGAAGATCAAAGCGCTGGTGGACGGCTTCCTCGAACGCCAAGGGCTCAAGCAACAGGACATTAAAGGCTGGATCCTCCATCCTGGCGGCGCCCGCCTGCTCGGCAACGTAGAAGAGGCCCTCGGCCTCAACAAGTGTGAGACCGCTCCTTCCTGGGACGTGCTGGCCAACGTGGGCAATCTATCGAGCGCCACTATCCTATTCATCTTGCAGCAGTGGCTTGAAAAGCGTCCGCTGAACCCCGGCGACTACGCCATGATGGCCGCGTTCGGCCCCGGCTTCAGCGCGGAATTTCTTCTTCTCCAATGGACGTAACGGTAGTCGCGTATCTGGCGTTGCTCGTCCTCGTTGCCGCGCTGAGGATCGTGGAGCTGCGCATTTCCAAGAGCCATCAGCGCGAAATGGAAGGACGTGGCGCCAGCAAGGTGGAGGAGCCGCGCTTCCGCTGGATGGTACTGCTGCACACGGCCATACTTGTTGGCTCAGCGGTTGAGGTGGTTTTTCTGCGCCGTCCTTTTATTCCGCTACTCGCCGCCGTCATGCTCACCATCTTTATTGCCGCCAACGTCATGCGCTGGTGGGT
>PMOV01000014.1:2327-2740 GCA_003161195.1 Acidobacteriota bacterium | reverse complement strand
TCCGTCCGCGCCCCACGCATCTTGGCCTTTGGTAGCACAGACTTCAGTCTGTGTGCCTTTCTCAAACCAACATTAACCCGCATCCGTTCTCTCGCGCCTCAAATCCATCCACCGTCTTCACATGTGCATAGTTCCCGGTGCCATAGACTTCCGTCCGCGCGCCACGCATCTTCGCTTTGGTAGCACAGACTTCAGTCTGTGTGCCTTTCTCTAACAAATCCCTCCGCCCAACCTAACTGAGAGTTTCCGTTTGGGCGCCACCGTGTGTATCCGTATCGCGTTTCTCCGTCTTCCTCTGCGCTCCTCCGCGCCTCTGCGTTATCTGTTTTTTCCTCTGCCTCTTCCGCTCCCCGCCCGCCTTGACATGCATTACCACCTGATCAACGATCCCATCTGATCATCGTGCCCGCCCC
>PMOV01000014.1:0-2203 GCA_003161195.1 Acidobacteriota bacterium | reverse complement strand
CACGCCTTCAATCGCCAGTGGCTCGAACTCTGCCAGCGCGTACTAAAGCCCCACGGCAGCATCTGGGTCAGCGGCACTGCCCACGTCATCCACAGCGTCGGCTTCGCCATGCAGCAGCTCGGTTTCAAGCTCCTCAACGACATTTCCTGGGTCAAGCCCAATCCGCCTCCCAATCTCTCCTGCCGCTATTTCACCCACGCCACCGAAACTATCATCTGGGCCGCCAAAAACGCCAAATCTCGCCACACCTTCAACTACAAAGAAATGAAGCTCATCAACCACAACAAACAAATGAAATCTGTCTGGGAAATCAAGCCCCCGGAAACCTGGGAGAAAAAATTCGGCAAACACCCCACGCAAAAGCCCCTAGCGTTGCTCGAACGCATCTTGCTGTCCTCAACGAATGTAGGCGATGTGGTCCTCGACCCTTTCTCAGGCAGCGGCACGACCCTTCTCGCCGCACTTCGCCTCCGCCGTCACGCTTTTGGTTGCGAGTTGTCGGCAGAATTCGTCGGCCTAAGTCTCCGCCGCATCTGTTCCAACTTGGTACACGCAATTATTTCCGTCGCCACGCTAACGATTTCCCTTGATCCGCAACCCGTTTCCGAGGATCGATCATTTGTATCGCCTCCATATCGCAGGCGACCTTGTCATCCCGAGCAGAGCGAGGGATCTGCTTTTCGCTCTCTCACTGTGAACAATCAACTGTCGCCTATCGACCGAATGTCCACCCCGCTAAAACTCGTCCAGCAAACCCGCCACTTCCACTTTGTAGGCCGCGCCAACCGCCAGGTAATCTTCTCCACCGAAGCCACGTCCCTCGACGACGCCCGCCAGAAATTCGAATCCTCCGGCCACTCCGCCAACGACGCCCTCTTCATCATCAAAACCGAAACCGAAATCTACCTCGCCTGATTCTCTTGCCTTTGTAGCGACGCCCTTTAGGGCGTCATCTTTGTTCTATCCTGGCCTCCACCCGTGATCTAATCTCCGGCGTGGACATGCAACTCCCCATCGCGGGCCTCGACCGTTACACCAGCGCCTCGCAACGCGCCCGCGTATGCACCGAACCCTGGGGCGAAAAAAATCTCTATTGCCCAGTCTGCGACTCCCCACGCATCGCATCCCTGGCCGCCAACACCCCAGCCCATGATTTTTCCTGCCCAAAATGTAAATCGTGGTTTCAGTTGAAGAGTAAATCGTCGCCGTTCGGCAGCCGCGTGCAAGACGGCGCCTACGAAGCCATGAAGAAAAGCATGCGCAGCGACCGCACGCCAAACCTCTTTCTACTGCACTACAAACTCCCACAATTGCGCGTGCAAAACGTCTTGCTGATTCCGCATTTCGTCTTCACCGAGTCGATCCTCGAAAAGCGCAAGCCGCTATCCGCGACCGCCAGACGCGCAGGCTGGGTAGGATGCAATTTCCTGCTGGACAGAATCCCCGCTGACGCCCGAATCGCCGTAGTCGAAAATGGGAATCCCTCTCCAGCCGCTTCGGTCCGCCGTACCTACAATCGCCTTCGTCCGCTAGAAAATCTACAAGCCGACAAACGAGGCTGGACCCTCGACGTGCTAAGCGTAGTCCGCTCACTAAACAAAACTGAATTCGTCCTAGCGGATGTGTACAAACACGCCGACGATCTCGCAACGTTTCATCCGCACAACGCCCACGTCCGCGACAAAATCCGCCAACAACTCCAAGTGCTCCGCGACCTTGGCCTCTTGCATTTCCTGGGCGGCGGGTCCTATCGTTTACACTGACTAACATCCATGGTCAACTGCGCTTTTTCCTCTCTCGGCCATGCCGATTGAGCCCCCGCACACCCCAAATCCCATTCGGCGACAGCTGCCCACAAACGGAGGTTTCCGGCTCGCTAGCACCCGCCGAATCTGCGCCCAATTTTCAATCAACATCGGCGCCCACATCACGGGATTTGATTCGCCGTCTCCATAATTCTTAGCACATTTGGATACCCAGCGGATAGCAATGTCCCTCCGTGGCACATCCGGGTGTCCCTCTGTTCTTCAGAGTGGGCTTCTGACTCTGACTTTTCCGCGCTACGATTCCACCCGCCGCGCTCCAGCCCCGAACAATCTTCTCCCCTGCAGTACCACCTCATACACCGCCAGCGGCACCGTCCAACTCAGCCACGCCACGCTCGACGCCGCATCATCCCCCGAACTCCCCATGCGCGCCGTCA
>PMOV01000122.1 GCA_003161195.1 Acidobacteriota bacterium | reverse complement strand
AGCGAGGAGCCGCGTTCGGCGGGTTGGTTTTCTACTTTGAGTGAGGCGCCGAGTTGCTCGACCAGTTTGCGCTGCTCGCGCGTCAGCTTGGTCGGCGTCAGCACGCGAATGTGGTAGTAAAGGTCGCCTTTGCCGCCGCCGCGCGGATCTGCCAAACCTTTGCCTTTTACACGGAAGACGGCGCCGCTTTGTGTGCCCTCGGGAATTTTTAGGCGTTCTTCGCAGGCCAGACCGGGAACCGCTAACTCCGTGCCCAGCGCGGCCTGTACGATGCTCAGCGGAATCGTGCAATACAGATCCGCGCCGCGCCGCTCGAAGAAGGGATGCTCCTTCACATCGAGCACCACGTAGAGATCGCCAGCCGGGCCGCCGTTCGCGCCGGGTTCGCCTTCGCCCGTTACGCGCAGCCGCGTGCCGGTATCCACGCCGGGCGGGATACGCAGCTCAATGGTGCGTTCGCGCTCCACGCGGCCCTGCCCGCGGCAATCCGGGCAGCGTTCCTTGATGATTTGCCCCGCGCCCTGACAATTCGGGCACGTGCGCGTGATGGTGAAAAATCCCTGCTGATACGCAAGCTGGCCACGGCCGCCGCACGCCTGGCAGGACTGCACGCCAGTGCCCTTCTTGGCGCCCGTGCCATTGCAGGTCTCGCAATAATCCTGGCGTGGCAATTTAATCTTGGTGTTTACGCCGGTGGAGGCTTCCTCGAAGCTCAGCGACATGTCGTAGCGCAAATCGGAGCCGCGTTGCGCGCGAGAACGCCCGCCCCCGCGGCGCCCGCCGAAGAGGTCCTCGAAGCCGAAGAAGTCGCCGAAGATGTCGTGGAAGTCCTGGAAGACCGTGCCGTCGAATCCGCCCGTGCCCCCGGCCCTGGACAATCCTTCGTGGCCGTACTGATCGTAGATCTGGCGCTTCTGCGGATCGCTCAAGACGCTGTACGCTTCCGTGCATTCGCGGAAGAGCACGTCGGCCTCGGCCTTGTTGTCCGGGTTCCGATCCGGGTGATATTTCAGCGCCGCTTTGCGATAGGAAGCCTTGATTTCCTCCACCTGTGCCGTGCGCGTCACACCTAAAACTTCGTAATAATCGCGTTGTTTCCCTCGACTCATCGTTTTGTAAGATCCTCGCTAAGAAAGTTTCACATAGCACAGGCACCCTTGCCTGTGCGCATCAGCCGCCAACGCCGCGAACTTAAACTGGAACCGCGCGTGTTGCCGTTTCACCATCTGAGATCACCGGCCGCCGCGGCCACAAATTCGCACGCAAGCGTGCCTGTGCTACTAATTCGCTTCCTGTTTCGATGCGCCGGCCGGATGCACCGCTACACGCACCATGGCCGGACGCAGCACGCGTCCGTTAAACACATAGCCCGGCTGGTACACCTGTAAAATCGCGCCGTCGGCATGCTCGCGCGTTTCGGTACGGTCCATGGCCTGATGCGTGTGCGGGTCAAACGGCTTGCCCACGGGATCGATACGCTCGACGCCAAGCTTCGTGACGTTGTCCAGCAATTGCTTGTGGATCAACTCAAAGCCTTTTTGATAGTTCGCATACTTCGGCTCGCGATGTACGGCCAGTGCCTGCTCGAAACTGTCGATGATCGGCAGCAGCGCTTCAATCACGCGCGCGATGGCCCGCTTGGCATCGTCACCGCGTTCGCGCTCGATGCGCTTGCGGTAATTATCAAAATCCGCCTGGCGGCGTAGCAGCGTCTGCCGCAGCTCTTCCAAATCGCCGGCGAGTTTGGCCACTTCCGCTTCGGCTTTGCCGGTTTCCGCGGCCATTTCCTTCGCGTCGGCAGACAACTCCACTTCGTCATCGTTCGCAGGATTCTTCTCGTTCCAATTAATCACGCCCACTTGGCAACTCCCTCAACGCAAGATTGCGTCTACAGACATATCCCTATTCGATGCCGTGGCACAGGAAGCGGCTTCGCAGCCACTATGGCTTGCTGAGCGCCTCGCTGAAGAGCTGGGCTACATAGGCGACCGCGGTCATGGCGCGCTCATAGTCCATGCGCGTCCGCCCCAGCACGCCCAGCGATCCCTGCACTTCCTCATTGCGCACATACGGCGCGCTGATCAGCGCCAGATTCTCGCCAGACCGCGAAATCTCCTTAACGCCGATCTGCACGTGCACCGGTTCCGGCGTTTCGATGCAGGCGTTCAGCATGGTTACCAGGCGATGCTTCTCCTCGATGGCTGCCAGCACCTCGCGCAACTGCGCCTGATCGGCGAACTCCGTTACACCCACAAACTGCGCCGTGCCTTCCACGTGCACGTTGAGCGACGATTCATCGCCCAGCGCCACCGGATCGCACAGCGTCAGCGCGCCGCTGACTAAACCTTCGTAGCGCTCGCGCTCGGTGGCCAGTTTCTGCAACAGGTCCGCGCGAATCGCTTCCAGCGTCCAACCGCAATAGTGGCGATTCAGAAAGTCGGCGGTCGCGTCCAACTCCGGTTGCGAGAAGGGCCGCTGCGGGCGCAAAATCTTGTCGCGCGTATTGCCGCCCGGTGAAACCAGCACCACCACCACACGTCCATCCGGCAAGAGCCACATCCGCGTGTGTTCCAGGATCGTTTTGCCCAGCGGCTGCGAAACGATAATTCCTAAGCCGTTCGATACCTCCGCCAGAACATGCCCGGCGCGCTCGGTAATTTCCGCGGAGGTTTTCGCGCCCGCAAATTCGCGCCGGATCCAGTCGCGGTCGTCCACCGTAAGCGTGGCCTGCGATGCGATTTCCTGCGCGAAGAAGCGGTACGCCGCGGCCGTCGGTACGCGTCCAGCGGAGGTATGCGGCTGGTAGAGCAAGCCGCCATCCTCGAGGTCCGCCATTACGTTGCGAATCGTGGCTGTGCTCAGCAACTCTTCAAACCGCATGGAAATGGCCCGCGAAGAGACCGGCTCACCCGTCTCGATGTACGTGCGGACGATGTCCGCCAGTATCTGGCGATTACGCCGTTCCTGCAGCGCCGGAGTCCTCATAGCAGCACTCTACTCTGTGTAAGCGCCATGTGCTAACCGTTCACCCATCGAAATTGCGTAAGCGTCAGCTTGGTTTGCCAGATCCTTGTCAGCTTTCTCTCGTTAGCTTTCTTGTCGGTGCTTTCCTTCCCATTCCGATAGTGTCGTCTCCTCGGGCACATCTGTCGGACTCTCGAACTCGATATGGTAACCGTCCGGATCCGTCAGCCCCGTAACCCACATGTTGTTGCCGACGAAAGGTTCCCTCGGTTGTACACCGCGCGCCACCGCCTGCCGGTAAATCGCCAGCGCATCCTTGCACTGGAAGCAAATGTTCACGCCCACGCCGAGTTTTCCTTCCGGCGGCCGCACGCTGCCATCCTCTTTGCGAAAATCCTGCAGCATCAATCCCGCGCCGCCCAGTTGCAATCGGCACCAGCGAATCGTGCCGTCAGGTTCCCACTTGAGCGCCACGTCAAATCCCAACCCGTCGACGTAGAACTTCAGCGACTTGGGCATGTCCGACACGCCGAAGAACGGCACAGCTTCTTGCACGTTGGACTTGTCGACGGTCTCAGTTTCAAGTTTCGCTGCAACACTCATCGGTGCGCTCCCAAAGCTTGAATACGAAACCCATGCGGGGTCGGCTAACCCTTATCTCTTCATTGTAAAAAGCGCGTCCGGCAGCGTCAACGACACGTTCTTGCCGTGCGGCGCTTAGTCGGCGTTGTCGATTTGCGCGCGCTGCAGCGTGTCGGAATAGTCGATGTACAGCGTTTTCCACTCGGTGAAGAAGTCGATGGCGGAGATGGCGGCCTCGCGGTGGCCGTTCCCGGTTTGCTTGGTCCCGCCGAAGGGCAGGTGCGTTTCCGCGCCGATTGTGGGGGCGTTTACGTAGACGATACCGGTATACAGGTCGCGCATGGCGGCGAAGGCCTGGTTCACGTTTTTGGTGTAGATGCTGGCGGAGAGGCCGTAGGGCACGCCGTTGGCGATTTCGAGGGCTTCGTCGAAGGTAGAGAACGGAATCACCGAAACGACCGGGCCGAAGATTTCTTCCTGTGCGATGCGCATCTTGGCGGAACAATCGCCGAAGACCGTGGGTGCATGGAACCAGCCTTTGCCATGGGCGCCGCCGTCCAGGCGGTTGCCGCCGGTGAGCAGCTTGGCGCCTTCCTGCTTGCCGATCTCCACGTAAGACATCACGGTGTTAAGTTGCTGCTCGTTGATGCACGGGCCCATTTCGATCTGTGGGTCGAGTCCATCGCCGACCTTGAGGGCTTTCACGCGCTCCACGAAGCGCCTGATGAATTCTGCGTAAACGCTCTTGTGCACCGCCACACGGCTGGCAGCGGTGCAGCGCTGACCGGTGGTGCCGAAGCCGCCCCAGATGGCGCCGTCCACGGCGAGCTCGAGATTGGCGTCGTCCATTACGATGATGATGTTCTTGCCGCCCATTTCCAGGCTGACGTGCTTGAAGTCCGGCGCGGCGGCTTGCGCGATGATGCGGCCAACGGCGGTCGATCCGGTGAAGCTGATTACCGGAACTTTCTTGTGCGTCGAGAGCGGGGCGCCCGCACCCGGTCCGTCACCGCTGACGATATTCACTACACCAGGCGGCAGGCCAGCTGCGGTGAGCACTTCCACCAAGTGGTAGGACGATAGCGGGGTGTCCTCGGCGGGCTTGAGCACTACGGTGTTCCCGGACACCAGCGCGGGCATCATCTTCCACGACGGAATGGCCATGGGGAAATTCCACGGGGTGATCATGCCGCAGACGCCGATGGATTGCCGCACGCTCATGGCGAACTTGTTGGGGAGTTCGGAGGGCGTGGTCTGGCCGAAGAGCCGACGGCCTTCACCGGCCATGTAATAGGTCATGTCGATGGCTTCCTGCACGTCGCCGCGCGTTTCGGCGAGCACTTTGCCCATTTCGCGAGTCATGTCGCGAGACAGTTCTTCCTTGCGGTGCAGGAGCATTTCGGCGGCGCGATAGAGGATCTCTGCGCGCTTGGGAGCCGGCACGAGGCGCCACGTCTTATAGGCCTCTGTGGCGGCATCGACGGCGGCGTCAACATCGGCGGCGCTGCTGGAGACGAAGGTGCCGACCAGTTCCGCGGTGTTTGCGGGGTTGCGGTTCTCATAGGTGTGGCCACCGCTTGGTGCGACCCATTGGCCGTTGATGAAGTTCTTGTGGAGCTTCGGTGCCGCAACTGTGGACATGCTTTCTCCTTCGGTGTCGGTGCGCTTCAGCGTCCGGGTTTTGCCGTGCGAGGTGCTACTTAAGGACCGCGACGAGGTGGACGCTAGAGTCTAACGGGCGCCCGCGGTGGGCGTCAAACCGCCTCGTTTGGGGCGACAAAGGCGCACAGGCAGGAATGCCTGCGCCACCTACCCCCCTACGGGATTTGCGTAAGTGTTCATTCTGAAGGTGGTTAAAGTCCTTTGTTTTTAAATAGATCTGCAAGTGTTCATTCTAAATGGGTTGCAGGCGGAGAGTGTTGGCGAGTTGGTTAGGGACGCGCCGGCGAACAAGGTGGACCTCCTGACTTCACAGCGCGGGCGGTGAAGCTCTGCCCAAAACAAAAAAGCACAGGCATGAGTGCCTGTGCCATGGAAGGCGCAGCGTTCTACGAGACACACTATACGAGAGAGCTACTGATTTGTCAAGGGCTATCGTGGGATTTTTGGTGCAGGCAAGGTACAGGTGGGCGAGGCGCGATTGTACAGTTTCTGACGCGAGCGGAGTATTCCCAATGAGAAGCGCGTTCGGTGCGGCGAGTGTGCAAAAGCGGACAGTTTGTCTTACCGGTTGGGTCTACGATACGCGCGTATGGCGAACGCGCGAAGCGCAGGCAAACGCCGCGCCATGAGGAGCAAAAAAATGAACACGCACGGAAATCAGATTATTAGGGCGTCACTGACACTAACGGGCACACTGGCCTTTTGCTTCGCGCTTACGGCTACGGCATCTCCCGATGCGGGGGCGGCACTCTATAAAACGAAATGCGCCGCGTGCCATGGCGCGGATGGCAAGGGCGCGACCGCAGTTGGAAAAGCGGACAGCATTCGCGACTTGGGTTCAGCCGATGTGCAAGGGCAAAGCGACGCCGTGTTGAATACCATCATTACGTCTGGAAAAGGCAAGATGCCGGCATACGGCAAGAGCCTGAAGCCGGAGCAAGTGACGGCGTTGGTCGCGTATATCCGCTCGCTCGCCAGCAAATAGAGCGTCCCAGCGATGCCGTCGTGAACGGTAGGAGCAACAGAATTCTGCGGACGGAGAGTGGTGCTGTCTACCACAACGCTGTTCGCCGTGATTCCTAGTGCTCCTCGGCGCAAGTATTGTCGCGGCAGTGCTGGTTCGCCCGACTCGTTGTGTATTTGTTTTCGCGCGTATCGAGCGCCTTGAATGAATGGGCGGCCGACGCTCTCCCCTTCCTCCTTGAAATTGTAAAATCGCTTTTACACCCGGTGGCGCTTGACTGCCGACAACTCGGTTGAGGTCCGCAGACTACGGCTGGGCAAGCTGGGGCGCAGCATGCCGCGCCCCTACAAAGGCAGCGCCTCATCAAAGCGCGCAGTCCCGCAAAGCGCGATGCCACTACAAAAACAAAGAAACACGGACAGAGTCAAACGAGGGAACAAAACCCCGCAGCACGCTGCGTCACTAAAAAGGCGCGGGTTAGCGGAGTTTTTTTAGGTCGAAGGTGGCGCTCGTGGTTTGGCCGTCGGGGGTGACGACCTCGATTACGGTTTCTTGCGAGGAGACGTCTTTGGCGTCGAAGGTGATCCAGATGCTCGTGCCGGTGAGGACGGAGGGTTTGCTGGTGGTGGCGGTGGAGTAGATGGGTTTGTCGCGCAGGGCTTTGCTGGGAATGTTTTTGCCGTTTTGCTTGAAGTAGAACTGAAATTTTTGCCAGAAGTTTTCGGGCTTCATGTTGTTGCTGGCTTGCGAGGTGGCTTGCGAGGTGGCTTGCGAGGAGTCGGGCGTGCCCGCGGCGGAGTTGGCGGGAGTGGATTGAGCCAGCGCCGAGGATGACGCGGGCGGCGCGGGCGTGTCCATAGTTGGGTTTGCGGGCGATGGAGATGCGGGCGATGGATTTACAGGCGCTTGAGCTGACGGCGATGGAGTGGCGGGCGAGGAAGTTGCGGGCGGAGGCTCTTGCGTCGTGCTGGGGGCAGTGGGATTAGACCCGGCGGGATTGGGGCTGCTGGTGGCGCCGTTGTCGTTCGCGGGTTGTGGGTAGGCGCTGGGGAGCATCAGCGTGACGCTCACCTGAATAGTGTTGCCGCGCCGCTGGTAACTCTGCTGGGCTTGCTGCTCGCTATAGCCGGCGGTGTTTTTGCGGGAGTCGTCGACGGCCTGGGCGAAGGGCGTGAGAATTTCGATTTCGGCGACGTGTTGCGCGGTGGTCTGGCCTTCGGTGATTTGTTTGATGTAGGGGGCGAGAAAGTCTCCGGTACTCTGATCGTTGCGCTGGCCGAGGACGAAGGCGTCGTGGAGTGCGGCGTGGTCGAGCGCAGTTTGATAGGCGTCGAGGCGCGGGGCGCAGAGCAGCGAAAACGCTGTCAGCGCCGATGCGAGTATGCGGGCGCGTAAACGATAGATGCGCGCTTGGCGTCTGCGGGTGGTTGGCATCATCGATAACTTCCCTGCCGTGTGCGGTATCCCACACACGGGCACAAATCCGCCTGGCGGATGCCTTACCGATGCTAACTGTGCGCAGGTTTGATGCGCGGGACGCCACTTTCGAGGCGAACGGCGAATCCAACTAACGGTAGCCGTCTTTGAGCGGCGGCCCGCGGCGGTCTGCGCGAATCTCATTTCACAAAAGGGGCGATTTTAGCGTGCGAGAATTTTGGGGAGATTCGAGCCACCTGCTGATTTCGGCGGGGATGCTGGCGGGCGCGTGCCTGGTGGCGCTGGTGGCGCATTACATAATCTATGCGATTGCCGGGCGCTTTGCGCGGCGCAAAGGCGAGAGCGCGAAGATGTCGTTCGCACGCCGCACGAAAGCGCCGGCACGCGTGATTCTGCCGCTGCTGGCGCTGGTGCTCGCCGCGCCCTTTACGCCGCTGCCCGCGCACCTGAAGTCCATCCTGCAGCACGTGCTCGGCCTCGGCATGATCGGCGCGGTGGGCTGGGGGGTGATTCTGCTGGTGCGGTTGCTGAGCGATATGGTGTTTGCGCGCTACACCATCGACGTGGACGACAACCTGGCGGCGCGGCGCATTCGCACGCAAACGCAAGTGTTGCAGCGCACGGCGATTGTGGGCGTGACGGTGGTCACGGTATCCATCATGTTGATGACCTTCCCTTCCGTGCGGCACATCGGAACCAGTCTGCTGGCGTCGGCGGGGCTGGCGGGTTTGATCGTCGGTATGGCGGCGAAGGGCGTTTTGACAAATATTATTGCGGGCGTGCAGGTGGCGCTGTCGCAGCCGATTCGCATTGATGATGCGGTGGTGGTGGAAGGCGAGTGGGGCTGGATCGAAGAGATCGATTCGAGCTACGTGGTGGTGCGCATCTGGGATTTGCGGCGACTGATTGTGCCGCTGAGCTATTTTATCGAAAAACCGTTTCAGAACTGGACGCGCACGCGCGCCGACTTGTTGGGCACGGTGATGATTTATGCCGACTTTACCGCGCCTGTCGCGGAGATTCGCCAGGAGTTGCTGCGCATCTTGCAGTCCACGAATTTGTGGGATGGCAAGGTGTGGGGCTTGCAGGTGACCGACGCGACCGGCGCTTCCATGCAACTGCGGGCGCTGATGAGCGCGAAGAACGGGCCGACGGCGTTTGATTTGCGCTGCCTCGTGCGCGAGCGGCTGATCCAGTTTCTGCAGGAACGGTATCCGCATGCTTTGCCAAAGACGAGGAATGAAAATTTGCCTTTTGTAAGTCACCCTACGATGGCGTTGCACGATCCGCGAACGGACGGGGCGAAGACGGATGGGCGCGATACGAATCGGAAGCAGGCTGCGGAGAAAATGTTGGCGAGTTTTTCAGGAGATGGGGCTACATCAGGCGAGGCCACCTCAGCCGTTTCTGGGCCCACTACGGCGGAAGCGGCGGCGGGAAAATCCTAATCGGTTACTCAGTGCTACCCGATGACGGCTGCGCAGGTAACTCGTGATAATTCGTGGGCGCCGCACACCTCCGTGCGCCGAGGTCCCGCTCGGCGCGCGGAGCGCTAGCGAAGCTCAATGAACAAAAATTTCCGGTTGCGGGCTGAGCGAAGGCATGAGCCCGCCGAAACGATTGTCGTAGATGAAATAGTCGCCGGGATTGATGTACTCCAGGCGTCGTAGTTGGACTTTGGCTTCGTCGACGCTTTCAGTGGCGCGAACCCAAACCATTTTGCCGCCTGGCAATTTCTTGAAAATATCAACTTGGTTTTTCATGGATGTCTCCCGGGCCTGGGTTGGCGGTACGCAGTAACGCAATAAGGTAAAGGCAGGCCTGGTGCCAATGAGCCGCCCCATCTCTAACCCTAGAGAATGCAATAGTATGCGGACGAAACAGCAGGGCTCTGAGGCTTCCTGCGAGGGCGCGAGCGAGTGGAAATTACGTGCGCGGAACGAATTTTGCGCGATGCGGTCCTGGTACCTACAGCGAGTGCTTGACCGGTTCGCCTGCGGCCACTATAGTTCCGCCACTCCGCAGCTCGGTTACCGGGCCTTCATTCGCTTCGCGTCTCGCATTTCTAACGTGTTCGAAAAAGGGGGGATTCTGTGGCCATTGGAAACGCCGGGCTAGCGGGCTGGACTGAGAAAGAAGCAAGCGTTGCCAGGCTGTTCAAGACCTTCCTGAGCCGGTATTTCTATCTCGCGATGTCGCTGGTACTCGCCGCGCTGGTCATTGCGGGCTTCAGCCGCACGGTCGGTACCAACCTTTTCCATGGCAATCCATCGAGGCCGCTGCTGTTGTGGTTTCATGGCGCCGCCTTCTCCACGTGGGTGGTTTTCTTTATTGCACAGGCGGCGCTGGTGCGCGTGCGCAAAGTCAGCGTGCACCGGTTGCTCGGCTGGTTTGGAGCTGGACTGGCAGCGGTGATGGTGGTGTTGGGCTGCATCATCGCGGTGGTGATGACACGATTCGATACCGTGGTGCTACATCAGAAGGACGTGGCTGCCTTCTTGTCGATTCCGTTCGTCGACATGGTCGTGTTTGGCTCGTGCATCGCCATGGCGATTTATTGGAGAAAGAAACCGGAATACCATCGGCGGCTGATCTTCATCGCGAGTTGTCAACTCATGGACGCGGCCATTGGGCGGTTCGATTTCATGTTCAACCACAACCTNNTGGTGGATGGAAGCGTGCACAAGGTGTATCGCTACGCGCTGCCCGCTATGATCGTTTTACAGTGCTTGGCAATTTACACCTGGCGGGTCAACCCAGCCTGGTGGGCGGGAATTACGCACGCAATCCTGGGAGTGTAGGTAGCATTTCGTCGTTCCCAAACGCACGGTCCATCTCTTCGCAGTGACATCGTTGTTTGCCGGACCGTTGGTAAAAGAGGGCGGGCTTTTTTTACGGGTTTGCGTTTATGAGTGGCGCGGTGTGCATCCTCACCCAGTCCACAATGATCTTGAGCGCCGCGGGCGACATGGTCTCTTCGATGTCGTTGTATTCGTTGGGTGAACCGGTTTTGGCCTCCTGCAGGAGATGGTTCATACCCGGCAACTCGATGACAGTGGCGTTGGGGCTGCCCTTCAGCGCTTCGCGCGCGGAGGCAACATCTTCTTTTGCCGGCACCTGCACGTCCAGCGATCCATTCAGCGCCAGAACCGGAATTTTCAGGGAAGCCAGCGTGGGTGCGGGGTCATAAGCGAGGAAGTAGCGTTCCCAGGGACGGGTGTCGTCTTGGGCGAGAGTTTTCGCTTCGTCCGGATCGACAACTTTGTCGGCGACGCCTTGCAAGACGATGGCTTTGGCACGAGCAAGCGCCACTATCTCAGTCGGTGCCGCGATGATGGCGTCATACAGCGTCTGATCGAAAATTTTGCGTTTGGCGATATAGCTGTCCGGCGCGCCATAGGTCTTTGCGGTCATGGCCGATTGCAGCACGAAGAGTTTGTCGCCGCGAATGGTGGGGCCGGCGATCATCACAACGAACGCGACGCTCTTCTGTTTAGCCGCAACGGCCGGCGCGATGATGCCCCCTTCGGAGTGGCCGAGCACTCCCGCGCGGTGCGGGTCGATCTCTGGCTGAGTCTTGAGCCAAGTTATCGCTGCTTCGGCATCGGACGTAAAATCTACCGTTGTGGCTGCGTTGTAGTTGCCGGTTGAACCACCGACGCCGCGCTTGTCATAGCGAAGAACCGCAATGCCCTGGCGGGCGAAGGCATCAGCCAGCACGAGAAAAACCTTGTGCCCCCATACGTCCTCATCGCGCGTGTTCTGTCCCGTGCCTGAAATCAGAACGACCGATGGGAAAGGTCCTTTCCCGCTCGGCACACTAAGCGTTCCGGCAAGCTGGACGTGGCCCACTGGATTGCTGAACTGGACGTCGCGCTCCACATAGGGGTGGCTGCCGGCCATAATCGCCGCTTCCTGTGGTCGCTTGTGCTCGGAGGGCGCAAGGTCTGCTGGCGCGGCACGGCGCAAAATCAGCGCATACACCTGCTGAAAGGTCAGACTGCCGTTCCACACTTTTCCTTGATCGTTCCAGGTGGCGTCGTAGCTCAGGTCGAGCTTGCGTATCGAAAAATGCAGGCGCGTGCCATCAGACGTGACTTGGTCAAAGTCGGTTTCATTGCCACTGGGATTGGTCAGATGGCCGCTGTAGCCCGAGGCGGTTTTTTCCAAGTGCACGCGGACCTTGAATCCGCTATTCAGTTCGCCAATCCAATCGCCCGCGACATTCTGAGCAAAAGCCGGGATCGCGAGAACGGAGAAGAATAAAGCACCGAGAACGGCAAACTTAAACACAAATACCCTCCCGCGAATGTTACAGCGACGGGCAGAATTCGACTAGAGCGGGTATAGAAAGTAGGGTTGCCAAATACGCGAGACACTGAGCGATCAAAAAAAAGGCCGGAATCCTGGGTTCCGGCCCAAAACATCTTCAATTGGCTGCGGGGGTCAGATTTGAACTGACGACCTTCGGGTTATGAGCCCGACGAGCTACCAGGCTGCTCCACCCCGCACATTCACTATAGCGAACCCGCCCGCATCCGTCAAACCGGGGCACCCCACGCGCGAAATCCGCGCCAACTGGATGCTCCACCGTTTTGCGCTACAGGTACCGAGCGCGGCATGCCGTGCCCGCCGTTCGTTGGGCAGATCACCCCCAAGAGCGTAAACTAATCCGTGAGGCGCCCCGCGTCGCATCAGGAGGCCCGTCATGTTCGCGACCCACGGATACATCCCATTCGCGCAGCACATCCTCGCCAACCCCCTAACACAGATACTCCGTGTCGCTGCCTTAATTTGCGTTGCGTGCCTGCTCCCACCAATGCAAGCCCGCAATGGCGCCACCGCGACTATCCCCGCCAGCGCGCCCGCCGCGACAGCTCCCGCGCGCCAAGCCCAAGCAAGCCCGGCGGACATTCACGCCATCGCCTCCCCAATTCCCGTCGGCACCATCCTCCCCGTCCGCCTCAACACTTCCCTCTCCTCGTCCAAAAGCAAGCCCGGCGAACCGCTCAGCGCAACCATCATGCAAGATGTCCCGCTGCCCTCCGGCGCAAAACTGCGCCGCGGCACGCGCGTCCTCGGCCACGTCGTCGCCGTCTCCCCGTCCATCGGCTCCGCGCCTGCCACCATCTCCTTGCAATTCGACAAACTCTCCCTCGGAAAGCACTCCGGCGCCCCGCAAACCGCACCCATCACCACCGATCTCCGCGCCATCGCCGGCTTCATGGCCATCCTCGAAGCGCAAACTCCTGCCGAAGGTCCGGGAGAAAGCGACGTCTTCGCATGGCTTACCACCGTGCAAATCGGCGGCGATGTGGTCTACGGCGAAGGCGGCCCAGTCACCAAGGGCGATGATCCTTCGCACGCGGTGGGCAAATCCGTTCCTTATGGCGTCCTAAGCGAAATCAATGCGCGGCCCGGCACAGCTTGCCGCGGCCCCATCGCGGGCAACAATGCTCCCCAAGCTTTGTGGGTCTTCTCGTCGGACGCCTGCGGCGTCTACGGCATCGCCAACGTCAGCGTGTCCCACGCGGGGCGCAGCCAGCCCGTCGGCCTGGTCGTGCTCTCTTCCACCCACGACGCGGTGAAAATCCCAAGCGGTGCGGGTCTGCTCCTGCGCGTCAACCCCGAGACGTAGCTAACGCCGATACTCGCTGATCCGTACTTCGCGCGCTCTCGATTCACAACCTCAGACGCGTCGCTAGCGCTGTACTGCGTCGTGCTCTTTGCACGCCACCAGCCGCAACCGCCGGTAATCCGCCACCCACTGTCCATCGCGAAACAGCTTCGGCCGCAACCGCGTCTCCACACGCCGCACGAACTCCTCGCGCTGCTCCCCCGCCTTCGCCAAATACTCCCCGCAAAACATCGTCATCCAATTCCGCAATCCCGCCTCCCCATCCGCCAACGGCGTCGGGCGGTCGAACAACGTCGCAAACCGCACCTCGAATCCATTCTTCTCCGCGAGCCCTGCATATCCTCCGACGCTCGGGTAATACCACGGCCGCACTTCGCCCGCCTCCCGCGCCGCACCCAACTCCACCAGCACCGCGTCAAACACTTCCTGCATTGCGCGAATATTCCCGCGCCCGCCAAACTCCGCCACAAATCGCCCGCCCGGCCGCAAACTCCGCCAAATGCTCCGCAGCGCTCCTTCCGCGTCATGCACCCAATGCAACGTTGCGTTGGAAAACACCGCGTCGAACTTCCCCGCGAACGGCAAGTCGCAAGCATCCGCCACTTCAAACATCAGCGCCGGGTACGCCTCCCGCGCCGCCGCCACCATCGCCGCCGAGCGGTCCACGCCCGTCACCACCGCCCCCGCCTCCGCAATCTGCGCCGTCAAATGCCCCGTCCCGCAGCCCAGATCCAGGATGCGTTCGCCCGCCTGCGGCGCTAGCAACTCCACCACGCCCGCTCCAAAGCGCCAGACAAAATCATGTTTCGCGTTGTACAACCGCGCGTCCCAAGCCATGCCGCCCTTCGTCTTCACCTCACTCACGTGAGCTCCCCAGTTTCCCGGCCAACCGGTCAGCCGGCCCTTCTGTGCCCGCCATTTCATCCGCGGTTGCCCACGCGACCTGCCGCGTTGGTAACCGTTTCACGCGCTCGTGGCCGGCCGCAGCGCGCTTCAACGCTTCTGATACGGGTGAAAGATGTAGTCTTTTGCCTTCACCGCCACATGGCACTGGTGTCCGCAGTCTGCGGGGCTCGGATCGGCGGCAAATTTGTCCGACGGGGCGTCGTAGTTAAACACCGCATAGCCCCATCCGCCGGTTTTCGGAAATCTCGCGCTATCCTTCTCCATCAAAAAAGCCTGCTTAAACACGTCCGGCACATCCACCACAAACGGCGCCTCCGTGCTCTTCTTCGGCTTCCATTGCAGCTTCACGATCTTCGCTCCCTCCGGGAAAGGCTGCCCATTGCCCGGAATCCCCGCCTTGTAAGCATTGATCATCACCGGATTCGCCACGATCACCTTCAGCACCTCCTCAGTCCGCGCCGAAGAAACCACCGACCAGTCCTCGTACCCCTTAAAGTCCGCAAACGCGACTCCACTCGGCGTCTTCAACAAATACTTGTCCTGTGTATGTTCCTGCGCGTAAATCGCCGTGGCGCCCAACACGGCCAGCACTGCCGCAACAACCCCCGCCGTGGCGGCCATCGCCACCGTGACTTTCCTTTTGCGCATCCTCAGCACCGTGCTCATGCTTCCCTCCTCGCCGAAACCCTAGTGCTTCACACCAGACGCCCCCTCTGATTCCGCGCGCACCGCACTGGATGCAATAT
>PMOV01000143.1 GCA_003161195.1 Acidobacteriota bacterium | reverse complement strand
GCGCACCGCACTGGATGCAATATTTCGCCGCCACCCAGGTGTCCCGGTCAAACCTGGCGTTGATCGCCCGCGCACGACGGTTCAAGTATTGAACACCACCCCGCCTTTAACAAATTGGCTTTGCTTCGTACTGCTTCGTTTGATTTTAACCGCGCGTGGCTCTTATACAGCATCGCAATGCCAAGCTACAGCAATGCACCGATAGGCGGCCACACCAATCGGCGATATATATCTTGCGGAGCACGATATGAACACTTCAGCTTTGATCATTTTGGTGGTGGTTGCCGTCGTTGCGGTCCTCGTGATCGTTTCGCTGTTGAAAACCCGGCGCTCGCGACAGCTTAAGTCTCGTTTCGGCCCGGAATACGGGCGCGCGGTGCAAGAGACCGGAAACCAGGCCCGCGCAGAGGCCAAGCTCGAAAAGCTCGAGAAGCGAGTGCATGGTTTTAAGTTGAGCCCGCTTTCACCTACGGCGCGCATCGAATTCGTTGCCGAATGGCAGAACGTTCAGGGCCGCTTTGTCGACGACCCGAAAGGCGCTTTGACCGAAGCCGACCAGCTCATTCAAAAAATGATGACCGTGCAGGGCTACCCGGTCACCGAGTTCGAGCAGCGCGCCGCGGATATCTCCGTTGACCATCCTTTGGTGGTAGAAAACTATCGTGCAGGCCGCGAAATTGCCCTGCGCCACGCCCAAGGACGCGCCAACACCGAAGACATGCGCCAAGCCATGATTCACTATCGCGCTTTATTCAATGAATTGAGCAAACAACCGGAAATGGCGCGCGTCGCCCACGCCTAAAAACACATCTCTTCGGGAAAACCCGTTTGGAGAAAAGCCCTTTGGAGAAAAAAAATGGATACCATCAAACGAGAAGCAAACGTTCTGCCCGACCCCATTGTTGAAAATCACGGCTTGTCCGAACTCCAGCCCGACGGGAAAATTACCACTGCGGATTTGGCGGGAGCCGGACATCCTCGTTCTACGGTAATCGAAGTCGATCGCGTGTCCGAAACGTCGCTGGACAGCGTTCCGCGCACCGAGGTTCCGAGCGGTGCGGTTTCTTCATCGGCGATCACGGCGGACGGCGTCCGCGCCACCGCTGCCGCGCGCGCCTTGCAGCAAGAAACCGGCCCGCTCTTTTCCGGCAACGAAGCCAACGAACTGCGTGCCCGCTGGGATGCCATACAAGTAGGCTTTGTCGACGAACCGCGCGGCGCCGTCGAGCAAGCCGACAGTCTGGTCGCCGCAACGATGCAGCGGCTCGCCGAAGTGTTTGCTGCGGAACGCAGCAAGCTCGAAGGCCAATGGGACCAGGGCGAAAACGTCTCGACCGAAGACCTGCGCCTCGCCTTGCGCCGCTATCGCTCCTTCTTTGGTCGCTTACTCTCGGTCTAAGGTTCGGTGCCGTGTCGTAAACGGAGGCCCGCCTCTCCGGAGCAACGGCGTCCCAAACGAACCCATTGCGAAGCTATCCCCAGATTGCTCGCCGAAAAGGGGCAATCGCGCCGACCAAGTACTGGTACGTTACGTCCATTGACATAAAACCAGATCCATACCACCATGTGATATGGCGTCAAGCGTCGCCTCTCGTCCTCCGCTCCAATCCCCAACCCAGCCGAACTCTTTGCCCAGCTTAATAGCCAAGTTTTTGCCCCTTTGTTTTGATAACGATACGAATTGCTCCGCACGCAACCCCTTTCCTTTGATAACGATACAAGTTGCCGTACCGTGCACCCACTGCGCCTCCAAAATCTCCCGAGCGCAAGAACGCGAATTTGCTGCTAACTCCATTCTGCGGAATCATTTGCAGGCGAAGAACCCATCTCGCCACGACTCGCGCACCTCACCGTTGACGCCCGCCCCCCCACCACGTACGCTAGCAACCCGCCCACGAATCGAGGCCCTCTGATGGACCTGTTTGAAGAAATCGTCCGCATGCGCCAAGCCGGCCTCCGTGGCGCGCTCGCCACCATTGTCCACACCAACGGCTCCATCCCCAGCTACGAAAGCTCCAAAATGCTCGTCCGCGAAGACGGCACCATCGCCGGCACCATCGGCGGCGGCTGCGTCGAGGCCGACGTCTGGGCCGCCGCCAAAGAGGTCATGGAGCAAGAAACCCCGAGGAAGCTCACCTTCAACCTCAACAATGAAGCCAGCTACGATAGCGGCCTGATCTGCGGCGGCACCCTCGAAGTCTTCGTCGAACCCATCCTCCCGCAACCCATGCTCTATCTCTTCGGCGCAGGCCACATCTGCTCGGCCCTGGCCCGCAGCGCCCACGCCGCCGGTTTCGCCATCACCGTAATCGACGATCGCGAAGCCTTCGCCAACCGCGAACGCTTCCCCCTGGCCACCGGCGTCATCACCAGCTTCGCGCAAGCGTTCCAGCGCATTGAGCCCAATCGCGCCAGCTACGTGGTCATCGCCACACGCGGCCATCGCGACGACATGCGCGTCCTGGCCTGGGCCGTCCGCACCCAGCCGCGCTACATCGGCATGATCGGCAGCAAACGCAAAGTTTTGCGCACCTATCAAGCTCTGGAAGGCGAAGGTTTCCGCCCCGAAGAATTCGCCAATGTGTACGCCCCCATCGGCCTAAACATCGGCGCCCTATCGCCAGAAGAAATCGCCGTAAGCATCTTGGCGGAACTGATCGCCGTCCGCCGCAATGTGAGTCTACCCGCAGGCGCAACTGCCGATGCGCGTAGCGAAGCAGCGCGCAACGACGCCGGCGCGCACAAAAAAATCGACGCTCGTCCGACTTCCACATCGCGATGAGCGCCGCGCGGTGAACGCCCCATGCTCGCCGCGGTAATCCTCTCCGGCGGCGAGTCGAGCCGCATGGGCACACCCAAAGCGCTGCTCCGCTACCAGGAGAAAACTTTCCTCGAGCATCTCCTGCGCAGCAGCGTCCACACAAAAATCGGCGCGCGCCGCATCGTTCTCGGCGCGGACGCCGCCGTCATCGCCCGGGCGCTGACGCTTCCTCCCGAGGAAACCGTCATCAACGCCGACTGGAGAAAAGGCACCTTGAGCTCCATCCACGCCGCACTGAAAAGCTTGCCGCCGCACACCGACGGCATCCTGCTTCAGCTCATCGACCATCCGTTAGTCACCGCGCAGCTCATCCACTCGCTCATCGCCGCATTTTATTCCTCCGGAAAAAAGATTGTCGTGCCGCTCTGCAAGGCGCGTCGCGGCCATCCGGTGATTTTTTCTGCCGCGCTCTACCAGGAATTGCTCGACGCACCGCTGGACGTGGGTGCGCGTGCTGTCGTCTGGGCGCATCCCGACGAAGTCCTCGAGGTCCCCACCGAAGACCAAGCCTGCCTGCAAAACATCAACGACCCCGCTACATTCGCGGCGCTGCAAGGAAATTCCGATGCGCAGTGAATTGGCAAAAAGCGTATGCCGGATGAAAGAAGGGAAAACTTAACCGCGCTGGATGGCGTTACACAAAGACTTAACCGCATCTTCTGCAAGTTGCGCGCCGTGCAACGTTGCGGGAGGCAAGCCGCCGAGGCCGGAGGAAATCGCTGCGCTCGTAAGCGCGGCGGCGCTCTCCAGAGTCGCGCCTTGCAGGCTTTCCGCCACGAACGACGCCGCGGCTATGGCCGTGGTGCAACCGCGGCAGAGGAAGCGCGCTTCCGCGATTCGGCCCGTGTCCATGCGCACCGCGAGGCGCAGCACGTCGCCGCACACCGGGTTGCTCACTTCCACCGTATGCGTCGCGCCGGGCAATTCTCCCGCGTGGC
This sequence comes from Acidobacteriota bacterium, assembly GCA_003161195.1. Classification (GTDB taxonomy): domain Bacteria; phylum Acidobacteriota; class Terriglobia; order Acidiferrales; family UBA7541; genus Acidiferrum. Next base: position 919 of record PMOV01000143.1, on the reverse strand, counting down.
GCGGCTGGCGGAAATGGTCGAGCAGGATGTCGCTAAACATGGTGGCGTGATTTCTCTTTCGTGCTGCACAAAAGCTCACAGGCTGAAGCCTGTGCTACGAAAAGCGTCAGATGACGCCCTGAAGGGCGTCGCTACAATGGCTGGCAAAGGCCCAGCGACGCACGCCTGGGAGACAAACTCAGTACGGCGTTTTGTCCGGTTTCGACGACCACTTTTGAAAGACGGTGATGCCCTCTTCGCGCAGCAGGCCCGCCATGGGGATGCGGCGCGCAGGGTGCGGCAGCTTCAATTCGTCGTAGATGAAGGCGTCGTCGAATCCGGCGGCGGCGGCGTCCGGCGCGGTGCAGGCATAAAAAACGCGCGCGGTATGCGCCCAGTAGATTGCGCCGAGACACATGGGGCAGGGTTCGCAGGTGGTGTAGAGATCGCAGTCCAGCAACTGAAAAGTTTGCAGGGCGCTGCAGGCCGCGCGGATAGCCACCACTTCCGCGTGCGCCGTAGGGTCATTCGTCGCGGTCACGCGATTCACGCCTTCGGCCACGATGCGGCCGTCGCGCGCAATCACCGAGGCGAACGGTCCGCCGCCGTATTCAATATTTTCGAGCGCCAAAGCGATGGCGCGGCGCATGAAGTCTTCAGACATGGTCGTGGCGCGTCATCTCCTCGCCGCCTTTATGTTGCGCTTCCCTTCCGGCCTTCGCAATACACACGCTCGCTTGCGAGAGCTGCACGCTCGCGGAGAATACGGTCATGCGGAGAGCGTCGCAAGCGCATGGGCGAGAATCAACGAGCCCCGGGCGATCTCTGCGGGCGAAGAATACTCGTCCGGCCGATGGCTGTAACCGTTGCGGCATGGGATGAACAGCATGCCGGTGGGCGCGATGCGAGACATGAAGAGCGAGTCGTGATACGCGCGGCT
>PMOV01000290.1:20288-40340 GCA_003161195.1 Acidobacteriota bacterium | reverse complement strand
GTGCGGTCGCGCAGGGGCGTGAATTTCTGGTGGAAGAGCTCGACGGGGCGGGCGTTGACGTAGAGGTCGAGCTGGAAGCGCAGGCCGAGGAGGATGTCGGCGGCGTGCTGGTTGCTGGGGACACGCGGGTCGCCGAGGGCACCGAAGAGGATAGCGTCGAATTCGTCGCGCAACATTTCTACGGCGCCGGGCGGGAGGGTGATGTTTTCCTTGAGGTATTTGTCGGCGCCCCAGTCGAATTCGACGAATTCGATGTGGCGTGCAATGCCGCGTTTTGTCGGCGCGCAAATCGCTTTCAAAACCTTCACGGCTTCGGGGGTGACTTCTTTGCCGATGCCGTCTCCGGGGATTACGGCGATGCGGGCGGCGGGGCCGCCAGATCTTAGAGGAGTTGGCAACGCGATTTCTCCCATTTTTTCTAGGCTTAACTCAATCCTCTACCTGAAGCCATGCTACTTGTATGAAGCGTTTGCCTTTGCAGCGCAAAGACTCACAGACTGAAGTCTGTGCTACACAAGGCGCTCGGAGCGGACGGTTAGCTTATCAATTCGATCGAGTTTCGGTTCAAAGCCCATGCCCGGGCCTGTTGGAACATGGATGACGCCCTGGCGGTTCACCGTGACCTCCGGTTCGATGATGTCCTCCGTCCAATAGCGTTTGCTGGCGGTGATGTCTCCCGGCAGCGTGAAATTGGGCAGCGTGGAGAGGGCGATATTGTGCGCGCGGCCGATGCCGCTCTCCAGCATACCGCCGCACCAGACGGGCATGCCGGCTTGTTGCGCCAAGTCGTGGATGCGCTTGGCGACGGTGTAGCCGCCGACGCGGCCCAATTTAATGTTGATGATTTTGCAGGCGTCGAAGTCGATGGCGGCTTTGGCTTGCTCTTCGGTGTGGATGCACTCGTCGAGGCAGATGGGGGTGTCCAGGCGGCGCTGCAGTTCGATGTGGCCGAAGAGATCGTCCCAGCCGAGGGGCTGCTCGATCATCATTAAATAAAAGCTTTCGAGTTGCTTGAGGATGCGCCAGTCTTCGAGGCGATAGGCGGAGTTGGCATCAACCATTAGTTTAATATCCGGAAATTTCTCACGTAAGGCTTTCACTTCGTTGAGCTCGCGGCCGGGCTTGATTTTTATTTTGATGCGCTGATAGCCGGCGGCCAGTTCCTTTTGCACGGCTTCAAGCAGTGCTTCCACTGTGGGCTTGATGCCGATGGAGACGCCGCAAGGCAGGTGCTTGTGAAAGCCGCCGATCAGTTTCGAGAGCGGGAGGTTGCGTTCGCGGGCTTCGCCTTCCCAGATGGCGGCTTCCAGGGCGCCCTTGGCCATGTTGTGGCCGCGGACGGGTTCGAGCATGGACCAGATATCGGCGGCGGACGCGAAGTCTTTGCCTTTGATCATCGGCCAGAGATAGGTGCGCAGGATGTGCCAGGCGGTGTCGATAGTTTCGGGGGAATAGTAAGGGTCTTCGCCGGCGACGCATTCGCCCCAGCCGGTGGCGCCGTCGAGGCGAACCTCGACGAGCAGGATGCGGCGCGCGGTGGTGACGTTCATGCTGGTCTCGAATGGCGCGACCAGGGACATGTGGATTTCGCGCAGCTTGATTTCGTGGACGCGCATGCCTATTGGATTCCCCGGGGATGGGATTTTAAGCTTTCGCCGCCAGCGAGCGGATGCGGTATTCGGGTTAGGACGTATGCTGGGTGGGTACCGGGTATAAGGCTGGTGGCGGCATAGCCGCGCGCGAAATGCGTGGTGAACTCGCGATGCAGGCGGTCCTGGAGGGAGGTGACGTCCGAGGGTTCCGTCGAGGTGTTGCCGCCAACGCCGTACGGGATCTGGCTTGGGACTTCGATGTGGACGGGGCTCGTCCCGGATGGCCCAACGTCTTCGAGGCCTTCCGGCAGCGTGCGCGATCCATCCTTGATAGCGGCGGCAACGCGCGGCGAGTCGAGGTGCCATTCGGCGAGGAGGCGATCGGTGCGCAGGCCGCGATGAAGCGGGCTGGTGGTAACGCCATAAAGATTGGCCTGGTAGTGGCGAGCGATGGCGCCCAGGCGGTTGAGGTTAAAGTGCGCGTTGCGAACTTCCAGCGGATCAAACGTCCATTGAATCAGCCGGATGCCGCGCTGCAGGGCTTCTTCGCGCTGAAACAGCTTTAGCTTGCGGCCGATGCCTTGATCGCGGAAGCCGTCTTTGACGCCAGCCATGTGCGAGTGGAGGTAGGGCTGGCCGTCGCGGATGCCGGCCACGGCGAGGACAAATCCTGCGAGGACGTCGCCGGCATAGGCGGCGAGCACCTGTCCGCCGGTATGCGCGGCGACCACGAACATCGTGGCGGGCTCGACTTCGAGCGGGTCTTCGCCCCAGATTTCGCGCTGCAGGGCCACGCAAGCGTGAAAGTCCGACAATTCATGACAATTGCGAACAACCACCGGCGAAGTGTTCATGGCTGAAAACCGCGCCGATTTCCTGGTAGCGCCGGCGTNNCCTGCCCCCTTCGCGCGCCATCGATTCCATGCTCCGGAAGCGCCGCGCGAATTTTTCGTTCGCCTGATGCAGCGCGATCTCCGGATCGATTTTCAGGAAGCGCGCGAGATTTACCGCCGCGAAGAGCAGATCGCCGACCTCTTCTTCAACTCGCTGTTGATCTCCAGCATCCGGGCCGGACTTCCTGATCGCCAGGGCCACAGAAATTTCCGCACACTCCTCGCGAATCTTCTCGAGCACACCTTCGGCGTCCTGCCAATCGAAGCCGATGCGCGCGGCCTTGCGCGTCAGTTGAAAGCCCGCAAGCGTGGCGGGCAGCCCGCGGCCCACGCCGTCGAGGAGCGACGGAACTTTCTCTGCCACAAGCTGACTCGAGGCTGCGCCGGATGCTGCCGCAGCTTCACGACGCTCCTCCGCCTTGATACGGTCCCAATTCTTCAATACTTCGCCAGAATCGTTCACGGAGATATCGCCGAACACGTGCGGGTGGCGGCGAATCATCTTGTCGTGGATGGCGCGAATCACATCGACCAGATCGAAGCGCTGGTCCTCCCGCGCGATGTCCGCGTGAAACAGCACTTGCAGCAGCAGGTCGCCCAGCTCATCGGCGAATTTGGCGTCATCGCGAGCGCGCATGGCGTCTAGCACTTCGTAGGCCTCTTCGATCAAGTAGGTGCGCAGGGTTTCGTGCGTTTGTTCGCGGTCCCAGGGGCAGCCTTTCGGTGCGCGCAAACGCGCCTGCACCGCGACCAGCTTCTCGAACCATTCGCCAACCCTGCCACCGGGCAGTTGCAGCGCCGAGGAGGAAGCCGCCGGACGCGCCTTCTTCGCCGCACTCTTCGTAAGTTTCTTGCGTTTGCTGGATTTCTTCCGAATCGGGGACATTACGCTCGCGCAGCGCAAGTTTCGCCGCAGTCGTTCCACTGTACTTGGCAGCCCAGCCCTTTGACAAGCGCACCGCGCAACGCCGCGCCAAGGTCTCCCGGGGAGTGGGTCAGTTTCCGTTTGCCGCGTTACCGAACAAGTGCTTTTGAGTAGGTTCAACGTGTCCACTAAGCGCCAGTCGGGACTTAGCGTGGCTTCATGGGCTGAAGCCCCAAAGACAAACTATATCCATCGCCGCTGCAAGAGTCGCAAAGAGCCACCACCTAGAGCCGATGACACCAGCCGTCAGCGCCGCAAGAAACGAGCCGCCCACTCCGCCGATTATGACCACGGCCTCAGTGTGAGCAAGGCTCGGAAACCTATCAGCGTAGAAAATATAGACGATGGGAATGATGGAAAGCAGGATGCTGAGGAATCCGAGCCTGCTTGCCACGTCCTTGCTGTGAACGCACCTCATATTGCCGATTCTACGCCGCAGCCGCTATCAGTGCATGTGTAGTCGCGCAATCGGAAACTGACCCACTACGTCTCCCGCGGGCCGCTCCGTGTCTCCCTCCCAGCCGTGCTAAACTTAATGCTAAGCCAGAAAGCTGAGGAAATGTCCCTTGTCTGACGATAAACACGACGGTAAGCACAACGAACCGAAGCAGGAGGAAGGCTTTCGCGTAATCGATCGCCGCCCGTTCACCTCCGAAGGCGAACTGCGTCCGGAAGTGGTGGAGCAGGAAGCGCGCGAGGCAAAAATCGAAGCGCAACGCGAAGTGGCCACCATGCCCGCGCCGGCGGCTGGTCCGCAAGCCGTGCCTTCGCCCCCGGCGGCCGATCTACCCAAACGTTCGCCGGCGTTTGAAAACCTGATCCGCATGCTGGGCAGCAACGCCGCCATGGTGCTGGGCGGCTACACCGACCCGCGCACCGGCCAGCCGATGATCGACCCGGAAGCCGCGCGCGAACTGATCGACATGCTGGACGCGTTGCACGAAAAAACCGCCGGCAACCTGGCGCCCGAAGACGACAATTTGCTGCTCGATTTGCTCGGCAAACTGAAGATGACGTATCTCGAAGTGAACCAGGCGATCGCCAAGCAAGCGGCGGCGCAGGCGGCGAAAGCCAAAGCCGGACCGCAGCGCTAACGCCAGCCGCGGCGTTCGCGCGAAATTCGGCCGTCGTTCCCGTAGCAGTCGCGCCGACGACGAGCGCGCGCCGCTAACGGGGCCTGAACCTGACTCGCATGCCCTCCTCGCCCATAAAAATTACCGTGCTTGGCTCGGGGACCTCCATGGGCGTTCCGACGCTGAGCTGCCACTGCCGCGTGTGCAGCAGCAAGGATCCGCGGGACAATCGGCTGCGGCCATCCATCTTGCTGTCCCGCCACGGGCAAAACGTGGTCATCGACACCACGCCGGACTTTCGCCAGCAAGCGTTGCGCGCGGGCATCGACCGGCTCGACGCCATTTTGCTCACACACGGCCACGCCGACCACATCCTGGGCTTCGACGACATTCGGCCATACAACATCCGGCAAAAAGCAGCGCTGCCGGTGTACTCGAGCGAAGAGACGTTCCACGTTTTGCGTCGCGCGTTTTCGTACGTCTTCGACAATAAACCGACGCTGAGCACCGTCCCGAGCGTGCGGCTGCATGTCATCGACGGGGCCTTCGAGGCCGCAGGCATGCCCTTCCTGCCGGTGCCGCTGGTACACGGCAACATGGAGGTGCTGGGCTTTCGTTTCGGCAACGCGGCGTACCTCACGGACTTCAGCAGCATCAGCCCGTCGTCCATGGCCTTGCTTGAGAATCTCGATGAACTGATCATCGACGCGCTGCGCGATATGCCGCATCCCATGCACCAGACGGTGGAGCAGGCGTTGTCGCTGATCCAGCAGCTCAAACCCAAGCGCGCGTGGTTTACGCACATCGCGCATGACCTGAGCCACGCGGAGACCAATGAGCGCCTGCGCAAGTTGGGATTCTTAAACGTGCATCTGGCCTACGATGGCCTGGAACTGGAAGTGGCTCCCGAGCGCAGCGAAGCTGGCTTCACGGCGCACCGCGACGCACGCGCCACGCAGCCACCTCCTCCCGTGGGCCTGGAGAACACTGAGCTGAATAAGGTGAAGGTGTTTTACTCCGCGCGCGAATGGCACGAATGCTACGGCGCGAGCGGCCGCGGCAGCGTCCTGGCCATTGGCAACTACGACGGCATCCACCTCGGCCACCAAGCCATCCTGCGCGCCGATGTGGAGCGCGCGCACGAATCCGGTGCGGTAGCGACTGCTCTGACCTTCGATCCAGCGCCCCTGAAATTGCTGCGGCCAGAAGCCGCGCCGTTGCGTCTCTCCACCAACGAGCAGCGCATGGAATGGTTCGGCGCCGTAGGCCTCGAATCCGCGGTGGTACTGCCTTTCACGCACGAGCTCTCGCAGCTTTCGCCGGAGGATTTTGTGGAGAAAATTCTCGTTGAGCAGCTGTGTTTGAAGACCGTGCTGGTGGGCGAAAATTTCCGTTTCGGGCACGCGCAAGCCGGCAACGTAAAGCTGCTGCGCGAACTTGGGCAGCGCAACGGATTCGAGGTGGCGATCATTCCGCCGGTGATGTATCGCGGCGAAATCGTATCCAGCACCATGATTCGCCGCGCCATCGCGGCCGGAGACGTCGCGACGGCGGGGCGCCTGCTGGGCCGCCCATTCGTGCTGTCCGGCGAAGTGGTCAAGGGTACCGGCACGGGTAGCAAATTTACCTTCCCGACGCTGAATCTGAAAGCGGACCAGGAATTACTGCCCGGGCGCGGCGTCTACATCACGCGCACCTACTTCCCGGGATTACTGCGCAGCGTGCGCAGCGTGACCAACGTGGGCTTGCGGCCGACGTTCAATGGCACTCACCTAACCGTGGAGACCCACCTGCTCGACGTGGCTCCGGAAGGCAGCCCGCAACGCATCGAAGTGCGATTCTGGAAACGTCTGCGCGAAGAAAAGAAATTCAGCAGTGCCGACGAATTGCGCGGGCAAATCGCCAAAGACATTGCGCGAGCCGCGCGTTTCTTTTCCCTGCTGCGCCGCACGCGCAGCCAGCAAGGGTTGTTTTCCGCCGCCGTCCCCTTGATGCCGCAGCCCTAACTGGAGCCGGCGCAGCGCTTGGAACTGCTGGATGGTTTCAATTTGTTGCTGTGGCGTTGTGCGCGTCCAAAGTCTGAGCGTTAGCGCCGGACTTGAGTTGCACGGCCTGCCCCCAGATCAGCGCCTGATTGTTGTAGCGCGCGGAAATCATCAGGTAGTAGGTTCCCGGNNGCTACGTCCGCTTTCACCGCGTCCATGGCCTTCTGGCAATCGGGCGACTTGTTCGCGCAGATGTCGGTCACGAATTTGTAGGGCGATTGTCCGGCGGGCACCGTAACTCCCCCCTTCGCCAACGCGCCGGCGTAACTGTCCCGCATCAGCAAATACGGCCGCCCGGCCAAAGGACTCGCTACACCCGGCTGCGCGGGAAATCCCGAGGCGATGGATAGCGTGGCGTTGCCAAGCGGTGCGTCCGGAGTAGAAAGCGTGGCGCTCGAGCCGCCCGCCGTTCCCCGCCCTGCCGACGCCGTCACCATCCCACCGCTCGACGGAATCACCTTGCTTGGCGCCAGCGCTGCCAGCCAGCAACTTTGTTCCATCGGAGCAAACGTGAAATCTCCGTTGTCGTTTTGGCCGATTATCCTGCGGCCATGGACCAGGTACGCCATGCTCTCGCCCGGATCGAGCGACTCATCCGCCTTCATCATCAGGGTCAGCGGATGATCGGGTGCGTTGATATGAATCACCCCACCACTGCTTCCCGCCGTCACCTGGTACGGATATGCCCGCGCGGCGTCAGGACCGCATCCAAGAATCACCGACTCCGGAAAAAACTGCACGCTGAAGCCAGTGGCAGACGATGCGTAAATCCCGCGCATGCGCAGGCCCGGCGGCGTCGGCGGCCCCTGGTCCCCGCCAAACATGCCTTTCAGCATGTCCGTCTGCATCGTCTGCATGCCCACCGATGCGCCCTTCGACCAAAGATTCTGGGCTGGGCAAGTTACCCGCTTTTTCGCAAAGACGGTGTGCCCGGTATCCTTCACGGTGGCCCCATAGGTCCGATTGCCCGTGCTGTCGTAGGTGGCTGTCGATCCCGTGCTGACTTGCTGGTTCGATAACGACATTCCGTATTGATCCTTGTAGCCGCTGGAGGCGTTCGGGTCGACATCACTTTTGTAGCCCGCGGCGATTACGCCATCGATGGTGACTGGGCCGGGCCCGACGATGGACCCATCCGAGCGCACGCTCAGAACCAGCGGCTTCGGCGTCATGTCAATCACCAGCGCCACGCGCTCGCCCTTGAAGTCCAATTTATAGTGGCGTTCGTCGGGAGAGAGGTCTGAACAATTCACCAGCACGCCAGCATCGGTAAAATCGAGCCGCCATCCTCCCGTGCCTTGAAACACTCCAGCCATGACGGGCCCGCTGCGAGAATCATCCGCCGAATGCGTAAGGTCGCCAACGCCGAGCATCGAGGTGGCCGACGTAAGCATGTTGCTGAATGCGCCCAGCAGCGCATTTCCCGTGCAGGACGCCGGCAACCTGCCCGATGTCACGCAGCGATTGATGGCTCGTTCCTCGGGAGTCTGCGGTTTCTGGCCGGGCGTGCCGTTGATCACTGCCTGCGCGCGGGCCTCAATCGCATTGTTCTCATCGTTGGCTTTTTTTGCGTTGGTCTCGTACAGATCGTTCTGCTTCTTCGCAAAGGCTTTGGCCCGCGCCAACTGGTCCGCCGAAGGCTGCTTGCAGGTGGGCAGCAGTTTCTTCAGCGCACCCCGCGTCTCGGTCGTGTATTTCATCAATCCGTTCGGCAGGATCGTGTCGGGATGCCCCACCATGCACGTCGAGGTATCCGAAAGATCGCGCATGTTGCAACTGTCGATAACGATCTTCTCGCCGTTGCAAACGTAGGGCACATTCTTTTGCACATCCTGCGCCCAGGCCGCGGACGTGCCGCAGAGTCCGAACGCCAGTGCCAGGCCCAACATGCTGAGCCGAGTATTCATGCGATTACCTCGAAAACTGCCTGCGACGCTTGCCTGTTTGACGACGAATCGAGACTGTCGCTTGGACTGTGCGCTCTGGGGGCAAACAAAGTCCTGACGGAAGTCTAAAGAATCCTAAAGATACGCCGGTTAGAGTAAGTCTCTGAAGAGGAACAGCCTACGAAGAGCGCAGCGAGGCGTCCAGCGCGAGGCATTCGGCGCAATAGCCGCCGACTTCCGTGCGCGAGACGGTCACCTGCATGCCGAAGTCTCGCGCGATCTGTTCCTTAAGCTGCTCGTAGAGGCGGGACTCAAACTCGCGGACCTTGCCGCAGCGCAGGCAGGCTACGTGGATATGATCGCGCGGACCGTGACTTTCGTAGTAGTGGCGGTCGCCGCGCAGGTGCAGCAGGTCCAGTTCGTCAATTAAGCCCTGTTTTTTCAGCAGGTCAATGGTGCGGTAGACGGTGACGAGGTGTACGTCGGAATCGATCTTGCGCGCGCGCTCGAGGATTTGGTCCACGTCGAGGTGCTGCTCGGCGTCGTCCATCACTTGCAGGATGACGCGGCGCTGGCGGGTCATGCGCAAGCCGCGGTCAGCAACGGTCTTCTGCAGGCGGCCGGTGGTTTCCGCGGTGTTGATGCGCTCGCCGGTAGAGGCACGGTGGGAAACGGCGGAGGTGCGACGGGGAACACTGGATGGCATTAGCGAAACTCTCCGGGTCCGGGCCAGGGCTAGGCAAGTTGCGGGTGCTTTCGGAACCGCCAGCCGCACTGCTGTCAGCCGAAAGCAGGCTTCAAGAATGCGCCGCAAGGCGCCGCAGCACGTCATGATACATAACAATGGCGAAGAGCACCAAAAGGAATACCAGGCCAACCTGAACAAAACGCTCTTTGAAGCCCATGCTCAAATCGCGGCGCATCACGCCTTCGATGGCCAGCAACAAAATGTTGCCGCCATCCAGAATCGGAATGGGTAGTAAATTCAAGATTCCGAGGTTCACGCTGATCAGCGCCATTAGTTGAATGACGGCTGCCGAACCGCGATCCACAGCTTGCTTGGCGAGGTGCGAGATGCCCACCGGTCCTTGCAACTGCTTGATGGAAACTTTGCCGCTGAAGAGCAAGCCTACCGTGCCCGCGGTGCGCTCGATGATGTACCCGGTATGGGTGACGCCGTCGCGCATGGCCTGCGAAAAGCCGACCTTCTGATAGACGGTATCGTCTTTCACCGCGACACCAACCTGATAGGTTGGCTCGCCCGCTTCGTTGGCGCGGAGTTTCGGGATGATATTGGCTTGCACCATCTGCCCGTTACGCTCGACGGTGATGGTCAGGTTCTTGCCGCCGGAATTGCGCACGGCATCGACAAACTGCCCCCAGTAATGAATGGGCTGGTTATCGATGGCGCGCACCACGTCACCGCTTTGCAACCCGGCTTGGTCCGCTGGGTCGCCTGGCTGAATGCTGTCCAGTACCGGCGGAATCGGCAGGACACCAAGAACGTACGACGCCGCGGTTATATCCTTTGCGCGCACCGTTATCGTGCGTGAGGCGCCCTTTTCTTCCACGTCCAGGCGCAGTGGTTGCTCGAGATTGGCGCTGTCGATGACCTTAAAGGCCTCATCCCAAGTGGCCACCGCAGTGCCGTTGATGGCGCGCACGAGGTCGCCGGGGCGCAGATCGCTCTTGGGCGCATCCTTGTCCGTGGACAGCGCGGCAATCTGCACGGGCTGCAGGGAGTACGGGATCACCGGCTCGCCGCTGACCAGGTACAGGCCGCCGAGCAGAAAAATGGGGAACACCAGATTGACGGCCGGGCCGGCGAACGAAATCAGCGCGCGCTGCCAGCGCGGCTTGCTCGTCAATTCGTCGGTGGCCCAACCGGCGCTGCGCAACTGCGCGCCGACGGGCACCCCGGGGATCCGGCGGTCCGCCGTCGCGGTTCCTGTGCCGGTCGCGGCAGCGTTTGTTTTTGCCGCGGAGTTACCAGACACCCATTGGTGATTTTCGGAATCGATCTCCGTAGGGTCCTGCCCGGCCATGCGCACGTAGCCGCCAAACGGCAGCGCACTCAGCCGATAGTCGGTGTCGCCGCGCTTCCAGCCGAAGAGGCGCGGGCCAAAGCCGATGGAGAAGACATCCACGCGCACCTTGAAGACGCGCGCCATGACGAAATGTCCCCACTCGTGCACGAGTATCATCACGCCGAGGACCAGCCCTACGCCGATCACCAAATGGAGGAAACCCATCTTTTCCGACTCTCCTGAAACCGTACCAGCCTAATCTGAACTACGATGCCGCGTCCTACCCGGATGCTGGTATGGCGATGCGACAAAAATCGTTCACGCGGTTAACCCGCAACCGCCGCCGTCGCCCCCAGCTTGCTGACCTCTTCCTTGGCCATGCGCCGGGCTTCCACGTCCGCCGCCAGCACATCTTCCATCGCCGAAAATTTAATTTTCGGGGTCCGTGCTAGAACCCGTTCGATCACTTCCGGAATGCCCAGAAACGGCAAGCGGCGCTCGAGAAACGCCGCCACGGCAATCTCATCGGCGGCATTCAAGGCGCAGGGCAAGGCGCCGCCCTTCTTCATCGCTTCGCGCGCCAGCCGCAAACAGGGAAAGCGGCGCGTCGACACCTTGGCAAAATCCAGGCGCTTTAGTTTGGACCAATCCAGGGCTAGCTGGTTCGATGCGACCCGCTGCGGATAGGTTAACGCATACTGAATGGGCATGCGCATGTCCGTGGGGCCGAGTTGCGCTAAAACGGAACCGTCCACGAATTCGACCATGGAGTGCACGGTGGATTGCGGGTGTAAAAGTACGTCGATCTGGTCGGGCCGGACGCCAAAGAGCCAGCGGGCCTCGATCACCTCGAAACCCTTGTTCATCATGGTGGCGGAATCGATGCTGATGCGGTTGCCCATGCGCCAGTTGGGATGCGCCAGCGCCTGCTCCGGAGTTACGCTCGAGAGCGAGGCCAGCGGCGTTTTGCGAAACGGTCCTCCGCTGGCGGTCAGCACCAGGCGACGCACTTCGCCGCGAACGCCACCGCGCAAGCACTGGTGTACGGCATTGTGTTCGCTATCTACCGGCAGCAATTCCTGGCCGGCGTGCCTCGCGGCGGCCATCACCAGTTCGCCGGCGGCCACCAGGACTTCCTTGTTGGACAGCGCTACGGTCTTGCCTAATTTCACCGCCGCGTACGTCGCCGGCAATCCGACAACGCCGACCGCCGCCGAGACGACAATATCCGCGGCGCCGTGCGTGGCCACAGCCATCAAGCCCTCAGCGCCGTGATGAATTGCGGGCAGCGGCGAAACGCCAGCCGCTCTCAGCTTCGCTTCCAGTTCCCCAGCCTTCGCCGCATCCGCTACGGACACCAATTCCGGCCGATGCCGCGCAATCTGTCCTGCGAGTTCGTCCAGATTCCCGCCCGCGGCCAGCGCCACGATGGCGAAGCGCTCCGGGAGCGCTTCCACGACGGATAGACACTGGCGGCCGATCGAGCCGGTAGAACCAAGAATGGAGAGTTTTTTCACGAAGGTAATTTTCTAGCCGTAGCCCTCGCCGTAAGTGCGGACGCGATTGCGCGCGCCACTAAAACTTCGGCGTATACGTCAACATCCAATAATACCAGACAACGGGAAACGCTAGAATCAGCGCGTCGATGCGGTCCAACACTCCGCCATGGCCCGGAAGCATGGCGCCAGAATCCTTCACCCCTGCCGAGCGTTTGTAGGCCGACTCCAGCAAATCGCCAACCTGGCCAGCAACATTTCCGGCGACCGCCATGCCCACGAGATAACCCAACGAAGCGTGCAGCCAGCGCTGGAAAAAAACCGCGACCACCGCCGACGCGGCTACGCCCGCCAGGCTGCCTTCCCACGTTTTCTTCGGACTCAAATGGGGCGCTAAGGGATTGCGGCCAAACGCGCGACCCGCAAAATACGCGGCCGTGTCTCCCGCCCAAGTGATGACCAGCGCAAACAGCAGCAGCCACGGGCCGGATTCTCCCCAGCCATCGAGTCGCACCGCGTACGTCAAGGGCAAGGCCACCAACAACAAACCGCTGGCGCTAATGCCCGCCGCGGGCAAAACTTCCACCAGCGGCCGCCGGCTGAACATGGTGATCACCGCGATGCCCGCTACAAAAAGAAAGAGCGCTTCCTCTGGCTGCGGCACAACGCGATACACGAGCCACTGCAATCCCGCGGGGACGCTGAAGCCGCCAAAATCGCCGGGACGAACTACCGTCGGCAGCCACTGCAAAAACAGCAGCACGAGGGCACAAAAAATCGTCCAGGCGCGGTGCGCGCGGTGGCCGATGGCCTCGCCCAGCGCGAAATATTCGAGCAGCGCCAGCACCATGAAGACGCCACTGGCCAGCGCGATCACCGCCGTGGAGCCACGCAACACCAAAAACACCACGAACGGAATCAGCACGGCCGCAGTTGCTACTCTCTTCCAAGTCATCCTGAACGTTCCTCACGGCGCAGGAGAAGCGCACAGATACTATCGCACGACTACCGTCGCGCTACCTTTCCGGCCCTCGCGCGATGCGTCACATCCCGCTTGCCTAACGCTTGGACTGCGGATGGCGAGTGGGGTTATGGCGCAAACCGCGGGGCTCGGGGAGGGGGTGAGGGGGTATGCCTCCGTATGTCATTGATAAAACAATACTTGCTGGATTGCGTGTCGTTTGATTTTGTAAGTGTTCATTCTAATGGAGTTGCGGGGCGATTTTTTGTAAGTGTTCATTCTGCTAGGGTTAAGTTCACTGTGTGCTGGGCCAAATTCTCCTGTCCCGAAGCCACTTTGTCCACAAAATGGGCCACGAGTGCGGCGTATTATTTTGGGAATATTTGAGAATTCGATGCGCAACTCTTGAGAATGAAAATGGGGCGCTTACTCGCCTGCGACACGCGCCGGCGGTTGCTCTGTGGCGTCGTCTTCGCGAATGCCGCCGTAGCGACGTTCGCGCTTTTGGAATTCCACCAAGGCTTCGAGGAGGCGCGTGCGGGTAAAATCCGGCCACAGCGTCTCGGTGACCAAGATTTCCGCGTAAGCAATCTGCCATAGCAGGAAATTGCTGACGCGCATTTCGCCGCTGGTGCGGATGAGCAAATCCGGATCGGGGAGACCATCGGTGTACAGGTGGCGCGAAAGATCGCCCTCGGTCACTTTGCGCGCGGCATGGACCGCAGCGCCGCGTTCTTCGGCCAAAATGGCATTCACGGCGTCCACAATTTCCGCGCGGCCGCCATAATTCAGCGCCACACACAGGACCATACCGCGATTTTCAGCGGTTTTTTCCATGGACTCGCGCACATCGTTCTGCACGGCGGCGGGCAACTCTTCGATGCGGCCCAGGAAGCGCATGCGAATATTATTCTTCTGGATGAGCGGCATCTCCTGGCGCAAATATTCACGCAACAGGGCCATCAGGAAATCAATTTCGGCTTTGGGGCGGCGCCAATTCTCGACGGAGAAGGCGTACAGGGTGAGCGCTTCGATGTGCAGGCGCGCGCAGGTCTCGATGGTGGAGCGGGCGGCTTGCGTGCCCGCGCGATGGCCGGCAATGCGCGGCAGGTGACGNNCACCGGCCCCAGCGTGACGGCGGAGGGTACCTCGAGCGTATTGTGAATTACCGAGGACAAGAGTTGGCTTTCCGGCGAATCCTCTTTACGCCGCAAAGTTAACATACGGCACGCGGCTCTGGCAATCCCATGGTGTCGTGGTGATACACCGACACGCACACCCGCCAATCGGGAGATGCATCCTGCGCAATGCGCGGGATGGAAGGCGCAGCGTTCCCAGGGATTCATGCCACACACCGCGCGGGATGGAGAAGCCTTGGCGCTCTCAGAAGAAACCCGCCAATACGGAGATTCCTCGCGCCGGTCGCGCGATGGAGCAGCGTTGGCGGACCCAGGGAAGGCTTAGCCGGCCGGGGCGCTGGGGACGAAGATTGAGGTGTAGACGAGCACCAGGGTTAGCACGATCATGGCGATGGCGGTGACCCAGGCGACGATGTTAAAGCCCAGTGTGTTTACGTGGTCGCCCATCAACTCGCGCCGGTTGACCAATAGCAAGATAAAAATGATGACCACGGGCAACCAGATGCCGTTGCCGACCTGCGAAAAAATCAAAATCTTCCACAGCGGCACATGCGGCAGGAGGATGATCCCGGCGCCCACGACGATGAGCAGCGTGTACAGGCCATAGAAGATGCGCGCCTCGCTGAATTTGTTGTCGATGCCGGCCTCGAAGCCCAACCCTTCGCAGATGACATGGGCGGTGGAAAGAGGAAGAATGGTGGCGGCAAAGAGCGAGGCGTTCAACAAGCCGAACGCGAAACACAATCCCGCCCACTTCCCTGCCAGCGGTATCAGCGCTTTGGCGGCTTGCGAAGCGTCGGAAATACTGGTGTTGCCCGAGGCATGCAGCGTGGCCGCGGTGCAAATAATGATGAAAAACACGATGACCATGCAGCTGATGCTGCCCACGAGAACGTCCAACCGCGCTTGCCGATACTGACGCGGGCCGACTTTCTTTTCCACGAAGCCGGCCTGCAGATAAAAGAATTGCCACGGGGCAATGGTGGTGCCGACGAGCGCCGTCAAGGTGAGCANNCCAGTCCGGCTTGGCGAGAATCGCCGAGACGATATAGGTTACGTAAAAGCCGCAGGCCACGAGGAAGATGACTTCCACCTGGCGATAGGTGCCGCGCAACACGAGGATCCACACCAAGAGCGCCGCGAGTGGGACGGCGATGTATTTGCTGATGCCGAAAATCTCCATGGACGCGGCGACACCGGCAAACTCCGCGACCACGTTGGCTAAGTCCACAAAAAATCCGGTGAACATGACAAAAAAAGTGGAGCGAAAGCCAAACTCCTCGCGGATTAAATCCGAAAGACCTTTACCGGTAATGACGCCCATGCGCGCGCACATCTCTTCCGTGACGTAGAGCGCAATGGTCATGGGAATAAGCGACCAGAGGAGCGCATAGCCGTACTGGGCACCCGCTTGCGTGTAGGTGGAAATGCCGCCCGCGTCGTTGTCGACGTTCGAGGTAATCAGGCCGGGACCCACCACCGCGAGGAGCAGCGTCAAGCGGCGGCGCAAGTCGCGCATGTTCTTGAGCAGGTCGCTGCCGCGCCCCTGCGCCCGGTCATACCTCTCCGCGATGGCTCGCCAATTCATGTCGCCCGGTCAATCCTTGCGATGCAAATGTATTTCGTGACAAATGTTCTGCGTAACAAACCCCTTCGCTAAACCCGAACCGCTACTTCTTCACCAGCCGCGAGACCACGTCATCGACGGTGATGGTTCCAATGGGACGGTTTTCATCGTCAATGATGGTGAGCATGCGCAGGTTGTACTTATCGAAAAGTTCGAAGACTTCTTCGTCGTCCGAAGTGGGTTCGAGGCTGAGCAACGGCTCGGTCTTGAGCGCGCTCATGTGCTGCTCGGGGCCCGCCAGGAGCAGGCGCGCGACGGTAACGTTGCCCGCGTACTGCGCCAGCTTGTCCACGAGCACGATGGTGTCCAGTTGGTCGAGGTTCAAATCCTGACCGCGAAGCCAGGTGAGCACCTCTTCGCGGGTAGTCTCCTCACCCACGAACGCGAACTCGGTGTTCATCATGCTGCCGGCGGTTCTGGGCTCGAAGGCCATCAGCTCGCGCACTTCGTCGGCGTCCTGGCCCGGCATCTCGTCCAGCAACTCTTCGGAAGTTTCCTTGGGAAGATCGGCCAACAGATCGGCAGCGGCATCGGGAGCCATCTCTTCGAGAATGTCGGCCGCTTTGCCGGGTTCGAGCTTTTCCACGATTTGCGTGGTGAGGCGCTGGTCCAGTTCGGCCAGGACTTCGGCGGCGGTTTCCTCGTCTAGCGATGCGATAATGCCCTGCCGCTCGGCGGCCGAGAGGTGTTCCATCAGCTCAGCCAAGTCCGCGGGATGCAGATGCTCGAGCTTCTCGTGCGTGATGCGCAGTTTTACGCGGCGGAGCGGGTCCGGCTCGATCAAGTTTACGAACTCCCAACGAATGGTGCTCTGCGGCAAGCCGCGCTGCAGCTTCCGGATGAAGGCGGGCGAAGCCACACCTTGGAGCAAGCGGCGTACGGCCCCTGGCAGGCCCACATCCACTTGGGTAACGCGCAACTCGGTGTTGTCATTGGTGCGCTGCTCGCTGAGGTCGACGTCATTGACGCGCACCACTTTGCGTCCGCTGGTATCGATGATTTGCTGGTCCATCAAGTCTTTACCGACGGCGAGCAAGCTCTCATTGGGCTTGTAAAGCTCGAGCGCGCGCTCGCTCACGTTCAGCTTCATGGTACCGGGTTCCACGGTGGCCACCTGCTGGTGGTGCACGACCAAGGCAGGAAAGCGGCCACGCGTCAGCAAGTAATGCGAGAGGCGATTCGATTGTTCGGCCGGCTCGATGAAAAATTCGCGCACGCGGCCGACAAAGTGGCCTTCCACGTCATATGTGGCCGAGCCCATCAACTCCGTGGCATAAAGTTCCATACTCGCGCTCCGTACCGCAAGGCTACCCTTCGCAAAACAAAAAACCCGCCGCCTGGAAACTCGGGCTGCGGGGTAAGCACCACATACAAATGGACTTACCTCTAGCCCGGAGCGAACCCTATCCACCCCACCGCTTGCGCCAGCACAAAGTTGCGGCGCGCCCCACGAGACAGCGGATGAAAGGCTAGCGTTACCCGTACCGAAAAAGCTAAGGCTACTGGAAACGCGCGTCTAGGTCCCGATGGCGCAGGTTCGTGTTCGCTGATTGCGTTCATCAAAGAAAAAAATAACTCCGTGCGTAGTAAAAGCCGAGCGCTGCGTATTGTCAAGAAAAGAATGCGCATAGCGAGGCGCGATGGGCAATTTTTTGGGAAATATTTGTGCGCGGGGGCTGGCGGGGCGCGGGGAGAAAGCGGAAGAGTAAAGAGGCGCCGGAAAGAGACAAGGAAAAGATAACGCGGAGGCGCAGAGTACACAAAGGGACGCAGAGAAAACCGGCGTTGCGGTCTGTGTTCTATGTTTTGTGGACGCGGCCTGGGTGGGGATCGCACCGCGCACAGGCTGAAAGCCTGTGCTACCAACACCCGCGCTACTTGCGCGGTGGCTTCGCTGGAGCGAAGAGCATTTGTCTTGGGCGCTCGCCCCGTCCTTGCTCGCTTTCCAGATACAGCTGGAGGTAGCTTTTGGCGATGTAGTCCTTCTTGGAGAATCCGAGGGCTGCGGCGGCACGATCGATGGCGGGTATCGGACCTTCGAGTTCGACGAACGTGCCGACGGGGGTTTCGTCCAGCTCGATCAGCAAACCCTTGGCCCAGCGGGCCGACTTGGGCAGTTGATAGGTGGCGCGATATTTTTCGTAACGAAACCAGCCGTCCATGCCCAAGCCTTCCAGGATTTTGCTAATCGTTCCAGCGTTACTTAGCTCCAGTTCGAGTTCCTCGCGGATCTTGTATTTCGCCACGCCTCTCCCGCTGATGGTCTCGGGGTCGTCCTCTTGCGTGGGCCGCTTATAGGTGAGCACCACGCGCTGTTGCCAGTTGGTTTGGCCGCTCTTGCCTGCGCGGCTCTTGCGCGACTTCCCTGCGGAAAGTGGTCCGGCCGTCTCCGTGCGCACGCGGAGTAGCTCGCCGCGTCCGGCCAGCGTGCCGTCGGGATGGTCGAAGAGCACGTTCATCTCGTGCACCTTGGGCCTGGCTTTGGAGAGCAGTTCGGCCTTGAGCTTCTTGAGCGCCAGGGCCAGAGCCTTCGCGTCGGTGATTTTCAGCTTGATTTCCGTTTCTTGAGGCAAGGTTGCACCAGGTTTTCCGCCGCGGGCTGCTTTCTCCGGCCCGCGACTTCCGTTAGTATAACCAACGCGTGCATTTCGCTCTGCGCCGGGGCGCCCACGCGGAAGAATCGCGCGGCGGCAAATCAAACTCATGACCAACCGGGACGTGACCACCAACTTGCCAGAACCGCCGTCGCCGGACGCCGCTTCCGCGGAATCCCCGCCGGTGGCCCGCCGCCAGCCGGTCGAGCACGTGATGCACGGCGACGCGCGCATGGATGACTACGGCTGGCTGCGCGAAAAATCGTCGCCCGAGGTGCTGGCGTACCTCAACGCCGAGAACGCGTACACCGACACCATTTTGCGGCCCACCGAGATGTTTCAGGAACAGCTTTACCAGGAAATGCTGGCGCGCATCCAGCAAACGGATCTTTCCGCGCCCTATCGGATGCGCGGCTATGATTATTTCACGCGCACCGTGGAAGGGCGACAATATCCGGTGCACTCGCGTCGGCTTGCCCCGCGCGGGGCCTCGGCTGCCGGCGAGTCAGCTGTGGTCTCGCCCGAAACGCCTGGCGCGGCGCCGGAAGAGGTTTTGCTCGATCTAAATGCTTTGGCTGCCGGGCATTCTTTTCTGGGCCTCGATGCTTTCGACGTCAGCGACAACAATTCCCTGCTGGCCTATTCGCTGGACGTCACCGGCTTTCGCCAGTACACGCTGCAGATTAAAAGCCTGCGCACCGGCGAAACGTTGCCCGAGCGCATTGAGCGGGTGACCAGCACCGCCTGGGCCTCCGACAATCACACGCTGTTCTACACCGTGGAGGACGAAGTCACCAAGCGTTCCTGCCGGCTGTACCGGCACCTGGTGGGAGCGGGCCAGCCCGACCGGCTGCTGTACGAGGAGCGCGACGAACGATTCCGTATGGAGATTGAACGCTCGCGCAGCGGGGCGTATTTGATTCTTACGGCCGCCAGCCACACCGCCAGCGAAGTGCGCTTCCTTGCGGCTGACGATTCTTTTGGAAATTTTCGGCTGATCGCTCCGCGCGAGGAGGAGCACGAATACTACGTGGATCACCATCCTGCGGGTTCATCCGATCCGCGCGGCGGAATTTTTTATATTCGGACCAACTCGCTTGGCCGCACGTTTCGGCTGATGCAAACGGCGGTCGATGCGCCGGAGCGCGATAGTTGGCAGGAAGTGATACCGAATCGCCCGGGCGTGATGCTGGCCGCGGTGGATGTTTTCGCTACGCACCTGGCCGTGCTGGAGCGCGAAGACGGGCTGCCACACTTGCGCGTGGCCGCGTTGCCGAGTGGCGACCTGCTCGCCAATTCGTATCGCATCCCGTTTGCCGAACCCGCTTATAACGCCGCGTGTGGCGCCAATCCGGAATTTCACACCACGCATCTGCGCTTTACGTATGAGTCGCTCATTACGCCGCGGAGCGTGTTTGACTTTGACTTGCGCACGCGCGAGCGCATTTTGCGCAAGCAGCAGCCGGTGCTGGGCGGCTACGAGCAGGCGCAATACGTGAGCGAACGCATTCACGCGACGGCTGCGGACGGGACGCGCATCCCGGTGTCACTGGTCTATCGGCGGGACACGCTTCGCGAGGGAGCGCGCAAGCCTGCGCCGCTGCTGCTGTACGGTTACGGCAGCTATGGGCTCTCGATGCCGATGGCCTTCAACTCGAATCGCCTCAGCCTGCTGGATCGCGGCATGGTTTTCGCCATCGCCCACATACGCGGCGGCGGCGAGCTTGGCAAACCCTGGCATGACGCCGGGCGCATGCACAAAAAACGCAACACCTTTACCGACTTCATCAGCGT
>PMOV01000290.1:19051-20213 GCA_003161195.1 Acidobacteriota bacterium | reverse complement strand
TTCTACATGAAGGGCTATTGCCCGTACACGAATCTTGCCGCGCAGCGATATCC
The DNA here is from genome assembly GCA_003161195.1 of Acidobacteriota bacterium. Taxonomy (GTDB): domain Bacteria; phylum Acidobacteriota; class Terriglobia; order Acidiferrales; family UBA7541; genus Acidiferrum. The sequence continues at coordinate 20,160 of PMOV01000290.1, read as the reverse complement.
CGCGATGCTGATCAAGACTGGGCTCAACGACAGCCAGGTAATGTATTGGGAACCCGCGAAATACGTGGCCAAACTGCGCACGTTGAAGACCGACGGCAATGCCCTGCTCTTCAAAATCAATATGGGAGCGGGGCACGGCGGGGCGTCTGGGCGCTACGACTACCTGCGCGAAATTGCGTTGGACTATGCGTTTCTGCTTATGCAACTGGGCTTATCGAAATTTGGCAGTGCCGCATGATCGAAGCCACCACACCCTTGATGCAGCAGTATCAGTCGGTGAAAACGCGCTATCCGCACGCGTTGTTGCTGTTCCGTCTCGGCGACTTTTACGAACTTTTTTACGAAGACGCCATCATCGCCGCGCGCGAACTGCAAATCACGCTAACCTCGCGCAATCGCGAAAAGGGGCAACCCATCCCGATGTGCGGCGTGCCCTACCATGCCGCCGATGGCTACATCGCGCGCCTGATACGCGCGGGCTTCAAAATTGCCGTCTGCGACCAGATGGAACAGCCGGGACCCGGCAAAAAACTGGTGCGCCGCGAAGTGGTGCGCGTGATTACTCCCGGCACGGCCACCGACGTCGCGGTTTTAGATATTAAAGAAAATAATTTTCTCGCCGCGGTGGCCCGCCACCCGAGCGGATCGCCCATCGGCATCGCGTACGTCGACCTTTCGACCGGCCAATTTCAAGCCACCGAATTTATTGGCCCCGCTGCCGTGGAGGCCATGCGCGACGAACTGCAACTGCTGCGGCCGCGCGAGACGCTGCTGCCGCGCCCGCAGCAACTTTTCGAGACCGCCAAAACTTCGCTGCTCGAAGGCGCGGGCGGCGTCGAGTCGCGGCTGGACGAGTGGATCTTTCAGCACGACTATGCCGAGCGGCTGCTGCGTGAACAGTTTGGCGTCGCCGAACTCACCGGCTTTGGGCTGGATGGTCACGCGCAGGCGCTCTGCGCGGCGGGCGCGGTGGTGCACTACTTGCGTGAAAATTCCGCGCACGGCAACGAGGCGCCACAAGTCGACGCGCTGCGCCATCTCGATCGCGTGCGCTTCTACCAGCAGCATGACGCGATGATTCTGGACCCCGTGAGCGTGCGCAATCTCGA
>PMOV01000290.1:2553-18960 GCA_003161195.1 Acidobacteriota bacterium | reverse complement strand
ACCCTGGGCCTGGCCGCCCCGCGCGAACTCGTGGCCCTGAGAAAATCTCTGGCGCAGCTTCCCGTGCTGAAAAAATTCCTGACGCCCCCGCCGCACGGCGGCAGCGACCTGCTGCGCCACCTGCACCACGAACTCGACGACCTCGCCGACGTGCGCGAACGCCTGGAACGCGCCATCGCCGACGATCCCCCAGCGCTGGCCACCGATCCTGGCATCATCCGCGCCAACTACGACGCCGAGCTCGACGAGCTGCGCAATCTCTCGCGCGACAGTAAGCAAATTATCGCCGCCATGGAAGAGCGCGAACGCCGCCGCACCGGCATCGGTTCGCTGAAAATTCGCTTCAACCACGTCTTCGGGTACTACATGGAGATTTCTAAGAGCAATTTGCACCTTGCTCCNNCGAAAAATCCTGGCCGCGGACGAGCGCATCAACGAAATCGAGTGCCGCCTGTTCGTCGAACTGCGCTCCGATATCGCCAGCAAAGCGCTGCGACTCCGCCACACCGCCGCCGCCGTGGCGCAACTCGATGTGCTCACTTCTTTCGCAAAGCTGGCTGCGGATCGCAACTACATCCGCCCGGAGTTCACCGCCAGTGGCGAACTGCTGATCATTGGCGGCCGCCATCCGGTGATCGAAGAACTGCTGCGGCAAAAAGGCGAGCGCTTCGTCCCCAACGACCTCTTCTTCGAGCCCGGCCGCCAGCAACTGCTGCTCATCACCGGACCCAACATGGGCGGCAAATCCACCTATCTCCGGCAAAGTGCGTTGATCGCCATCCTCGCGCAAGCCGGCAGCTTCGTTCCCGCGCGCCAGGCGAAACTGCCCATCACCGATCGCATCTTCACGCGCATCGGGGCCAGCGACAATCTCGCGCGCGGCCGCTCCACCTTTCTGATCGAGATGAGCGAAGTCGCCGCCATCCTGAATCACGCGACGCCCACCAGCCTGGTGCTGCTCGACGAAGTCGGCCGCGGCACCGCCACCTTCGACGGCCTCTCCATCGCCTGGGCGGTCGTCGAACATCTGCAGAGACACACGCGCGCCCGCACCCTCTTCGCCACGCACTATCACGAACTCACCGAACTCGCCGAACTTCTCCCGGCGGTGAAAAATGTTCACGTCGCGGTAAAAGAAACGCCCAGCGAAATCATCTTCCTGCGCCACGTCGAACCCGGCAGCGCCAACAAAAGCTACGGCATCGAAGTCGCCCGCCTGGCCGGACTCCCCCGCAGCGTGATCGAGCGCGCCCGCGAAGTCCTGCTGAAACACGAACAAAGCGAACACCAACTAAGTGAAACGCTGACGCCGGGCGCCGCACTAGCGAATGGCAATGGCCACCAGGAAGTTTTGTTCACCGCGCTCGACCGCATGATTCTGGACCGCCTGCGCGACGCGGACCTCGACCAACTAAAACCTCTCGACGCCCTAAACCTGCTCGCCGAACTAAAGAAACAAATCGTCTAGTCGCCGGGGCGGCCCGCCGGTGCCGATTGCGGCACGCGCTGCTGCGCTTTCCTCGGCGTTCTCTGCGCCCCTGCGTTACGCTCTCTTCGTACTCCTGTGCCTACTGCGAAACCCATGCTCGTTCTCGGACTCATGTCCGGCACCTCTGCCGATGGTATCGACGTCGCGCTGGCGCAAATCTCCGGCGCGCCCCCGCGCACGCGTCTGCGTATGCAGGCGCACGCGGCGTTTCCGTTGCCAACACCCGTCCGCCGCGAAATTCTGCGCGTAGCCGAGCAGCGCCCCATTAGCGCAGGCGCATTAAGCCAGCTAAATTTTCGGGTGGGAGAAGTCTTCGCCGAAGCGGCGTTGGCTGCTTGCAAACAATTCCGCGTCGAAACAAAAGATATCGCGCTGATCGGCTCGCACGGCCAAACTATTTTTCATCAAGGCGCGCCGGTGCCGTACCTCGGAAGCCTGACGGCTTCCACGCTACAGATCGGTGAAGGCAGCGTCATCGCCGCGCGCACCGGCATCACTACCGTCTCCGACTTCCGCCCGGCAGACATGGCCCTTGGCGGCCACGGCGCCCCGTTAGTGCCGTTCGCCGACTACGTCCTCTATCGCCACGCCACCCTGGGCCGCGTCTCCCTAAACCTGGGCGGCATCGCCAACATTACGATCCTTCCCGCGGCTGCGACGCCATCGCAAATCTTCGCCTTCGACACCGGCCCCGCCAACATGGTCATCGACGCCCTGGTCTCCCGCTTCACCAATGGCCGCGCGCATTTCGATGAAAACGCACGCATGGCCGCCAGCGGCCACAGCCTGCCCGCGCTGCTGGACCAACTCCTCCGCGATCCTTATCTAAAACTCGCGCCACCAAAATCCACCGGCCGCGAATATTTCGGTGCCGGTTACGTCGCCAAACTAATCGCGCAAGGCCGGCGCCATCGCGCGGCGCCCAACGATCTAATCCGCGCGGCCACCATCTTCACCGCACTCTCCATCGTCGACGCCCTCCACCGCTTCGTTCTTCCGCGGCACGCCATCCATCAACTCATCGTCTCCGGCGGTGGCGCAAAAAATCCGCTCATCCTGGCGCAACTTGCCGCCGCGCTCCCCAAAATCGCCATCCTGCCCTCTTCCGATTTTGGCGTCAGCTCGGAAGGCAAGGAAGCGGCGGCCTTCGCGCTACTGGCCTGCGAAACGTTTCATCGGCGCCCGTCGAACCTTCCGAGCGCCACGGGCGCGCGCGGCGCGGCCATTCTAGGTAAAATCAGTTATGCCCCGCCGCGCTAAGGCAATCTCTCCACGAGCCACACCTCGCCAAAGCAAGCGCCGCGTCCTGGCTTCCATTTGCGCACTGACCTTCACGTTCCTCGCGGCCTCGTGTCATTCCGCTCCCTATGACCCCAACTCCCTGACACTGGTCATCGAATCCAACCCCGCCAACCTCGACCCGCGTTTCGCCACCGACGGCCCATCCCAGCATCTCGACAGCCTCATCTTCAGCAGCCTGGTCGAGCGCGACAACCAAATGGTCCTGCACCCCGACGCCGCCGAATCCTGGGAAACGCCCGACCCGCTCACCTACATCTTCCATCTGCGGCACGGCGTTACCTTCCACGACGGCCAGCCGCTCACCAGCGCGGACGTACAGGCCACCATCGACTTCATCCGCGACGCGAAAAATCATTCCCCCAAACGCGCCACCTATCGCCACGTCACCGCCGTCGATGCCCCCGACCCGTCCACCGTGATCTTCCACCTCTCCGAACCCGAAGCCTCGTTTCTCTGGAATCTCTCCCGCGGAGCCTTTGGTATCGTTCCCGCAAACGCCGCCGCCAATTTCGCCGCCCATCCCATCGGCAGCGGCCCATTTCAATTCGTCCGCCAGGTGCAAGACGACGAGGTGGTTTTAACCCGCAACGAAAACTATTTTCGCGGCGCGCCACCACTGCAAACCGTCCGCGCCCGCATCGTTCCAGACAACGTCGTCCGCGCGTTGGAACTGCGCAAAGGCTCCGCCGACGTGGAAATCAGCTCCCTGAGCCCGGACATGATCCCGGTCCTCGCCAAGCAGCCGACGCTAGCCGTCACGAAAAAGCCCGGCACCAACGTAAATTATCTGGGATTCAATCTGAACGACCCGATTCTCGCTCGCCGCGAGGTGCGCCAAGCCCTGGCTTACGCCACGGACCGCGCCGCCATAATTCGCTATCTGCTGCACGGCCAGGCGCGCATCGCCGAAGGTTTGCTGCCCCCGAATCACTGGGCCTATGAGCCGGACGTAACCCACTATGCCGCGGACAACGCACGCGCCGTTAAGCTGCTCGAAGACGCTGGCTTCCACGCGCAGCCAGACGGCACGCGCCTGCACCTGACCCTGAAAACCTCCACCGACGAGCAAGCACGCCTGATTGCCGCCGCACTCCAGCAACAATGGCGCGCTGCAGGCATTGCCCTGGAAATCCGCCCGCTGGAATTTGCTACCTTGCTCTCCGACGCCATCAAGGGAAATTTTCAGATCAATCTTCTGCGCTGGGTTGGCGCCAACAACGACCCGGATATTTTCGAGTTCGTCTATTCTTCCGCGCGCATCCCGCCGGACGGCGCGAACCGCGCGCGCTATCGCAACGCGCAAGTCGACGCCCTAACCGCGCAAATTCACAGCGAAATGGATCAAGAAAAGCGCCGCGCCCTGTGCAGCCAAGTGCAGAAAATCGTGGCGGCCGATTTACCGGTCTTCCCCCTGTGGTTCGTCGACGCCGTCTCCGTGCACCGCCGCTCGCTGGGCGATTTAGATTTATCGCCTTCCGGCGATTTCGATTTTCTGGCCACGCTCGCGCCCAACAACACCCCGCAACGAATCACCCGTAGCGCGATCCCATAGCTCAATCGAGGACGGCAGCGATCTCGGCCGCCGAAATCGCTCCCAACCGCGCAATCTTCCACTCCTCGCCGTGCAACTCCACCATCGTCGACGGCACCGTCGCCCCGGTTTGCCCGGCGTCTAAAATCAGCGGCAAGCGCTCTCCCAATTGCAAAAAAACTCCGTCGGCGTCGCTGCACGGCGGCTGCCCGCTCAGATTCGCGCTGGTGCCCGTCACCGGCCCGTCAAATTCCGTTATTAAACCCTCGACCACCGCATTGCGCGGCCAGCGCACCGCGATGCGGCCGGTATTGGCCGTCACCTTGAGCGGCACGCGGTGCGACGCCGCCACAATCAGCGTCAACGCCCCCGGCCAAAACGCCATCGCCAAGCGCACAAAATTCTGCGGCACGCTGCGCGTCAGCATCTCCGCCTGCGCCAGCGAATTCACCAGCAACGGCAACCCGCGCTCTTCCGGCCGCCCCTTAACACGGAAAATTTCATCCACGGCCGCCAAATTGAAAGGATCCGCCGCCAGNNCGGCTCCGCGCCAGGGATCCGCGCATCAATTTTCAGCAGCTCAGCGGCCAACGGTGCTCCTCATTAGAAGGGTTTGCAGTCCAGTTGCTACAGTTCTACAAAATATTCACGGCGCGCGCCGCCAGGAGCGCCACAATGGTCAACGAAATGAGCGACTGCAGCATCATCCCGGCCTTTGCCCAGCGCGACAATACCGCCGTATCCGTCGGCGAAAATGCCGTACTCGTATTGAACGCCAAAAATAAATAATCCAGAAACGTCGGCGACCAATGCTCGTCGTCGTCCTGCGGATTCAGCATTTGCGGAAACAGAAACGAACTATCCAAATCTCCGCGCGCCACGTCGCGCCCGAGCGGGCCGCCGGCGTCCAATTTCCAGTACCATAGCGCGAACACCAGCACGTTCGTAAACCACAACGCCGCCGCCGAGCGCAACAGTGCCTGCGGCGTTTCCAGATGCCGCGGTATCCCGTAAATCAAAATCCCCAGCGACACGATCATGGCCAGCGTGATCAGCCCATTCGCCGCAAGCGTCAAAATGCGCGTGACGTTAAAATGCCCTTTGCGCACGGAAATCAGCAACGGAATCAGCAGCACGCACATGATCGCCAGCAAGCCCCAGCTGGGCCCCAGCGAAAGCGGCTCTGGCAAGGCCAAATACAGACACCCCGCCGCCAACATAGCGACAAATGCCGGCCAGCGCGGTTCCCGCACAATATTCCTGGTCATAAGTTTCGGCGATCTGCTATCCGTTGCGAACTGCCAGTGAAAGTCTAATGCAACTGGAATCGAATACAATGGCAGTGTGGTCGCGGCGTTTTATTCGCGATGTTTACTTTGGAGTTCCTCCATGGACAGCCTGCAATCCCGACGCGCCTTTTTCGCGCAACTGGTCGCTTCGGCGGCCGGCGCGGCAAAAAATGAGCGTTTGCTCGCAGCCTTCGCCTCTACGCCGCGGGAACATTATTTGGGCCCCGGCCCGTGGAAAGTTTTCGCCGGCGGCGCTCTGGTCGAAACTCCTTCCGACGACCCGTCCTTCCTCTACCAGGACGTGGTCGTTTCCATCGCCCCGGACCGCCACATCAACAACGGCCAACCGGTGCTCCACGCCGTCTGCCTCAACGCTTTGAACATCCAACTCGGCGAAAAAATCCTGCACCTCGGCGCAGGCACCGGCTACTACACCGCCATTTTGGCCAACCTTACCGGCCCCACTGGCTCCGTCGAAGCCTACGAGATCGAGGCAGACCTGGCCGCCCGCGCCAAATCCAACCTCAGCAACTCACCAAACGTGGTGGTGCACGAACGCAACGTTTCCACGGGACCGCTTCCTGGCGCCGATGCCATCTACGTCAACGCCGGCGCCACCGCGCCGCTCGACACCTGGCTCGACGCTCTGAACCCGAATGGCCGTCTGCTCTTCCCGTTAACGCCCGCCGACAATCCCGGAGGCGCACCCGGCGTCGGCGCAATGCTGCTGATCACCCGGGCCGCCGATGGCGCCGCGCCCTTAGCAGCCAGATTCCTAAGTCCCGCCATGTTCATTTCGTGCGTCGGAGCGCGCGACGACGCCACCGCGGCAAAACTCGCCGAGGCCTTCAAACGCGGCGACGCGCGCAACGTGCGCTCGCTCCGCCGCCACACGCCGCCGGACGCGAGCGCGTGGTGCGCCGGCGAAGGCTGGTGGCTCTCCACGGCACTGTGACCCGTGAAGCGTGACGCGTGACCTGTGTCCCGTGACTTTTGGCCCGTAACTCTCACGTGAAAACCGCACGCGTGATTCGCGCCACGACACAGGCACGGGCCACGGTTCACATGCGCCGGCTACGCGTGATTGGCCGCGTGGTATTCGTCATACGCGGCCAGGAAACGATCGACGTCCTTCGGCAGCAAATAATATGGCGTCGACAGCCGGATTTTCGAGGGCGCGCCGCCGCGAATGCGGATTTTCTTATTCTTCCACATCCAACCCTCAATCTCGGCAATTTGGATGGGCGGCACATTCACGGACACGATGGCGCAGCGCAGTGCCGGGTCCGGCGAAGCCCACGATACCGCGGCGCGCTGCTGCATCTGCTGCAAAATGTGATCCGCCATGGCGCGATGCCGCTGCTCAATTTTGTCCATGCCAATATCGTTGGCCAACTGCACGGCCGCGCGCATGCCCCAGAGCGCCGGCACGTTGGAGCTGCCGAGGCGTTGGAAGCGTTCGCCGCGCAGCTTGGGCTCGTCCCAGCCGGCGGTGACGATGGTGTTCCACACGCGGTCCATCACCTCGTCGCGCACATACAAAAAACCGCTGCCGGCCGGCGCTTGCAGCCATTTGTGCGGGCTGGAAGTGTACATGTCGCAACCAAGATCATGCACATCCAGCTTCATCATGCCGACGACGTGGGCGCCATCGACGGCGGAGAGGATGCCTTTCGCGCGTGCCAGCGCACAAAGCTGTTTCGCGGGAAGGACGACGCCGGTGACCGTCGTGAGGTGGCTGAAGAAAATCACCCGCGTGCGCGGCGTGATGGCGTCGTTGAAAAGATTCAGTACCGTCGCGGCGTCCGGCACCGGCTTTGGCAGCGTGATCTTTTTAACCACCACGCCGTAACGCTTGGCGCGCAGATTCCACGGCTGCTCGCCGCCGGGATGCTCCTGATCGGTCATGAGGATTTCGTCGCCGGGCTTCAGATCCAGACCGTTGGCGATGTAGCTGTTGCCTTCCGTGGCGTTGCGCACGAGAGCCAGTTCGTCGCGCGTGCAACCGATGAACGCCGCGAGCGGGTCGCGAAATTCGTTCCACGGGCCATAGCCCCAGATGGGATAGTCTTCGGGATCGGTCTGCGTCATCTTTACGGTTTCGGTGTAGCCGTCAAAGACGGCGCGCAGCACCGGCCATGGCGCCGAGCCGATCGTGCCATTGTTTAGATAAACTTCGTCGGCGGGGATCAGGTATTGCTTGCGCAGTTCGGCCCAGTAAGCCTCTTCGTTCTTGGCGTACAGCGCGTGGTCCGGAAGTTTGGCCGGTTCCTGATCGAGCAAATCCTCGAGGATTGCGCGCGCGCGCGATGCGCCGAGGCCGTTGCCAGCCAGCGCAAACGCCTCTGGCGCGGCAAGTGCGCCCGCACCAAGCAGACTTGCCGATAGAAATGCGCGCCGATCCATCACAGTCCCTCCAACGTTGTGGAAGCCGAGCTTCCGAGCGATGGCGCGAATTCTATGCACAAACGGAGCGGACCACAATGACGATTCAGACGCGACGGCGCCCGGCTGATCATGGAACCACGTCGGAGAGGCTGGGATTGACGGCCGTAAAGTTGCGGTTGCGCCATCCCATGGCAACTGCACAGGCGGGGTTCCTGCCCCCCGTTCGTGACCGGATGCGTGGCCCTTGCAACTGTGTCCGGGGGCATGGCGGGGATTCGGTGAAAGTGGTGATGGGGATGCAAAACCCGCCAATGCGGAAATTGGCGCTCCGAGGTAAAGGCCAGAATCACTGTAAAGCGTGTGGTGTGTTGGAGTTAGCTGACGTGGAGGTTCTTTCGTGGTGAGAGTTTTGCAATGGCGTGGGGTGTACGGTAGGGGAATTTGTATGGTTATCAAAGTAAAGGGGTTGCGCGGATAGCAATGCGTATCGTTATGAAAACACAGGGGCAAAATTTGGGCGTTTTTGGCGTCGTGGAGGCGGGAACGTTTGGCGCGAGGGAGGTGCGGGCGGGACTGGTAAGCGAGTGTCACACACCACAGTAGCATGGAAATGTTAGTTTGTCAAGTTATAGTACTTATCCGTATATCGTTCGAATGAGATTTGACGCCCCTGATGACGGGATGTGGGAAGGCGAGAGACAGAGTTAAAGGAAGATACAGCCCAGTCGTGCGAAGATGTGCGATGAGGCGAGCGTCAGGCGAGACTGGCGTGAAGCTTATGGACTGGAATGCCTCCGCAGTGGTACGGAAATTATTTGACCCGGAGCGCGGCGCATCAACGCGCCTGCTGGCGCGTTGGATCTTTCTGCGCGCGCTGGGAGTGATTTATTTTTCAGCGTTTTTCTCGCTGGTGTTTCAGGTGCGCGGGCTGATTGGGCCGGAGGGGATCTTGCCGGCCGGCGAATACCTGCAATCGGTGTCGCACATGGCGGGGCAAGGTCGTTTCTGGTATGCGCCCACTTTGCTATGGCTCAGCAGCAGTAACCACGTGTTGCTGGGCCTTTGTTGGGTGGGAATGCTAGCGGCAATTCTGGTGATTTTTAATATTGGTCCGCGGTGGGCGCTGGCGGTTTGTTTGGTTTGCTTTCTTTCCTTCGTTTCGGCGGCGTCGGAGTTTGCCGGGTACCAATCGGATGGCATGTTGCTGGAGGCGGGGTTTCTGGCTTTGTTTCTTGCGCCCGGCGGATGGCGTCCCGGCATGGCACGCTCGCATCCGCCGATGTTGGCCAGCGTTTTGCTGCTGTTGTGGGAGTGGTTCCGCATTTACTTTGGGTCGGGCGTCGCCAAGATCGCTAGCGGGGACGAGCAGTGGCGGCATTTCACGGCCATGGATGAGTATTACCAAAACGGTCCGCTACCGACGTGGATCGGCTGGTATGTGCAACATTTCCCGCACTGGTTTCATGCGGGGACCGCGTTTGGCACGTTGGCGCTGGAATTGGTGCTGGTTTGCATGGTGTTCCTCCCCCGGCGCTTTCGCATGGTGCTGTTTTTTATCGTCACGCCGTGGCAGATCGGGATCATTCTCACCGCGAACTATACGTTTCTGAATTATCTGGTGCTGTTCCTGGGAATCTTTTTGTTGGACGATCGCTTCCTCGCGCAGTTTCTGCCTGTTCGCTGGAGAGAACGCTCCATAGGCGCGCCGAGTGCTGCTCCAGCGCCCAACGCTGCGCCGGCCCCACCCGGCAGCACGGCGCCCGGAGCAGGGGCCGTCGCGTCTGCCGATGCGGCCCAGCGCGTCGCCAGTGCCGACCTGTCCGGGCCCTCGGCAATGGAGCATGCTCAAGCCCAGACAACGGAGCACAGCGCCAAGAAAACGTCGCCTTTCTCTCATTTGAAGATCGCGTTCGCGGCCATTGTGCTGGTGTGGCTGTTTTATGCATCCACCGTGCCGCTGCTCGGCATGATTCGTCCGGGACTGCCCTTCCCTTCCGCGCCCGTGGTGGCGCTCGAGCCATTTCGCATCGCGGACCGCTACGGACTCTTCGCGGTGATGACGCGCGGGCGTTATGAAATTGAGTTTCAAGGCTCGACGGACGGAACAAATTGGGTGGCGTATCCGTTTCGTTTTAAGCCGCAGGATCTCGCGAAGGCGCCCGGGATTTATGCGCCATACCAGCCGCGCTTTGACTGGAACCTGTGGTTCGCTTCATTAGGAGCTTGGCGCGAGAATCCCCTGGTGCCGCGCACGGAGGTATTGTTGCTGAGGAACGATGCGGACGTGTTGGCGTTGTTTGCGGCGAATCCGTTTGCGCACGAGCCGCCAAGACAGGTGCGCGCGGTGTTGTGGCAATACTGGTTCACCACGCCGGCGCAGAAGCGGGCGACTGGCGCATGGTGGCGTCGCGAATACCTGGGCCTGTATGCGCCGGTGCTAGAGCGCGAGGCGGGTGGAAAGTTTACGGTGATTCAATGGCCCGAGGCTGCCGAGCCGCGCGAATGATGACTGCAGGCCAACGTCCGCGAGAGCGGGCGCGAAGATGAGCCGCAAAGCCAACATTGTCGGCGCTGGTCCAAACGGCCTGGCCGCGGCGATTGCGCTGGCGCAACGCGGTTGGCAAGTCGAGGTGTTCGAGGCGCAGCCGCAACCGGGCGGTGCCGCACGCACGCTGGAGCTCACGCTGCCGGGATTTCTGCACGATTTTGGCTCGGCGGTACATCCTCTCGCGGTTGGCTCGCCATTTTTTTCGACGCTGCCGCTCGCGGAGCATGGGCTCACCTGGATTCATTCGCCGCTGGCGCTGGCGCATCCCTTCGACGACGGCACGGCGATCGCGCTGCAGCGGGATCTACAAGCGACGGAATCCGCGCTGGGCACGGACGGCCGCGCGTGGCGGAGGCTCGTGGGACACTTTGCGGAACACTGGACAACTCTGGCGGCGGAGGTTTTGCGGCCGGTGCATTTGTTAACGCTACATCCGCTGCTGCTGGCGCGATTTGGAGCGGTCGCCCTGCCTTCCGCGAATGTGGTAGCCAAGATTTTCTTTGGCTCAGAGCGCACGCGAGCGCTGTTCGCGGGACTCGCGGCGCACTCGTTTCTGGGTCTGGACGAGCCGCTGAGCGCGGGCTTCGGCGTACTGTTGGGAGCGGCGGCGCACGCAGTGGGCTGGCCGATTCCGAGCGGCGGCGCGCAGGCCATCACGCACGCCCTGTGTGGGCATTTGGCAAAGCTCGGCGGGCAAGTGAAAATCGACACCCGCGTCGAGCAACTTGCGTCCCTGCCCTCTTGTGACGCCACGCTGTGCGACGTTACCCCGGTGCAACTGGTGCGCCTGGCGGTCGGCCGACTTTCGTCGCGCTATACGCGGCGCCTGGTGAAATATCGCTACGGCCCCGGAGCTTTCAAGGTGGATTACGCGCTGCGTGAACCCATTCCGTGGCGCGCTCGAGAGTGCCGGCAAGCCGCGACCGTGCACCTGGGCGGCAGCGCGGCGGAAATTTCCGCCTCCGAAGCCGCGATGCAGAGCGGAAGGCATTCCGAGCGCCCGTTTGTATTGCTGGCGCAGCCCAGCCTGTTTGATGCGACGCGGGCGCCCGCTGGAAAGCACACCGCCTGGGCCTACTGCCACGTTCCCAACGGCTCCAATGTAGACCTGCTGGAGACGCTGGAGAATCAGATTGAGCGCTTCGCACCGGGCTTTCGCGACGTGGTGCTGGCGCGGCACGTATTCGCCCCGGCCGATTTGGAGCGCCTGGACGCCAACCTGATCGGGGGCGACATTTCGGGCGGCGCCATGGATGTGCGGCAATTTTTGTTTCGCCCGACGTGGCGCCACTACGCCACGTCTGCGAAGGACATTTATCTGTGCTCGTCCTCGACGCCCCCGGGAGGAGGAGTGCATGGCATGTGCGGCTATCACGCCGCGCAACTGGCGGCGGCGCGATGCGGATAAACGCGCGAATCTTCTGCGTTGTAGCGCTGCTGCAGGCCGTCTGTTCGCTTCCGGGGCTGGCGCAGGATGCCTGGCTTCCGGTGCACGGGCTGTGGGTGTGGAAGAGTCCGACGGTGCTGGCGGCACCGCATGCCGCGGAGGCGTTGCGCGATTTCTGCCAGGCGCAGTCCATCAACGAGGTCTACATTTCCGTTCCACGGTCGGTCGATAGCGAGGAAGAAGGGCGCTTGGTCGGCGTGATCAGGCCGCTGCACGCCGCGCATATTCGCGTGGAGGCGCTGCTTTCCAGCACCGAGGCCGACGAACCCGGCAAGCATCGCGACCTGCTGCTGGACAAGGTGCGCAACATTTTGGCGTTTAACCAAAAACATTCGGGCGCGCGATTTGATGGCATCCACTTAGATGTCGAGCCGCAGCAGCGCCCAGAGAACAAAGGTCCGGGGAATTTGCGGTTTTTGCCGGGACTAACGGACGCGTTTCGCGCGGTGCGCGCCCTCGCGGAACCTGCCGGGTTGACGGTGAACGCCGACATTCAGAATAAATTGCTGAAAGGCAGCGTGGAGCAGCGCCAAATGCTGCTTTCCGCAGTGCCCCGCGTCACGCTGATGCTGTATGAGTTGGACAATCCAGAAGATGGCCACAGCGCGGAGCAGCAAGAAGAGACTTTGCGTACGGCGAGCGGCAACTTTCTGGCGACGGCGTACAAAGATATTTCGGATGTGCACCTTGCAAGGATGGCCATTGCCCTGCGGACGGCGGACTACGCAGCACGCATGCCGGAGATGCTGAGACTCCTTGACGATGCCAACCGCGCGAACCCGCATTACCTCGGATGGGCGCGCCATTCGTATAACGACACGATGGCGACGCCCGCAGGTCAGTGATCAGCAGGCGCGTGATCCATTTGAAGACAAGCAAACGCGCTCGCGCCTTACCGAATCACACGCCAGAGATTACTGTAGTCGTCGGTCCACAAGATCGGCTTCATGCCAAGCCCGGGCGGCATGTTGCCGGGTTTGAGCTCCGGCAGGTCCAGCGAGCTGGGCGTACGCGACAGCAACACCCAATCGGATTGCCACAAATAACTCTTCGACGGCAGACTCAAGTTCCGCACCATGCTCATCCCGAACTCCCGCGCCGCACCGGCCACCACCGGCCCCAAATCCAGCGTGCGATTGCTGATGTGTACGGCAATCACCGATTCCGGCCCTTTCAAGTGTTCGGTATACACCTGAAACGCTTCGCGCGTGAGCAGATGCATGGGGATGGCGTCACTCGAAAACGCGTCCAGAACGAGCACGTCAAACTTCTGCAGGCGATGCTGCTGCGCTTCCAGCTGCAGGCTGCCGCGGGCATCGCCCAAGACCACTTCAATGCGCGCCGGAGAATCTTTAAGAAAGCTGAAATAGGGCTGCGCGCCTTGCGACCAGCGGTACACATCGGGATTGATCTCGTAGAACCGGTACACATCGCCCGGCTGGGCAATGGCCGCCAACGTCCCGGTTCCCATGCCCACCAATCCAACGCGCATGGGATGATGCGGCCAATTGCGAATCATGATGTTCGCGGCGCTGTTCTGGCCGTAGTAGCCCGTGGCCAACCGGCGGCGCGCCGCATCTTGGAATTGAAAGCCGTGAACAATCTTGCCGTGGCGCAACGCCAGATAATTCTCCGCCTGGACATCGACCACGGAGAGCACGCCGTAAAAATTTCTGGAACGCGCCACCACATGAAAGAGTTCGGCCTTTTGCGGGATGGCCAGTCCGGCGGTAAGGAGCGCGAGACAGCACCGCGCGGCCAGCCGCACGGCCCACGGCCCGCCCCGTTTCGCGGTGGTAGATCGCTCACGCAAGTACAGCCACGCGGCCAGCATCAGCGGAGCACCGGCCAGGCTCCATCGTATCCAGGCGGGCATCTTCGCTGCCGCCGGCCACACCGCAGCGAGCACTGCCGGCGTCACCAGCGCGACAAGCCCAAACAACGCCGCGCCCAGCCAGGTTCGCCCGCGATACCACCACGAAGATTCATCTCGCATGGCTACGAAGAGAAGCAACGCCGTGCAGGCGAGAATGCCCAGCGGATACTCCCAGTAGTTCGGAAAGATACGCGGCGCGATCAGGCTGACAAAAATTCCTCCCAGCGCGCCGCCAATGGAGATGCACAAATAAAATTGCGTTAAGTGATCGGCGTGCGGGCGCGTCCGCGCAGCTTCGCCGTGGCAGACCATGCAACCGGCGAAGAGCAGCGCCGAGCAGGCCACCAGTTGATGGAGGTAGGAAGCCTCGGCGTTGGGTTGCATGACCACAATGACCGAGCAAGCCGCCAAAATAAACAGGGCGTGGAAAACTCCGCGGCGGTACCAGCGGTCGCTCTCGAAGCAAAAAATGAAGGACAACAAATACAGACACAGCGGCAGCACCCACAGAAACGGGATGACCGCCGACTCCTGACTGATGTAATTGGTGGTGGCCAGAAGCAGCACGGAAGCGCACGCGGCCAACACCACCCAGAGAAGCCGAGCGGGCCAGGCGGGCGAAGGCGTAGGGTCTTGATGCACTTCCTCGACTGCCGCAATTGGCGGGCGTCGCGCGGCGGCTCGCTTCACCAGCAAGGCACACACCGCAAACGCCACGGCGTAGGCTGCGTAGCTGGCTGTCCAGCCCCAGGCCTGGGTCCGCAGGCGTAAGTTCGGTTCGACTAGAACTGGGTACGATAGCAACCCCAGCAGCGAACCGGCGCTCGAGAGCGCGTACAAGCGGTACGGTGGATTGCCTGGGGCAACCTTGGCAAGCCAGTGCAACGCCAGCGGGCTGGTGGTGGACAGGATAAAAAACGGCAGGCCGATGGCCAGCAGCAAGAAGCGCACAATGGTCCAGGTGGGATCGGCGTCGGCCGAGGGCAGCCCGGAGGCGAGTGGCGTGATCGGCGTCGGCCACACGCGGCTGGCCACCGCGAATGCGCACAAAGACAAAGCGAGCAGCGACAGTTGCACCAGCGATTGTTGCCGGAGCGTTAGCCGCACCGCCACACCATGCGCGAACGTGTAACCTGCCAGGAGGAGCAATTGAAACACCAGCAGGCAGGAAGTCCAGACCGCGGGAGCGCCGCCGAAGATGGGCAGGATCTGTTTGCCCAATAGCAATTCCGCCTGGAAGAGCAGGAAGGCGCTCAGAAAAATGGCCAGGATAAAAGGCGCTTGCGGGGTGTTTCGTTGCGGCGAGGGCCGACTGGATGTTTCGCGCACGGACTCGGCGGTCAACGGGTCTGGCGCGAATAGCGCGGTGGGCATGGTTCGTTCAGTGTAGCGTGCCGCTCGCGAGCGAGAATCGTGGTTTGCCGGGAGGTTTGTTTAGTTTATTACTTCGTTTTCCGCTGCATACGGTTGTGGAACGCGGCGCCTGCGTTTTCTGGGACGCGCAGACGCAGGCCGCCAGCCCGTGCGCGCATTACTGGTGCTTTCGCGCGTGGTCCGATAAAATTGCGAGCAGCGGGCGGTGGACTTTTTGAAGCGGGGGATTTTGCCGCGGGGGCATTTTGGAGCGGGACATTTTTGGAGCGAACATGGCACATACGACGGATGCAAACGAACGGATGAACAGGCCGCTGGATGCGGTGGATCCGGCGATTGCGGAATTGTTGCGCGACGAGGCGCAGCGCCAGGCGACCGGGCTCGAGCTGATCCCTTCGGAAAATTTGGTGTCCGAGGCGGTGCTGGAAGCGATGGGTTCGATCTTTACGAACAAATACGCGGAGGGCTATCCGGGGAAGCGGTATTACGGCGGGTGCGAGTTCGCGGACAAGGTGGAGCAATTGGCGATCGACCGCGCGAAGGAGATTTTTGGCGCGGAGCACGCGAACGTGCAAGCGCATTCGGGCACGTCGGCAAACGTGGCGGTGTATATGTCGACGCTGCAGCCAGGAGATACCGTGCTGGGGATGAACCTGGCGCATGGGGGACACTTAACGCATGGACATCCGCTGAATTTTTCCGGGCGCATGTATAAATTTGTGCCTTATGGCGTNNCACAAGCCGAAGATGATTGTGGCGGGGGCCAGCGCCTATTCGCGGATTATTGATTTCGAGCGCATTGGCCGCGTAGCGAAGGCCGTGGGGGCGCTGTTTTTTGTGGACATGGCGCACATCGCGGGGTTGGTGGCGGCGGGGGTACATCCTAGCCCGGTGCCCTACGCGGATATTGTTTCGACTACCACGCACAAGACGTTGCGCGGGCCACGCGGCGGGTTGGTGCTGAGCAAGAATGCTTTTGCGAAAGAAATTGACAAGCTGACATTCCCGGGAACGCAGGGCGGTCCGCTGGTGCACACCATTGCGGCGAAGGCGGTATGTTTCAAAGAAGCGCTGGAGCCGAGCTTTAAGGAGTATCAGCGACAGGTGGTACGCAACGCGCAGGCGCTGGCGGCGTCGGTGGCGAAGCGCGGGTTTCGCATTGT
>PMOV01000290.1:625-2520 GCA_003161195.1 Acidobacteriota bacterium | reverse complement strand
TCGGTAACGAGCCGGGGGATGCGCGAGGCGGAGATGGCGCAGATTGGCGGGTGGATCGCCGACGTGCTGGGGGCGATGGGGGACGCGGCGACGGAGCAGCGGGTGCGGAAACAGGTTGCGGCGCTGGCGGAGCAGTTTCCGATTTATGCGGGGAGGTTGCGGCTTGGCGTGGAGCATGCCGAGCATGCGCGACTGGTGTAGCCAGGCATTTATCAAACGTAGGCCCAACCGTTTTTGATACCGCCGGACTCGCCAGTTAGACTCAATCGCGTGGCAGTAAAGCGCAAGCCGGACACTGAGTCGCGCCCAACCGATGAAATCGCGAAAGACGCCATCGCCGGATACCCGGAAGGGATTGCCGAATTACGCAGCGTGCTGGACCAGCGTTATTATGATTTCAAGAGCGGAAAAGTCGATGCCCTCAACGGCGAGGCTTTCTTCGAGCACTTGCGCCAGCGCGGCACTGAATTTCAACTCAGGTACACTCACCGCATGAACATTCTCGAGGCGACGACGCAGTTTGAGAAATGGCTGGAGGGCGAAGTGCCGCTGGTGCGGCAGGACCTCACCTTGAAACATGCCGCCATGGCGGAGGCGGTGTTTCCTTTTTTTCGCGCGACATTTTATCGCTGGCTGCAGTTGTGGCCGGAGATGTGTGGCGAGGTGACCAGGGCGCCCAAGGTACTGGGCGTCGGCGATTTGCACATCGAGAATTTTGGCACCTGGCGCGACGAAGAAGGACGCCTGATCTGGGGCGTAAACGATTTGGACGAGGCGTGGCCGGCGGCGTACACCCTGGATCTGGTGCGGCTAGCGGCGAGCGCGTACCTGGCCATTGAGGATGCGCACCTGAGCCTGACGCGGCGGGAAGCCTCGGAAGCGATTGAAGAGGGTTATCGCGACGGCCTGGCGGCGGGCGGCGAGGCGTTTATTTTGGCGGAAGAGCATCAGTGGTTGCGGCTCTTGGCGCTATCGAAATTGCGCGACCCTGTAGCCTTCTGGAAAAAGTTGCAAGCCTGCGCACCGTACACCGCGAAGCCGCCACAAGAGGTGCGCAATCTGCTGGAAGCGGCGATGCCTGCGCCGAAGAGCGCCTATACGTTGAAAAAGCGCATCGCTGGGCTGGGGAGTTTGGGTCATCCGCGCATATTGGCGATTTCGTCGTGGCAGGGGGCGTTGATTGCGCGAGAGGCGAAGGCCATTCGACCGTCGGCGTGGGTGTGGATCAAGGGGAGCAAGACGGCGGATATTTACGGATTGAAATTGGTGCAGCGCTCGGTGCGCGTGCGGGATCCGTTTGTCACCTTTCACGGACGCTGGCTGGTACGGCGGCTGGCGCCAGACTGTTCGCGGATCGAGTTGGCGTCGCTGCCGGCGGAACGCGATGAGGCGCGGCTGCTGTATGCCATGGGCTGGGAGACTGCGAATATGCATTTGGGTACGCCGCGCGCGGTGAAAGACGTGCGGCGGGATATTGCCAAGAGAAAGAATCGCTGGCTGCACAAAAGCGCCAAGGCCATGTGCAAGGCCACGCTGAAAGACTGGGAAACCTGGCGGCACGGGTGGAAGCGGCTGACGAAAAGCTGAGATTTTCGGCCTAGTTGCCGCCCCG
Organism: Acidobacteriota bacterium; assembly: GCA_003161195.1. Taxonomy (GTDB): domain Bacteria; phylum Acidobacteriota; class Terriglobia; order Acidiferrales; family UBA7541; genus Acidiferrum. The sequence continues at coordinate 908 of PMOV01000290.1, read as the reverse complement.
GACGCCGGCGGCGCGCCATGGCGTGCCCCCAACCTGTTCGGCGTCACTTTCCTGACCGTAATGCGGCCTTACTACTCCAGAACCGCTGTACCAAGACTGTACCCATGTGCAGTAGATTTGCGCCTGGCGCGCGCGTAGGTTGAAGCAGGTCTGGAATGGAAGCCTTCCTCGCCATCTCGCTGCTCGCAATCGCGTACCTGACCTGGCTTGCGGTGTGGCCCGCGCTGCTCTCGTATAGCGTAGCGGCCCACGTACCCGTGAGAGTCGTGGCGCGCAGCAGACA
>PMOV01000290.1:0-547 GCA_003161195.1 Acidobacteriota bacterium | reverse complement strand
GCGGAGTCGCTGTGCGATTCGGCGGTGCGCATGAAACGGAATCAGGCGCAGTTGTATTTGAATTTGGCGGAAGTGTATGCCACGGCGGGACGCAAAGAAGACGCGGTGGAGGCCATTCAGGCAGGATTAAAATTTGCGCGCAAGGATGTGCGGCTGACCATTGCGATGAATAAGTTGACGGATCGCCGGCCCCCCGTGCTGACGTTCTTAAATCGCAGGCACCCGATAAACCGGCAGTTGGGGATTCTGCGGCACCGGGCGATGGGCGTGCTGGGCGGCCAGCGCTAGNNCCAACAGCCACCCGCCCTTTCCGTTTTTGCATCGAAGATTTCGAAAAAGTTACGAAAGGCGCCGCCTCAGAAGGCGGCCGCCACAACGGCGCGCAGACTTAGCGCTGGGAGTAGTGGCCGAAGCTGTGCTGCATGCCCATTTCCATAAGCATCTTGATGCCGATCCCGCTCAGGCCATTGGAGAGCGCGTCCTTGCGCACGACTTCGGCGAGATATTCGCGGTTCATGGCCACGGGGTCGTGGGAATAGGGCATGGT
>PMOV01000202.1:5165-5601 GCA_003161195.1 Acidobacteriota bacterium | reverse complement strand
CACGGCATCGCGCGTTGGTGCCTCTGCTGGTATCGCCATCCCCCCTGCGCGATTTCTTGCATTAACGTTCGTGAAAAGAGCGCGATCGGAGCGACGACATGGCCAACGTAGCGGAAAAACTCGTAGAAATGCTGATACAAGCCGGGGTCAAAAGAATTTACGGCGTGGTCGGCGATTCCCTGAACAGCATCACGGACGCCGTGCGCCGGAGCAAAAAAATCGAGTGGGTCAATGTGCGCAACGAAGAAGCTGGCGCTTTTGCGGCCGGCGCGGAAGCCCAACTCAGCGGTAATCTCGCGGTTTGCGCCGGCAGTTGCGGGCCGGGCAACCTTCACCTCATCAACGGTTTATACGATTGCCACCGCAGCTACGCTCCCGTGCTGGCCATCGCCGCGCACATTCCCAGCAGCCAGATCGGCACCAGCTATTTCCAGGA
>PMOV01000202.1:0-5078 GCA_003161195.1 Acidobacteriota bacterium | reverse complement strand
TGGCGGAGCTGCTCAATTCCACCGCCAAATGCACCCTGCTTTGCGGCTCCGGCTGCATCGGCGCGCACGACGAAGTCATCGCGCTGGCGGAGGCTTTGCAGGCCCCGGTAGTGCACGCACTGCGCGGCAAAGAACACGTCGAGTGGGGCAATCGCTACGACGTAGGCATGACCGGCTTGATCGGTTTTGCCTCCGGCTATCGCGCCATGATCAACGCCGACGTCCTGCTGATGCTGGGCACGGATTTTCCCTACGACGGGTTTTATCCTAAGAAAGCCAAGATCGTGCAGATCGATTCGCGCGGACAAAATCTTGGCCGCCGCGCGCGCCTGGACCTGGGTCTGCTCGCCCACGTGCGCGAGACCGCACGCGCACTGCTGCCCAAGCTGAACAAGAAAAAAAGTTCCAAGTTTCTCGATGATGCCGTGCAGCATTACGCCGATGTGCGTGAGGAATTAGATAAACACGTCAAGAGCAAGAGCACCGGAGACAAAATCCATCCGCAGTACCTCGCCAGCCTTCTCAGCGAACTCGCCGAGGATGACGCGGCTTTCACCGCCGATACCGGTATGTGCACCGTGTGGGCCGCGCGCTATATCCGTATGAAAAAGGGCCGTTCGCTCATCGGCTCCTTCAATCACGGCTCCATGGCCAACGCCCTCCCGCAAGCCATCGGCGCGCAATTTGAGAATCGCAAGCGCCAGGTGATCTCTTTTTCCGGCGACGGCGGCTTCGGCATGCTCATGGGTGACATGCTTTCCCTAGTCCAGCACGATCTGCCTGTCAAGGTCGTCGTGTTCAACAACAGCACGCTGGGCATGGTGAAACTCGAGATGCAAGTCGTCGGCGTGCCGGATTTCGGGACCGATTTCAAAAACTTTAATTTCGCAAAAATCGCCGAGGCCGCGGGCATCCGCGGGTTCCGCGTGGAGCGTCCCGAGGAGTTGCGCGACGCGGTTAAGGCCGCGCTAGCGCACAACGGCCCCGCGTTACTCGACGTCGTGACCGCCCCCTACGAACTGAGCATGCCCCCCAAGATCGTCGCTGAACAGGCCTGGGGCTTTAGCCTCTTCCTGATGAAGGAACTAATCCTGGGCAACGTAAAAGAACTCTTCGAGGAACTAAAAACCAACATCTGACACGCCGGCCGGAATCGTCGCTTGCGAAGGGCGAATCAAAACGGTTCGACTAAGGCGTGGCGGCGCCTGGTTTGGCGGCGCGTTCTTCTGGCGGGCAGGCGGTGACCAGGCCCAGATCGCAAGCGCGGCGTAGGCGCTGCAGCGCGGTGCGATGATCTTGCACGCCGGCGACGCCGCGGTTGTAGAGCAGGGCGACCTCGGCGCAACTGGCGGCATTGCCGCCGGTACAGGCTTTGTCGAAATTTTTTACCGCGGACGCGGGATCGGGGGCGGTACCTTGGCCAACGAGGTAGCTTTGCCCCAATCGTCCGCAGCCGCGCCACCAGTTCGTGTCGCAGGATTTTTCAAACAGGCGCAAGGCATTGGCATCGTCTTTCGGGACGCCGGCACCTTCGCTGTAGAGCGAGCCGAGAATAAAACAACTTGCCCCGTTGCCTCTACCGCATGATTGCTCGAGCACATCCTTGCCGCCGTCATTTTGCACGAAGGACACGAGGCTCGTGCATGCTGCGGGGAGGCCAAGGTCACACGCGCGACCGAAGCTGACCCCAGCGACTTCGGCGTTGCGCTGGACTATTTTTCCGACGTTCAAAACGTTCCCCAATTCGAGGCAGTCGGCGCGCGAGCCATCTTCGCAGCGGGCGTTGAGCGCCTGCGTCCAAACATTGCAAGACTTCCATTTACCTTCTGAACAAGCTTGCTGCCAGAACTGCGGCCTGCCACCCGGGAAATCTTTGCCTTTGGCCAAGAAGCTGGTCCCGGTGAGCACGATGAACAACGCGATCCACACGCCCATAAAAGCGAAATTGGCGATCCGCGGATTCCATTTCCACTCGACGGTGCCGAGTCGCACGGAGACACGATCACTGAAACGATCGAGCGAGCGGACGCAAAGATTCAAGATGGGCACGCAGAGCAACTTGTCATAAAAACCCGGGGCGCCAAACCACGTAAGCGCGCCAAAGGCGGCGAACACGCCGACGCCGTAAAGCACGCCAAAAATAAATTTGCCAAGATATTTCTTGGGAGAGGTGGCCGGGTCTGTCACGAGCAGGTGCAGGCCGAGAAACACCGAGACGGGAATACCGGCGTCCACGAAATGGTAGACGCCAGTCATTTGCGTATAAATCAGGCCCATGAGCACAAGAGTCGCGGCGGAGGAAAGGGTGACCAGGGTGACCTGGAAGAGTCCCTGCACGACGAGGCCGAGCAGAAAAATTTCGAGGTAGATGTGCGGCGGGCGGTGCAGCGTGGTGGCGATGTCGATGCCCCAGGTTATGCCGGTGGCGCCCGTGGCAATCAGCGCCACGGAGAAGAGAAACAGCGAGAGCGCCGAGGGATTGAAGATGTGCACCATCTTGCCCTCGCGCTTCCATTTCAAGAACTCTTTGCCCAGAACGCCGACGGCGATGAGCAGAAACTGCAGCCAGTAATAATCGTCGCGAAACCAGAGAAACAGGTTGGTGCTGAGCACGATGGGGATGGGACCGAAGCCAAAGATCCATTTTTCGCGGCGCGTCCAGCACACCAGCATGTCCAGCGCGTAGCCAAACGCGATTTGCGAGAGGATCAGCGGGACTTCGTGGTAGACCGGCCGCCAATACCATCCCCAGTACGAGTACACGCAAATGTGCATCATGAGCTGTACGTAGTGGACGCTTTTGGCGGCGAATTCGTAGACCAGGGTGCGGTCAGCGCGTCTCGCTTGCCAGGCCACGGCGGCGATGAGTGCGACCAGGAAGAGTGCGGCGCCACGGATGGACCACGCAAGGGCGGCGTTCTCCGTGATGCGCGGGAGAAAGGAGAACGCAGCAAAGAGCAGCGTGAAGCCAGAGGCCACCCACAAAGCGGGGAGCCGGTTGGGGCGGAGTGCCCCGCCACCAGCGCCGCCGTTGCGCACCCCTCTCGCAGCACGCGGTTTCACGAGGCGATCTACAAGTTCCGGTTCCAGCGTAGGAGTGGAGGCTTCGGTTCTCATAGGTTGCTACTAAATTGGCGCACAGCCAGCCAGGGAACGCATTCGCGCGGAAACAAAGAGCTTGCACGTGGCGTGCCTGAAACGGCCCAGTGCACGAACATAGTGGGCTGTATGACCTAACGCAGGGCTTATGCCAACCCCAGTTTTTACAATGAGTTGGAGATGGCGTCAATCACGAATAAGGAGCCGTGGACCAGGGCTCCGGCGGAGCCATGCCGGCGGGCTAGATGGATAAACCCCCCGGGACAGCGAAATGCACAAAAGTGGCTTGTTTGGTGCGGTCTACCGGAGTTCGCGACGCGTCTCGCCGCGCAGGGGGTGCGGCATACCCATGAAAGATCGGTCATGTTGGGATTCAGGCGAACGGCATAGCCGACTGATGTTCGGGTACCGACTCATCTGCGGCCTTCTGGTTCGGCCCAACGGTCCAGCGATTCATCTGAGCGTGGTCAGCGAGCACGGCATGCTGTGGCAATGCCTGAAGGGGGAAAATGAATGAAATGGTCGGGACGACTGGATTCGAACCAGCGACCTCACCCACCCCAAGGGTGCGCGATACCAGGCTTCGCTACGTCCCGACCGGTAGTGTGCGGGCGATCCGGTTCGCGAGTCCCGGTAACATGCGTTGCTAACACGCGTGTTACAAGGGGCGATCGATGCCGGCGACACTTGAAGCGACCGCCGCGGGACGTCGCTAAACAACGCTCGCTGGCGGTTCAGCCCAGGACTTCAAGGCTATCACCGGCGTTCCAGAAGCGTCAAGAAAGTGCGGAGGGAATCGCGCAAATCTAACAGCATTTTGCGGTTGAGGAGCGGGGCGTGGCTGGTGGCGGGATTGCGCGTTTCTGGACTGGTGAGTTGGAAGTCGGCGGTAGGGGCCGCGCTTAGCGTGTCCGCAGCGGCGTTGGGATCGCGGAGGTGGCGGCGGGCGCCGGCAATTGTGAAACCCTCGTCGTACAGCAGGCGCTTGATTTTCAGGACTATGTCCACGTCTTCGCGGCGATAGAGGCGATGGCCGCTTGAGCTTTTCACCGGCTCCAGCATGGGGAATTCGGTTTCCCAATAGCGCAGTACGAAGGGCTTCAGTTCCGTCATGCGGCTGACTTCGCCGATGCGGTAATGCTCTTTTTCTTCGGCGCTTTGCGTGGCGATGCCGGACATTTTTGGTTCCTATTCCTAGCCGAACGAGCCATGCTAACAGTTTGCGGGGAAATTTTCAGCGGTTCTCGGGACGAAGAGAAAAGCAACTCGAAAACCTCAGAAAACAAGAGATAACGCAGAGGCGCAGAGTACACAGAGACACGCAGAGAAAAGCTGCAGGAAAAGCTTCATTCGTCATCGGCGTCGCGGGGTTTGCGTTCGCGTTGTTCGCGTTTGCGCAGGCGCTGGACGAAGCGGACCGGGGTACCGACGAAATCGAATTTCTTGCGCAGCTCGTTTTCGAAGAAACGCTGATAGCTGAAATGCAGCGGCTCTTTCTGATTGGTGAAGATGACGAAGGTAGGCGGGGCGGTTTTGGCCTGCGTCATGTAGTAGATGCGGATGGGGCGGGCCTTGGGCGTGGTGCCGCGCTGCAGGTCGACGTCTTCCTTCAGCCAATTGTTCAAATCGGGCGTGGAGATTTTTCGCCGGCGCGCGGCGGCGCACTGGTCGATGAGCGGAAAAAGTTTTTGCGTGCGTTCGCCGGTCTCGGCAGACAAAAAGACGATGGGCGCGTAGCTCAGGAATTTCAATTTGCCGCGCACCATTTTTTCGTAGTCCATGAGCAGGCGGTCCTTGGCGGCGTCGCCGAAGGAGTGTTTGACGCCCGGGACGCGGTGCTTTTCGCCTTTGGCGCTGGCATCGTCGCGCGCGGAGGCCACGCCGGCGGCGGCAACAGCCAGGTCCCACTTGTTCATGACGATAACCACCGAGCGGCCGGACTCTTCGGCGTATTGCGCGATGGTGGCGTCGCCCTGAGT
>PMOV01000193.1 GCA_003161195.1 Acidobacteriota bacterium | reverse complement strand
TTCAACCGGCTGCCTGTTCCGCCTGCGAGTACCACACCCTTCATAAGTTCACCCATAAGCGCACGCCCGTTTAGTGCCTATGCCAGCATGCCGCTTCATCTAATTATCCCTTGCGCCACCCGCCCGCGCAACCAAACCAAAATCCACGTGGGCCAAACCGCTATCACGCTCATATAAACGAGGTTATCTGTACTTCCAAATCCTAACGACGCCCGCGAGTCTTGCTCCCGGCACAATAAATGTTCCTGCAAACTCCAAGTGAATGACCCAGGCCCAAAACCACGAGCCACCTCAAAATCCGCGCTTGATGATCAAATAAGGTAATAGGATACACTCCATCAACCCCGGCAACGGGTCGCGCAGGGTGAACACCGCCTCCGTGTCAAACGTCCCCAGAGACTGCAGATACGCACCCAGGCTAAGCCGACCATTCGCAATGTCCAGCATCGCCGTCGGAAAATCTGTTAGCATGCGCATCCACGACATGCCTGCTTTGGCCCGCGCCGGCGTAGCCGGTAGCCCTACCTGGTCGCAATACAGCATCCACACGAAATCGACACCGGCGACGGGTCCTAGCGTGTGGTAGCCCCAGGTGCGCGCGTTGATGTCCAGCAGCTTGAACTCCCCATTGCGGGGATCCTGCTTGTACTCGACCTCGACCAGTCCGTAGAAATTCAGTTCGCTTAAAAGGTGCTGCGCGAGTTCCTCGATCTTAGGCTGCTCCACGGTTTCCACAAAGGTGCTGGCGCGTCCGAAGTCGTGCGGGTGTTGCCTGCGCCTGCGGCTTACCATGCTGCCCACGGCTTGCCCGTCCTTGAAAAATGCGCAATACCCGAACTGGCGTGTGCCATCGCCGGGAATCAGATCCTGGATCAGAATTTCGTCCGAGCCCGCGATCTGCTGTGCTTTCAGGAATAAGTCGCGCAACTCTTGAGAATTCGCTGCGCTCCAGCCCTTTGCCCGCGTGGTGTAAAAGAAATGCTCTTTGATGGAAGGTTTTACCGCCAGGGGAAAAGGTGCGGTGATTTGTGCCAACTCTTCAGCGTTTTGGGGGTTCCAAGTCGCCGGAATCGGCAGATTCAAGCGATCCGCCAGCTCCCAGGTTTTGCGCTTGTCCCACACGTATTGGATTACGTCCCAGCACGGCGTAGGGACGCGGAACCACGGTGTAAGTTCCGAGCGCCGCCGGGCAATCGCGGCCACGATTTCGTCGCGCGTGGGGAAGAGCACCCAGCCCTTTAGGTTCAGGCGCTGGCCGAGTGCCAGCAGTTCGCGGATTATGGCGTCGTCGTTGCGCAGGTCCGGCACGCTCACGGAGTGCGTAACGTAGCGTGAGTAGCGCGCGATGGAGAGCTCGTCGTCNNCCCTGATAGTCACCACCGATGACAATGGCGCCCGGGCGAGCACCAGCTTCACCCGAAGGTCCTTCTTGAGTTTGCTTGGCCGGGTTCATTCCCGGTCAGGCTTTGCGCGCGCGATTCGCGAGATAATTAGAGATCGTTCGGGAGGCAAATTTCGTGCCAGCGACGAAGTACATCAGCGGACCGTAGCTCCATCCGGCTGGAGCGCCCAGAATATGCAGGCCGGGGACAGAGGTCTCAAACCCGTCTTGTAGCTTCGGAAAGCCGTCCGCGGTCTCCACGCGCGACACGAGCGTTGGCGAAAGGAAGCTGTAGCGGGTCACGTCAATTTTGTAGCCGGTGCCTAGCAACAGATGGTCCACAACGCGTTGTGCGCCATCGTCGAGCGTGAGTTGCAACTGCGCGCCTACGGGCTTTGCCGAAGTCACGTGCCGTCCGCACGTCATGGTCACCGCTTCGAGCCGCGGTTTGAGCCAACCCGCGCCCGCGGGGCGGATGGAGCGCTTACGCAAATAATTCTGGGTGTCGCGCGAGAACATCCGCAACAGTGGCGGATTGGAAACGATGTTGCTAATGCCCGCTGGACCCACGTCCGTCCACGAATACAAAAGTTTGGAAATCGCGCCCAGGCTCTTGATCTTTTTTCGCCAGCCGAGATATTTCGGCGGCGCGCCGCGCACCAGCAGTTCCACACTGGCGCCGTTTTCCGCCAGCAGCACTGCGGATTCAAGCGCGCTTTGTCCCCCACCGATCACCGCGACGCGCTTGCCGCGAAAACGGCTGAAGGGCACGTTGTCCGCGGAATGTGACACGAGCTCCATGGGAAGATTCGCGAACTCCGCCGGACGCCGTGCAAACGGGCAGATACCCGCCGCTATAATCACACGCCGCGAGGTAAACGCTTCACCGTCGCCCAGCGTGACGCGGAAGTGCCCGTTTTCGGCTTCCACGGTTTCCACGCGCCGCGTCTCCAGATGCGGTACAGCTTTACGCTGGAACCACAAGGCATAGTTCACGAAGCCCGCGAGCGGCACCGGCGCTGAGAAGTGATCGCCGGTTTCGGCCTGATAGGCTTCCAAAGAGTATTCGTGCTTCGGATCCCACATCTGGGATGCGCCCCAGTCCGAACGCAGCAACATGCCTGCGGGCATTTGGCTCTTCCAGAACCACATGGGGTCGCCAAAGATGCGCGTTTCTAGTCCTGCCACGCTGCGCAAGTGCGCGGCGGTCGCCAGCCCGTAGGGTCCGGCACCTAAGATCGTCACATCCGTATTCGTCATTCTTCAAGCCTCTGAGGGGTAAGCGCCGGGGGCCGGCACCGTATCCTAACCGATGACCTCTCGTTTAAACCTGCATACAATTTTAGACTGGTTTCGCACGGCGGTATGGCCAATTTTTGGGCGGTAAGTAGCCGGTAAAGCAATAACCTGGACGATGGNNGCGCTGCGGCTTCTGCTCGCCAGCCCGCTTCAAGTCCGGCTGATCCCACGGCACGTCGTGATACCCGGTACGAAGGAAAGCGCTTGCGGGATCGCGATGCCATTCCTGCGGGAACAACGCTATAACATCGTTTTCGGTCACGCGAGGGGCGGCAGGCACGACAGTGCCCGTAAACGCGGAAGCCAGCGCCGTCGCCAAGTCATGACCCTCGCCGAACGCCAAGTGGCCCACTTGCGTGGCGCGCGGGTTGATCTCGATCATGTACGCGTCGCGTGTTTGCGCGTCCAGCATGAAGTCAAACCCGTGGACCCCGGAGAGTTGCAGGCGGCGAGTCATCTTCTCCGCGCCGGCGGCCATTTCTGGATGCTCAATGCGCCGAACGACCGTAGCGTGGCCGGCGGACTCCGCTTTTTGCAGCACATCAAAATGGAGACTCGCCAGCACTTCGCCCTTCCAGCAAGCCACCGCGCTGGTAGCTTCGTGCCCAGCGATGAACGATTGCGCGGTTACCGCGGACTTTCGCCGCAACAGGGAAGGGGCTAACAGGTTGGCATCGTGGTCGAACAGCGCGCGCTTCAAGGCGCGCGCCAGCAAAGGAGGCGCCTGCAGCGAGCGTAATGCCCGTTGCGTCTCGGCGGCGTTGTGCACCACGCGTATGCCAACGCCGCCAGAGGTCCCGTTGGCCTTTAACACCACGGGGAAGTCAAGCTGCGCCGCCGAAAGCTGTTCCGTCTCCGCGAGCAGCACGGTTTTCGGGACGCGAACGCCCGATTCCTGTGCCGCAGCCATAAACGCTGCGCGGTCATCGACAATGCCAAAGTATTCCGCCGCACCCAGCGAGCGCTCGATTAGCGCGCAGACGGCGGCGCCGTCGGTTCCGGCTCGCTGATTCTTTCGATAAAGGCTATGCAGGTGCCAAGTGGCGAGATCATCGCCGGAAACCAACAGATCGGGTTTCGTGGCGGCAATCGCCGCGGCGATCGAGCTCAAGGGCGCGAGTCCGCCATATGGGAAGGTTCGACCGACGGCGTTGGTCTTGCTGATGGGATGGCCCTC
>PMOV01000218.1 GCA_003161195.1 Acidobacteriota bacterium | reverse complement strand
ACACCAGCTTTATTCTGGTGGGCACAGACACCACTCGGGTTGTGATCGGTCCGCTGCAGCTGCAGCAGTAGCAAGCATTAGCCAGCAGGCTGCTTCCGGAACTGAAAACAGGGTTAAACAAGACCGCCCGGCAGAGTCCCTGCCGGGCGGTTCCTTTTAGGCCGCCGTTTCGCCGGCTTCGCGCAGCAGTTTCTCCACGCGCTCCACATCGGCCGGAACATCCACGCTCACCGCGTCGTGCTCCACTTCCGCCACGCGAATCTTCCAGCCGTTTTCCATCCAGCGCAATTGCTCGAGTTGCTCGATGCGTTCGAGTTCGCCCTGCGGCAGGGTGGGGTACTCCAGCAGCACCTCGCGTTGAAAAACATACAGTCCGAGATGCTTCAGGTGGCGGACGCGCATCTTGCCGGCCGTATCGCGAACCCAGGGAATGGGCGCGCGAGAGAAATAGAGCGCGTTGTCGTCGAAGTCGAGCACCGTTTTCACGACGTTAGGGTCCATGATCTCCGGCGCATTCTTGATCAGCGTGGCCACGGTGGCGATGGGCGCGGCAGGTTCCTCAAGCAGCACGGAGATCGCGGTATCCACGGCCGCGGGGTCCAGCAGCGGTTCGTCACCCTGCACGTTCACAAATACGTCGCCCTCAACATGTGCCGCCACCTCCGCCACCCGTTCGGTGCCGGTGCGATGGTCGGGGCGGGTCATGCGAGCTTCACCGCCGAACGCCGCAACCGCCGCCACAATCCGCTCGTCGTCGGTCGCCACGATCACCCGCTGGGCGAGCTTGGCCAGACGCGCGCGCTCGTAAACCCGCTGAATCATGGGTTTACCCGCCAGGGAGACGAGCGGCTTGCCGGGCAGCCGGGTCGATGCGTAGCGCGCAGGAATGACGATCACCACGGTTCTGGCTCGCGTGGCGCCGCTCTGGTCAGTCTCCATGTGGTACGAACTCCATCCTCTCTACCATGAAACCTTTTTCTTTATACAAGCTCTAAATGTGGTCCGCCAGTTGCTTTGGCGATGCTATCATGGCGCGCGCTAAGCTCGAATGCGCCGGTGCCGCAAGGACCGGCACGGTGCGAGGCGTGCAGCATTTGCCCCGGTTCCCCGCCCGCGCTTGATTCAGCTTGTGTTCAGTCGCGCGAGTGATAGAATCCGCCTTAGCAGTCTTCCGCGCGGCCGTTTCCGTGGCTGGAAACGTAGGGGGAGCCGTGAACTGTGTCCGTCGTTTCCGCTCTGGGAAGTTGACCGTTCATCTTGTGGGCCGCCGTTTCTCGCCGATCTCCTCGCTCGCCAGCTTATGCTTTGCAACCGCTCTGTTTCTGACGTGCGCCATGGTGCGCCCATGCGTAGCGCAAACCTCCACGGAGGGTCCGAAAGCCGCGCCCCAGCCCTCGCGGGAGGCCGCGCAGGAAGCGGCGGCTAGCGCCGCTCAAGCCAATACCACTGGCACCAGCACGCAGAGCGGCAGTTCGATCAGTGCGACCGCCCCCAGCGCTACGGCCCCGGCTGCTGCCCCCGCTTCTGGCACTCCCAGCGCGTCCAAAGACTCCGCAAAACCTGCCACCGACGACATGCGCAGAGATACGCCGGCTTTCCCCATCAACCCGAAGAAAGGCATCAAAATGGACGTGGACTTGGCGCTGATCAATGCCACGGTCACGGATCCCTACAATCGCCTGGTCACCGGCCTCGACCCCGATAATTTCCGCATTTTTGAAGACAACGTGGAGCAGGAAGTGGTTACCTTCTCCTCCGAGGATGTGCCCATCTCCATCGGTGTGATTTTCGATTACAGCGGCAGCATGGCCAACAAAGCCGCCAAGGCCCGCGAAGCGGCCATCCAGTTCTTCAAGACCGCCAATCCGCAGGACGAATTCTTCCTGGTCAGCTTCAATGAACGCGCGGAGCTCTCGAGCGAGTTCACCAATAGCGTGGAAGATCTACAAAGCCGCATGCTGCTCACCGCGCCGAAAGGCCGCACCGCGCTCCTGGACGCCATTTATCTCGGCTTGAGCGAGATGCGTAGTGCACACAACGCCAAGCGCGCCTTGCTCATCCTCTCCGATGGGGGCGATAATCATAGTAGGTACAACGAGAGCGATATCAAACGCCTGGTGAAGGAAGCCGATACCCAGCTCTATGCCATCGGCATCTTTGATCCAGTCGGCTATCGCAACCGTACGCTGGAAGAAGGCAACGGCCCGTCCTTACTCAGCGAAGTAACGGAACTGACTGGCGGCCGTGTTTTCCCGGTAGAGAAACTGGAAGATCTGCCGGATATCGCCACCAAGATCGGCATGGAGCTGCGAAATCAATATGTCTTGGGTTATCATCCGAGCAACAAAGCGCATGACGCGCGCTGGCGCAAGGTTAAGATCAAGCTGCGGGCGCCTCGCGGCCTGCCTCCTCTCACCGTCTACTCCAAAACCGGGTACTACGCCCCGAGTCACTGAAACTTCTTTTGGTCGTCTCGCGTCTCCTTTCCTAGGGGTCGTTCTTACTTCCGCGCTGCTCTGCGCCGTCGCGGCCTTTGCGCAGAATCCTTTTCCGTCCGCGCCGCCACCTCCTCCTCCTCCGGGGCAGCAAACCGGCGGCAGCGGGCCGATCTCCGTCAGCGTCAACCTTGTCGTGCTGCACACCACCGTGCTGGACGATCGCGGGCGTTTTGCCGAAGGACTCAAGGAAGAAAACTTCCGCGTCTTTGAAGATAAAGCGCAGCAGAAGCTTTCCGTCTTCAAGCGCGAAGACATCCCGGTGAGCATGGGCCTGGTGATCGACAACAGCGGCAGTATGCGGGAGAAGCGGCCGCGCGTGAATGAAGCCGCGCTGACCTTGGTGCAGGCCAGCAACCCGGACGACGAAGCCTTCGTGGTGAATTTCAACGACGATTTTTACCTGGACCTGGATAAGGATTTCAGCAACAGCATTCCCGAACTGAAAGAGGCCCTCGAGCGTATCGATTCCCGTGGCAGCACGGCGCTCTACGACGCGATCATCGGCTCGCTGGACCACCTCAAGAAAGCCAAGAAGGACAAAAAGGTTCTACTGATCGTGACCGACGGTGAAGACAACACCAGCCGCAATTCGCTGGAGAAGACCATACGAGAAATTCAGCGCACCAACACGGTGATTTACACCATTGGGCTGCTCGGCGAAGAAAGCAAGAAATCCAAGAGCAAGGCCAAGAAGGCGCTGATGCAGATCGCCCAGGCCTCCGGCGGATTGGCGTTTTTCCCGGAAAACGTCGAGGACGTGCACGCCATCTGCGAGCAGGTGGCGCACGATATCCGCAACCAGTACACCTTGGGCTATTACTCCACCAACGACCGCAACGACGGCAGCTACCGCAGCGTTCAGGTGGACGTCATACCGCCGCGCGGACGCGGCAAGCTCGTGGCGCGCACGCGCAACGGCTACTATGCGCCTGGCGGCCAGCCGGCAGCTTCTGGAAATTAAGCTTTAAAATTAGCAACCACTCGGCAAGCAAAACTCGATCAACGCGCCAGCGAGTCCAGGGCTTTGCGCGCGCGCGTAAACTCCGCAAATCTCTTTTCTTCCGCGCGAAACTCCGGCGAGTGCGACAGCAGCGTGCATCCTGAGCGCCGCGTCGGGTGCTTCACGTGCAGCATCTCGTGATACAGCACATATTCGACGGCGAAGCGCGGCACGCCGGGGCGATCCATTCGGCGGTTCAGCAGAATTTGGTTTGGCCCCGGGTCAAAACAGCCGAACTGCCGCCGCCAGCCGCGCGTGCTCCAGCCGATGTGCGGGCGCGCCAGTTCCCCGCCGAAATATTTCAGATTTAGCTCGTCGAACAGCGCGTGCAAATCGAAATGCTTGCCTTGCGGCCCAGCCGAGCGAAGCCGTACGCGGCCGCTGCGCATCTTCGTGATACGCTCGCGCGTGCGATCCGAACGCGCATAGTCCAGATACGCCTCGAACAGCGCTTTGTGCCCGCGTCTGCGATAGAGCCGCGACAGGATCAGCGCCGCTCCAGACTCCAGCACCGCCAATGGCGCACGCCGCAGCAGATCGGATAGGCGCACGATCACCAAATCTTCGCGCCTGCGAATGGTCATGGAAAGGGTACTGTAGGGATAAAATTCCACGCGAAACCGCGGTGGCCGCCCCTCGCAACCGATGCGCGTAAACGCCCGTTGCAACATCGCACTGCCGCCTGGGACCAGCGAACTGAAGTGTCCCCACGGCTGCGGCCTGCGCCGCGTGGGCTTGGGAAACGCTAGCGGGATTTGTGCGCTGCGTTCTGCGCTAGAGTGTTCGAGGTCCGTCATCCGTTAGCCATCCCCAGGAAATTCTTGGCTAGTTCTTCCGCCGTACCGGAGGCGCCGCCACTTTCTTCTTGGCGCGCTCGGCTTCGTTCATGGCGTCCGTCGTGCCGTCGATGGCGTCGTCCAAGTTATCTTTATAGATCTCCAGCTCCTTGGCATCGATCTGAATTTTGTGCAGTGTTTCCAGAAACTCCTTGGACTTCGTGGACATCAGGTCGATCCCCGCGCGGACGTTTTGCTGCTTGTCGATTCCTAGTTGGATCAAATCCGCGGCGTCGTCCATGCAGCTCTCGTAACCGTTGATCAGGCCGTTCAGCGTTTCCTCATGCAGCGACAGCGCCGGGTGTTCCAGTTCGTACTGGAATTTCTTCAGCCGGTCTTCGGCGTAGGTCAGGAAGAGTTTCACTTTTTCGTTGATCGTTTCCGCGTCGCGGATCTTGTCCGCCTCAAGCGAGGTAAGATAGTCCTTCTGCGCAGGGGCTGCATGACTTGGCATCGCGCGCGCAGGCGCTACGATGATCACTGCGCACAAGGCCAGCATCGCCGTCAAACACCGCATCGCAACCGTCAAAGTAAACTTTTTCATCAGGGTTTGTCGTTATGATGCGGCGGCGAAGGGAACAGTAACTTCAGCATCTCCGCATCCATGGCGATTAAATCCCTCAGCACTAAATTCAATGGCGGCTTCAGCGCATCCGGAGCCTCGCGCAACGCATCGCCCGCCTCCTTGATGCCATGCTGCACGTGCATCTGCAGCTGGCGGTAGCCGTTGGATTGGCGCTCCGCATCGGGATGCTCTTTCTTTAGCCCCTCGAACGCCAAGCGCACATTGTCGCGATACTTCTCCAGAATAACCCCTGCCGCGGTAAAGTCGTCGGCGTGTTCCGCGTCGTGCAGCGCTGCAAACTGCGCGTCGCCCAGCTTCTGCATCTGTTTGGCTTTGTGTACCGCGTTGCTTTCGTGGTCAAAGCGCTCCTGCAACTCCTTCAGCGTTTCGGGCGCGGCTGGCATCGCAGGCGCCAGATTGGGCATCGCAGCCAGCATCGCCATCGTCATCCAGAAGCGCATCCATCCCATCCGCTTGCCTTTGCTACCTGCCTACTTCTGTTGCCCAAGCATACGCTTCAGCACCTTGCTGCGCTCCGTCGCCTGCCACACCTGGTCCGTGTTTTTGTCCGTGGTCCTCGCCAGAAAAGTTTGATACGCCGCCAGCGCGGGCTTCGGTTGGTTCAGCTTATCGTAACAAAGCGCGCGAATGAACCAGGTGAATGCCGCAGGGGTTTCCTTCTTCGCGATCTCATCCATCGTCGCCAGTGCGGCGGCAAAATTCCCGCCGAGGTAATAAGTCGAACTCAGGTCCTTCATATACACCAGGTTGCCGTTGTCGAGCATCAACGCAGTCTTTAGTTCCTTCTCGGCGTTGGGAAAATCGCGACGCTGCAAGAGTACCCGGCCCAGCCCGCCATGCAGGGACGCGTCCTTCGGCGAAAGCGCCACCGCCTTTCGGATAGTGGCGATGGCTTCGTCCCATTTCTTCTGCGCTACTTGGATGTCCGCGCGTTCGCGCAGCGAATCGCTCGTAGGCCCGTGCGCGGCATCCGCGCGGTCCAGTTCCGCCAGCGCCTCGTCATAACGCTGTTGCGCGGTCAGCAGCGCGAAAAGGCGTCCCCGCGCATACGCATCCGCCGGCCGCACCTGCAAGTAGTTCTGAAACGCCGTCACCGCGCCGGAATCGTTCCGCGCCTCCTCGCACTTCGCCAGACCCAGCAGCGCAGCAGCGTCCTGCGGTTGGCTTGCCAATACCTCGCGGAATTTCGCTTCCGCATCCGCGGGCCGCTTCAACGCCACATACAGATTGGCCAGATGCTCCATCGTTTCAACATCTTTGGGATCCAGCCGGCTGGCGTCTTCCAGCGACACCGCCGCGCCGGCGAAATCCTGGCTGCGTTCCTGCGCCACACCAAGCAAAAATCGGGGCCGGCTTTCTGCCGGCAGCAACTCCACAGCTTTTTTCAACGGCGCGACGGCCGCCGCAGGGTCTTTGTCCACCAGCAGCAGTCCCAAATTCAGATACGCCGCCGACGTCTTCGGGTCGAGCGCGATCACGCGCTCATACTCCGCGCGCGCTTCGTCGCTGCGCTGCAGCGCCGTAAACACATACGCTAGCTGAAAGTGTGGATACGCCACCGCCGGTTCTTCGGCGATCACTTTCTGCAGCGGCTCAATCGCCGCAGCGAAATCGTTCTTGTCGATATCCTTCTGCGCCTCATCCAGTAGGTCGTTCAGTGGATTCTTAATGACCTGCGTATGCGTTTGCGTCTGGGAACCGCGCGGCGGTGGGTTCTGCGGCCTTGCTGCGCACGCATTCGGTCGTACGAGGGAGAAAACCGCGCCAGCGATCAGTAAGCAAGCGCCCAGGCTGCGAATGTTCGCAAGTCCCATCGGCAACGGATAACGAGCCATCGCGGGCAGAGAGCTACGGCTTAACAATCGCGGGCATCTCCGCTTTGGATGCGCCATTGCCGCCGCGTTTTGTCTGCCCGTTCCCATTCAAAACGCGCGCCAAAAATCTCCCGGTATGCGATTGTGCATTTCGCGCAATCTGTTCCGGCGTACCCGTGGCGATAATCCTCCCGCCCTTGTCGCCGCCCTCCGGGCCAAGATCAATCACCCAATCGGCGGACTTCACCACATCCAGATTGTGCTCAATCACCAGCAAGGAAGCTCCGCTCTCCAGCAGTTTGCGAAACGCCGCCAGCAGCTTCGAAATATCGTCGAAATGCAGGCCGGTCGTCGGCTCATCCAGAATATACAAGTTCCCTTGATTCACCGAGTGCGTCAGGTGCGACGCTAGTTTCAATCGTTGCGCCTCGCCTCCGGATAGCGTAGTCGCGGACTGCCCCAATCGCAAATACCCCAGCCCAATCTCATTCAACACGCGCAGTTTCGATACCACTTTCGGCACTTGCAGGAAAAATGCGATCGCCTCCCGCACCGTCATTTCCAGCACGTCGTGAATGCTCTTCCCGTGATACTTCACGTCCAGCACCGCGGTCTTGAAGCGCGTCCCGCGACACTCTTCGCATATCAGCTCCACATCCGCCAGAAACTGCATCTCTACCGTGACGGTCCCGTCCCCCTCGCACGTCTCGCATCGCCCGCCCGGCACGTTAAACGAAAAATGCCCCGCCGTGTATCCGCGCCGTTTCGCATCCGGCGTCTCCGCAAACACTTCGCGAATCGCATCAAACGCCTTCAAATACGTAGCGGGATTCGACCGCGGCGTCCGCCCAATCGGCGACTGGTCCACGATAATCACTTCGCGAATCGCCGCATCGCCTTCCAGCCGCTCGCAAAATTCCTTCGCATTCCCGCCCATGCGTTTCGCCAGCAGCGCCTTGTACAGCACGTCATGAATCAACGTCGATTTTCCCGAGCCGCTTACCCCCGTCACCACCGTCAGCGTCCCCAGTGGAATCATCAAATCCACATTCTGCAAATTGTGCATCGTGGCGCCAAACAATCGCAGGAACTTGCCCGTCGGCTTGTGTCGCGTGTTCGGCACCGGAATGCGCAGCTCGCCATTCAAATAGCGCCCGGTGATGGACTTCGGTTCCGCCAGCATCGCGTCATACGTGCCGGCAAACAACAGCTTCCCGCCCAGTTCGCCCGCGCCCGGCCCCAAATCCACAATAAAATCCGCCGCGCGAATGGCGTCCGGATCGTGCTCCACCAGCAACACGGTATTCCCCAAATTGCGCAGCGACTTCAAAATATCAATCAGCCGCTGTGTATCCCTCGGGTGCAACCCAATCGACGGCTCGTCCAGCACATACATCGCGCCCACCAGGTGCGAACCCAGCGAAGTCGCCAGTTGAATCCGTTGCGACTCCCCGCCTGACAAGGTTGACGTCAGCCGGTCCAGCGTCAAATATTCCAGCCCCACCTCATCCAGAAATTGCAGCCGCGAACGAATCTCCTCCAAAATCTTGTCCGCGATCTGCCGTTGCGCGTCCGTCAACGCCAGCGCCCCAAAAAAACCCCGCGCCTCCGTCACCGTCAGCTTGCAAATATCCGTAATCGTCCGCCCCGCCACGCGCACCGCACGCGCCTCCGCCCGCAAACGCGTCCCGCCGCACTCCAGGCACCGCGCGTACCCGCGAAACCGGCTCAAAAACACGCGCACATGCAATTTATATTTCTTGCGTTCCAGGTACGTGAAGAATCCCTTCACCCCGTCAAAATCGTTTTCCGGATCGCCTTCCAGAATCAGCCGCCGCTGCTCCGCCGAAAGCTGCCGCCACGCCACGTTGATCGGAATCCCACGCCCGCGCGCCCACTTCTTCATCTCCCCCAGCAAAACCTTGTAACGCGGCTTGTTCCACGGCTCAATCGCCCCGTCGTCAAGCGTCTTGCTCTGATCCGGCACCACCAGATTCAAATCAAAATCAATCGTGTTCCCAAATCCCTGGCACCGCGGGCAAGCTCCAAACGGATTATTAAACGAAAACAGCCGCGGCTCCGGCTCCTGATAAACCGTCCCATCGTTCTTGCACTCAAACCGTTCGTTAAAGCTCAGGCGCTCCGCCGGACCCGCCGTATCCGCCACAAATTCCAGAATCGCCTCGCCCTGCCCCTCGCGATAGCAAATCTCGATCGAATCCACCAGCCGCGCGCGCGATTCCGCATTCACCGCCAACCGGTCCACCAGCACAAACGCTGGCTTCCCGAAATCCACATCCAGCAGCGACTCCGGCGTGGAAAATTCGTGCACTCGCCCGCTCTGATAAATACGGTTGAACCCGCGCTTCTGCAGGTCGGCCAGCGCCAGTCGCAGCGCCTCCCCCGCCGGAGCCGCGGCCTTCTTCTTCGCCGGTTTACGCAACGCCGCCGTCCCCGCTGCCCTCGGAATCGCGGCAGCAACCGGCGCCGCCCCCACGCGCAGTTGGTACATCACGTAAAATCGCCGCCCCGGCGCCAGCGCCAAAATCCGCGTAGCAATCTCGTCCGGATTATCCTTCTTCACGAGCGTGCCGCACTTGATGCAAAACGTCTGCCCGCACCGCGCAAAAAGCAGCCGCAAATAATCATAAATCTCGGTGGCCGTCCCCACCGTCGACCGCGGATTCCGCGTCGAATTCTTCTGCCGGATCGCCACCGCCGGCGCAATCCCGCTGATCTCGTCCACGTCCGGCTTTTCCATGCGCTCCAGAAACTGCCGCGCATACGCCGAAAGCGACTCCACATATCTCCGTTGCCCCTCGGCATAAATCGTGTCAAACGCCAGCGACGATTTGCCCGACCCGCTCACCCCCGTAACAACCGTGATAGCGTTATGCGGAATATCCACGGTTACATTTTTCAGGTTGTGCACGCGCGCTCCGCGCACCCGCAGCAAATCCTGCTCCGCGCTCATCGCCGTGATTTTGTGTGTCGCCAAGAGGCAAGCCCAGACAGCGCGCTAAAAAGCGCCCCGCCTAAACTTCCCATTATACGTGTCGTTCAAAACCGTAGCAAACCGCCGCCACTTACCCGTGCCACCTGGCGCTTGTAGGGGCGCAGTACCCTGCGCCCCGGCTCGGTCCGTCGAGTGCCCGACCCGTTGCGGTTAAAAGCTCCACGTCCATTCGACGTACGCGCTGCGTTTAACCAGGCTCGAAAAGGCGCTCTGGGCCTGGCTGGTGAACTCCAGGTGCCGGTCGCGAAGCAAATTCTGGCCAACCAGTTTTGCGGACAAGTGTTCGCGCACCTGCCAGAGAAGCTGCGTGTCCACTCTAGTGTAAGACGGCACGTTGAGGCTGGGGAGACGTCCGACATAATTGGCGCTGACGCTCCATTGCAGACGGTGTGGCAGGACCAACTGCGAATCCAGGCGCGCCCAATGGCGTGGGGTGCCCCCTTCATCGAATGGCAGAGTTTGCGTGTCATGGCTCGCGGGACTGAGTTGCAGGTGCAGCTGCTCAAAAGAGTACGCTGGTGTCAGCGTCCATTTCGCCGTGATCTGCCATTTGCCTGAGAATTCCACGCCATGGGTTTCTCCATGCATCAGATTTTCCATGTATAGCGGCAAAACTTCATGCGGCGGTAGCGGCGTGGGCGCGAAGAACGGTACGCCGGGTTCTTCGGTTGCCAACTGATGGTAGACGTTGAAGTAAGCGGAAATATCCAGCGACACGCGATGCGAGAATTGGCTTCGGTAGCCCAGTTCGTAAGCGATTTCCGTCTCGTTCTGGAACGCGGGGCTGGGGACCAGTTGCAACAGTACAGGAGGCCCGCCCGGTGCACTAACGCTGCTCAGAGTTATCTCCGGACTCGTATCCGTGCTGGCTGGCGTTCTCAGCGCACGCGACACCGCGGCCCAGAGCATCTGGCCCTGGCGAAAACTCCACGCCGCCCTGGCCGTGGGCATGAATCCGAAGCCCGTGTAATAGTTGTGCTCGATTTTTCCCCCCAGCGTCAGCCAAAGACGCTCGGGCGCCAGGGTAAGTTCGTCCTGCACAAATCCGCTAGACAGTTGCGTGTTGAGATTCGCGGGAAACAAAGACACCTTCAAATCGCCGTCGGTCGTCGAAGACGAATATCGATAGCTAGCCCCGCAAACCACGTCCTGGCCCCCGCCCCAGGCAAAATGGTAACTAAAGTCCGCGTTCAAGCTGTTGCGTGCCTCGCGTAGATCGTCATCCAGGCGATAACGGTCGAAGGAGATTTGCAGCGACGTGTCGGACTGTTCGGAGATCCGGTGATTCCAATCTCCTTGCAAATATCCTCCGGCACCATTCGCCTCGCCGAACGTGGCCACCGGCGCCAGCGAGGCGGAAGCGGGATAACTGTTGCGGATTAACCCGATCCGCGAGGTGTACAGGTCCCCCGTAAAGCTCAACTCGTCCGAATTCGATAATTGCGTGTCCGTGCGCAGGCCGGCGCGGAGCGCATGCCAGCCGTCACCGTCGTTCAGTCCGCTGGGGCTCGGCTGGTGCTCGTCGTTGAGATACTTTCCGAACACCCGGTAGTCGGTTCCGGAGCCCAATTTGCCGCCATACTCTGCGGTGCCGAAACCCTGCGCCAAATTTCCCCCGCCGACCCTGACCGTTCCTCCCGGCGTGTCGCTGGCCCCGCGCGTGATGATATTTATAACTCCATTGACGGCGTTGGCTCCCCAACTGGCGCCTCCCGGACCGCGGATCACTTCGATTCTTTCGATATCCGCCAGCGGAACATCCAACACGTCCCAAAACACTCCGGAGGTGGTCGGCAAATACACACTGCGGCCGTCCAGCAGGACCAGCAGTTTGTTACTGAATTCGCCGTTAAAACCCCGCGCGCTAATCGCCCAGGTATTGGCGTTGATTTGCGCCACATTCAGGCCCGGCACCATACGCAACAAATCCGGAATGTTCAGCGCGCCGGAATCCCGGACGTCTTCCCGCGTGATGACGAACACCGCGGCGGCCACCCGGGAAAGTTTCTGCTCCTTCTTCGCCGCGGAAGTCACCGTCACATTCATCAGATCCTCCACACTCAACTGCGTGAGGTCCGTGGGCGGCGACTGCGCCGGGACTTGCCCTGCGCAGCAGGAAAGAAACGCCAGAGCGACTGCCACGTGTGCAGCAATGGCCCGCCGGAACTGTGATTGCCGTCTGCCGCAAAGGCTGTTCCGCAGTTGGCTATCGTTGTTTATCGTATGCATTGGCTTTCGCGCTTCGGCCTAAGCAAAACGCTAACCTCGCTGCCAAGCCGCCCCCGCGAAAAACGGGGCGAACGCGGCCCGCACGGCGAAGTGCTGGTGTCGCCAGACGTTCGGCGATTCTTGGGAGGGGGATGCTGAGTCCTCGAGCGCCATGAACTGCAACCACAGCGCTCTCGACCGAGAGGAAGGAACCGAAAAAAATCCAGGAAGTTCCAAAACGATTACACACCAGGCCAACGTCATTGCGGCGAGAGAGTCGCTGGCCGATGACCTATTAGGCAACGCGGGGTGTCCCGAGACCGTCCGTCGGCTGCCAAAACGTGGACACGACCAGACTACAATCGATTGCGTGGGGCCGGTGGCTCCGCTGCCGGGCATCGTCGGGTATGGCCTCGCGTATTGCACCAAATTCTGCGAGCCACTACTGTGACAGACTGTGACAGCTCACACTGTGACAAGCTATGACACACGACTCTGACAGGCTTTTCGGGAAAGCCTCTCTAGCGACGCCCTTCCGGGCGTCTTCTCACGTCGCGCGTGGCGCACCCTTAAGCTGCCAGGAAACCTGCCAGGGTGCCTTGCCCTTTGCGGTTTTTTTTTTACAGAGGGTGAGCGGCGCGGCGCCGGCCGCAAATGGCAGAACCGAAAAATTGCTGCTTTTGTGGTTGCGTCTTTTCCGCGACCTGCACCGTCAAAATTGGCAACGCCTCCGATCGCCGTTCAAAAAACGCTGCTTAAGTCGGAACGGTGATACCTCGGTTGTGAAACTGTCCGCGAAGAAGCTATCTTTATTTGAGGATACGCAGCCTATGACCGATTGGTTCGCACGCCCCGTCCTGCACGTAACCGATGTCGAAGCCTCGCTCCGCTTCTACGTCAACCGCCTCGGCTTCACCAGCCCCTGGCGTTACGACCAGGACGGCAAAGTCCACGTCGCACAGGTCGACCGCCAGGGCTGCGCACTCATCCTCGCCGGCAACTGGCCGGAGAAAATTGGCAAGGGGCTGATATTCATTTCCCTCAACGTCGAGTCGGAGGCGCAAGTCGCCGCGTTGGACGCCCTGCGCGCGGAACTCGAAGCCAAGGACGTCGCAGTCAAGGAAGGCTCGTGGGGCTATCGCCTCCTGGTGGTCGACGATCCCGACGGCAACCAGCTCTTCTTCAACTACCCAAACGAGCCCGCGTCCGCAAAGATTGCCGAAGATGAAGCATAATCATGCCGCCCTAGTCGAGCCCTGATGAACAGGAGGATGGATGAAGCGAATTTTGCGTTTCTGCTTGCTGGCGGTCTGCGGTGTTGCGTCGTTGACCGCGGCGCCCCAGCCTCCACAGAAAACGTCGATGGAAGGTTCCCGGGCAAATAGGTCGAAAGCCACGATTGAAGGCTTGGTGCGAGATATCGCATGCCCCATGCAGAACCTCGATGGAAACGCCACTCACTTGAGCATGAGGTGCGCGCTGGCCTGCGTAAATGCCGGTTCGCCGATCGCAATCCTCACCAAAGATGGCGACCTGTATCTGCCTATCTCTGACAAAATGCCCGATTACGATCAGCGGCGAAAGCTGCTGCCCTTCGTGGGTAAATATGTGCGTGCCAGCGGGGTCGTGTTTGAGCGCAACGGCACGCACGCCATCGTCATCACCGAAATCAAGGAAATGAAAGAAGTGCATTTGACCTTTGAGGGGGAGTAACCCGTTCCGGGAGTCCTGGTAAACGCGCTGAAATGGGAGGAGCCTATGTTCGACAGCGTACTCCCCGCCGAGAGCCAGCCGATCCATGTGATTAGTTCTCGGTGGTTATGGGCGGCTCGCTGCTTTGCCTTGCTTTGCGCGATCGCCTTGGGCGTAGGATTTGTAGCCGAGGCTGCGGCTGATCGGAATGTGCTGGTAGCCCTAATCTTTTTTGGTCGCTGGGGGTCGCTCAGCCTGGCACTGCTCTATCTTTTGTTCCATAGGGGCAGGAATTCACGGGCATTTGCGCTTGGTCTGGGCGCGGCAACGGCTTTCATCGCCCTCCTCCCATTCGCCTCCATGTTGTCGTCGTCGGGTCGCCACCTCGCCTTTTTCATAGCAGTGTTCAGTGGGCTTCTGCCACCGTTTGCCAATTTGACGAATGGTCTCCATCCACACCTTGCCACACTCGGAACGTTGCTCCTTTGGCTCTTTGGCACCTCTTTGGCAATGCTCGGGCTAAGCAGTATTGTCGCCTTCCAGAACATGCCGCACGAGGCACAGGGCATGGGGAAACTGCGATTGGCCTTTGGCGCCGGAATGTGTTGCGCACTCGGCGTTTGGCTAATCTTCATGCTGCTTGGCCTGGTTTTCGGGGGCTTCCGCATCTGAACTTTCCCTGTCCCCCGGCTAGGCTCCCGACCCAGTTCAACTCTGAATCACCACCTTCTTCTGGGCGCCCCTCCGACCACGGTTGTAATCCTCGACCATACGTTTTGGACGGAAGGCCAGCTCCCTCGACCCGGCAAATCAGCGGCTATATCAATCTATTCCAAAGCGCTTATTCTGAAGCGTGCCTGAAACTCCGGAACCAGCCCCGACGCCCCCGCAACGGAAAGTTTCTCTCCGATTCTTTGCGCTATGCCTGCTAATCGCGGTGACGCTTCTCTGGTCACTCGCCGCGCTGACCCTCGTAGCCGCCCGCTGGATCGACCCTCCCACCACCGCCGTCCACGCGCAGCGCCGCCTGCAATCTTGGATTCACCGCACGCCCTATCACGAACGCTACGAATTCGTCCCGCTAAACCAAATCGCCCTAAATTTCCAACACGCCGTCATCGCCGCCGAAGACGCCCGCTTCTACCAGCATCACGGATTCGATTGGCACGCCATGGAACTCGCTGCCGAAGGCGACGTGGAAGGCGCACGCATCCGCGGCGGTTCCACCATCACGCAGCAACTCGTAAAAAATCTCTTCTTCGGCACCGGCCGCTCCATCCTCCGCAAAGGCGCCGAGTTCACCCTGGTCCCGGTAGCCGAACGGGCCCTGGGCAAGCAGCGCATTCTCGAGCTGTACCTAAACGTAGTCGAATGGGGCCCCGGCGTATACGGCGCCGAAGCAGCCTGCCATTACTACTTCCGAACCTCCGCCCGCAACATCGACCGCCAACAAGCCGCCCAACTAGCCGCCATCCTACCGTTACCCCTGAAGCGCCGCCCCGACCACATGCAACACTACAGTGCCATCATCCAGGAGCGCATGCGCCAAATGGGCTGGTAACCGCTGTTCAGTGGCATAGGCATTCTTGCCTGTGTGCGCCGTCTGTACTTCGAACCGTGCCGAGCGATGCGACGCTTCCGTCACACAGCTTCAAGCGTCTCATCCCTCCGTCTCATCCCATTCGAACGATATACCCAGTAATAAAATATCTTGACAATATCTTAGTCCCGCGCTATCGTGCAGTATGTTGGCAAGCTCCCGCCTCGCACCGCCGTCCCACCCGCCCCAAAACACCCCGCACAACCAAACTGATGTCCTGCAAATTTGCCCCTTTAGAATGA
>PMOV01000208.1 GCA_003161195.1 Acidobacteriota bacterium | reverse complement strand
ACCGACGCGCAATATTCCCAGCAACAATAAATACCCGCAACATGTCCAGTGATTTCGCGGTCGAAGGAAATCGCGCCGCAACCGCAAATGAAAAACATCTCAGCGCACGCCGGAAGCTGCCGCCTTTTTCGCAATCAGCATAAATCCCTTGCTCCGCGCCGCTTTTTCCACCGCCGCTAACTCCGCCTCCACCGCGCCAGTTTTTCCCGCGCCGCGCTCTACCTCGCCCTGCGCCAGCCGAATCTCCAGCTCCATCCGCGCCAATCCAAGTTCACGCGCCTTCTTCAGCGACTCCACCAAAAGCCCACCCGCGGCCTCCGCGTGCTTCGCCCCCGCCAACTCTTCCGCCCACGCCAGCGCAAATTCCAATTTCGCCACTTCGTTGTCGCTCTTCGCCGCTAGCGCCTTCCCAGACTCCACCTCCGCCGCCGCTTCCCCGCTCTTCCCCTGCGCCACCAGCGCGCGCACCAGCTCCGTTCGCGCGCTCAACTCATCGTCCGCCTGCTTCGCTTTCTGAAATTGTTCCGCCGCCTTACGCAGCACGCTTTCCGCTTCTGCCGCATGCCCCTCTTCGATCCCCAGCCGCGCCAGTGCCACTTGCGATTCCGCCGTCGTCTGCGCTTCACCCGTTTGCGTCCGCAGCTCCAGCGATTGCTGGTACTGTTTCCGCGCCTCGTCAAAATCCGCCCGCGCCAACACAATATCTCCGAGCCCCATGCCCACCGTCGCTGCCAGGCTTTTATCCCCACTGCTGCCCAGACTCGCCGCCGCCTGGTGATAGTTTTCTTCCGCTTCCACCAGATTGCCCCGCTCCCAGGCCACGCCCCCGAGATCGATCAAAGCCTCTACCACCCCGGAGCCATCCTCGGTCACCCGATACCCCGCCAACGCTTGCTCCAGCATTTTCTTCGCGTCCGGTAGTTTTCCCTGCAGAAAATACACCGCCCCCAGATTGTTGGCAGTCGCCGCCAGCCCTTCCGAATCCCCTATCGCGCGAAACACCTTCGCCGCTCCTTCCCACATGCTCTCCGACTTCCGTAACTCCCCGCGCAAAAAATAAATCCCCGCCAAGTCGTTCGAGGTGCGCGCCACGTTGTTCTTTTGCCCGGCCGCCGCGTAGCCGGCGATTGCCTTTTCGCAATCTGCGATGGATTCCTCCGGAGCCGCACCACGGCTGGGGCCCGCTTGGCACAAAATTCCGTACCCCTCCGCAACGCGCAGCGGCGAATGCTCCGCTTCCCCCTTGGCGATTGCCCGCTGAACGGCCGCCTGCGACGCCGCGAAATCATGATCGATCTCCGCCGATGCTTCCACCAAATCAATCCGCAGATCCTCGCCCGCCGGTGGCGGCAGTTTACGCAAAGTCTGCAGCGTCAGCAGCGCGTCCTCGCGCTTCACGTGGTATTGCGACGTCGCCAGCGCCAGGCCGTATTCCAGATTGTCCGGCCGTAAGCGGAACAGCTCGTCATACGCTCGAATCGCGCCCGCATAATCGGAAAGCTTCGCGCGGTACGAGGCCTCGATATACAGCCGCTCCTCGGTAGGGAGTGCCGCCGAAAGCTCCACAGCGCGCTTGGCTTCCGCCAGGCTTCTCTTGTCATCGCCCAAAATCGCTAAAGAGTCCGCCAGCGCCGCATGCGCCAGCGGAAAATTCGCATCCGCGGCCACCGCCTGTTGCAGCAGGTCGCGTGCCGCCGCCGCGTCATACTCGCGCTCTTTCGCCAGTCCCTCGGAATAAAACCGCACCGCCTTCTGATTCCCGGGCAACGACGCGCGCGCCGCCACGGCCTCCTGCGTCGTCATCGAGCTGATGTTCAAGCTCTTGCGCAATTCCGCGCCCGCCCGCGCTGCCATCTCGAATAAATCTTCTTCCTTCCCCGTCACCGCGCTTTCCGCGATGGTTTCCCCGCTCCGCGTATCCTGCACGCGAATATCCAGCCGCACCCGGTTGCCATCCTTCGCAGCCACCGGCGTATAGTTCCCCAAAATCACGATGTCCGCGCCAGGATTTTTCCCCAACCGCTCCAGTGTCGCCTTCGCCAGGCTGTCCTGCTCCCCAAGCCCCAGGTCATGCCGCGCCAAGCTAACGTCTTCGTCGGAAATCACCCGCACGCTGCTCCCCGCCGCCAGTTCCGTGCCGATCATTTCCGTAAACGCCTGCCCTAGCCAGTCGTCTTCCCGCCGCCCCGGCAAATTCCGAAAGCCCATCACCGCCACCGCGCGCCGCACCTGCGGGTGCGCCGGCGAATTGATCGCCTCCGCGGTTGCCTCCGGTCTCGATCGCGAGCGATACATAAAACCTACCACTAGCGCCGCCGCGATCAGCACGATCGCCACAAAATGCATACTCCGCAAGCCACCCGCTCCCGCCCTCGCCGCCGCTACGGCCCCCTCCCCAGAAGTGCCAGAAGACCCAGAAGACAAGGTGGTC
Organism: Acidobacteriota bacterium; assembly: GCA_003161195.1. Lineage (GTDB taxonomy): Bacteria > Acidobacteriota > Terriglobia > Acidiferrales > UBA7541 > Acidiferrum. The sequence goes on along the minus strand of PMOV01000208.1, from coordinate 995 downwards.
CCCGCGCGCACCTCATGCCCTGCCGCAGGCTCGGCGGAACTCTGTTCTGGTGCCGTAGTTCCAGCAACGCCGGCGTCCGGCGCAGGCGCATCGGAAAAAGCAGCTTCCTGCGGCGCAGGTGGTGCTGCTATGGCCGCGGCTCGCGAATTTGCCACTTCCACCGGCGCCACAAACCGGTACCCGCGCTTCGGTATCGTCTCGATATACCGCGGATTCTCCGAATCGTCACCCAGCGCCTCCCGCAGTTTCCCCACCGCCACGCTCAGCGACGCATCGAAATCCACATATGTATTTCCCGGCCACAGGTGCGCCCGCACCGCTTCCCGCGTAACCACCTTCCCAGCACTCTCCAGCAGCAGGCACAGCAACCGAAATGGCTGCTCCTGCAGCCTCACGCGCACACCCTTCTTCAGCAACTCGCCAGAGCCACAGTCCGCCTCATACGTCCCAAATCGGTAGACGCGCAGGTTTTCGGCCGCAGAAGTCATGAAGTAAGGGTCATCCCGAGGATTTGTCGAAAGCTTAACAAACCAGCCGTGCGGGGCCATCAGTTTAGCCCCAACCCTAAATCCCCTGCAAACAATAATTTACCTGTTTAGACAGAGTTTGTTCGCTGTTGCTTTGACGCCTGGCCGCGAAAGGCGCAACTTGTCCGCGCGGGCGGAGGAAATCCGCCACGAAGAGAGGACAAGTCAATGAACGCCGTATAGCGCATTGCTATGGGCGGCGGCGGAGTGAACCCATTGAGAATCAGCACCCAAAAACAAAATCGTCCTAGTACCTAAAATAGTCCTTGACAACCGCTCATCACCTGCTATACTCGCATCCGTAGAGAAGTGCGCTTGGCCAATCCCCTATTTCCACTATTCCCCAAACGTAACTCCCCACTTATCAACACTCGTAACCTCGTCCTCCTCAAAAATCATCATTTCTGGGCCTGCCGTTTCCGAGGTCCCCAAAAAATATTTCGCACCGCCTTTGGTAGCACAGGCTTC
>PMOV01000336.1:8648-9643 GCA_003161195.1 Acidobacteriota bacterium | reverse complement strand
ATGGGCGTGCACACCGGCGACTCCATCACCGTAGCCCCGGCGCAAACGCTCACGGACAAGGAATATCAGCGTATGCGCGACGCCGCGGCGGCCATCATCCGCGAAGTCGGCGTCGAAACCGGCGGTTCCAACGTGCAGTTCGCGGTGAATCCTGAAAACGGCAAGATGACCGTCATCGAGATGAACCCGCGCGTCTCCCGCAGCAGCGCGCTGGCCAGCAAAGCCACTGGGTTCCCCATCGCCAAAATTGCCGCCCGCCTTGCCGTGGGCATGACGCTCGACGAAATTCCCAACGACATCACGCAAAAAACGCCCGCCTGCTTCGAGCCCACCATCGACTACGTGGTGGTAAAAATCCCCAAATGGCAATTTGAAAAATTTCCCGGCGCGGATTCCACACTCGGAACGCAGATGAAGTCCGTCGGCGAAATCATGGCCATCGGCCGCACCTTCAAGGAAGCGCTGCAAAAAGGTATTCGCTCGTTAGAACCCAGCACCCCGTGGCGCGCCCCGCTCGAAACACCGGATTCGCTGCTGCGCGAAAAACTCGCCACCCCGCGCCCCGACCGCATCCACTGGATCCTCACCGCCGTCGAGCGCGGCCTGCCCGCCGAAGAAATCTGCGACCTAACCAGCATCGATCCGTGGTTCATCCACCAGATCGAAGAACTAACGGCCATGAACCGGCGCGCCGCCAGCGTCACCGTGGAAACCGCCTCCAAAGATTTGCTGCGCGAGGCCAAGCGCAACGGTGCCAGCGATGAGCACCTCGCGCAAATGTGGAAGACCACGCCCGCCGCCGTCCGCCTGCAGCGCGCACGCTACAACGTCGCCCCGGTCTTCAAGCGCGTGGACACCTGCGCCGCCGAGTTCGAGTCCTTCACCCCGTACATGTACTCCACCTACGAGGACGAAGACGAATCCGAGCCGCGCAACGTCCCCAAAGTGATGATTCTCGGCAGCGGCCCCAATCGCATCGGCCAGGGCATCGAGTT
>PMOV01000336.1:0-8610 GCA_003161195.1 Acidobacteriota bacterium | reverse complement strand
GAAAAGCCGCAAGGCGTCATCGTGCAATTTGGTGGGCAAACTCCGCTCAATCTCGCGCTCGAACTAAAACGCAACGGCGTCCCCATCCTCGGCACCGCGCCGGAATCCATCGATCTCGCCGAAGACCGTCGCCGCTTCGGCCGCCTACTCGACGAACTGAAAATCCCGCAGCCGCGCAACGGCACCGCGCTCATCCCGGAAGAAGCCGCGCGCGTCGCCGGCGAAATCGGATTGCCCGTGCTGGTGCGCCCAAGCTACGTCCTCGGTGGCCGCGCCATGGTGATCGCCTACGACGTCAACACGGTGCAGGAATATGTCGCCCAAGCCGCGCTCATGGGCCCTGCCAAACCGGTGCTCATCGATCAATTCCTCGAGGAAGCCACGGAAGTCGACGTCGACGCCCTCGCCGACGGCACCGACGTGGTCATCGGCGGCATTATGGAGCACATCGAAGAAGCCGGCGTGCATTCCGGCGACTCCAGTTGCGTCCTGCCGCCCGTCAGCCTCTCGCCGCAAATCCTCGCCACCATTCGCGAATACACCAAGCGCCTGGCCATCGCGCTGAAAGTCGTCGGCCTGATGAACGTGCAGTACGCCATCCAGCGCGACACCGTCTACGTGCTGGAAGTCAACCCGCGCGCCTCGCGCACCATTCCGTACGTCAGCAAAGCCACCGGCGTTCCACTGGCCAAAGTCGCCGCCCGCCTCATGGCCGGAAAAAAACTTGCCAACATGAAACTCCCGCTCGTGCGCCATAACGGCGTCGCGGAAATCGCCGTGCACGATTTTTACGCCGTGAAATCCCCCGTCTTCCCCTTCAACAAATTTCGCGGCGTGGACACCATCCTCGGCCCGGAAATGCGCTCCACCGGCGAAGTGATGGGCACCTCCACTTCCTACGGCCTGGCATTCGCAAAAGCGCAACTCGCCGCCGGCCAAAAACTTCCACGCGGCGGCACCATCTTCCTCAGCGTCAACGACCGCGACAAAAAGCACGTTGGCCCGCTCGGCAAGGAACTTGCCGCGCTTGGCTTCAAACTGCTCGCCACGCGCGGCACTGCCGCCGCCCTCGAAGCCAGTGGCGTCCCCAGCGAAGAAGTCTACAAAGTGAACGAAGGCCGTCCCAACATCGTCGACCTCGTCAAAACCGCCAAGATCGATCTGGTTATCAACACCCCGCTCGGCCGCGAATCCTTCTACGACGAAAAATCCATTCGTCGCGCCGCCATTCGCTACAATATCCCTTGCATCACCACGCTGGCCGCCGGCAACGCCGCCGCCCGCGGCATTCGCGCGCTGCTCGAGCAGGGAATCGAAGTCGCCGCGCTGCAGGATTTGCATCAAGGCCGGCTGGCCGCCACCAGCGGCCCGAAATCGGGAGATTAGTTCATGGATTTCTCCGGAGTTTTCCCCGCCCTCACCACGCCGTACGACAAGGACGGCAGCGTCTCGCTCAGCGACCTGAAGCACAACCTCCAGCTTTATAACAAGACGGACCTCGTCGGCTACGTCGCCTTAGGTTCCACCGGAGAATCCGTACTGCTCAGCCACGCGGAAATGGAAGGCGTNNGGCGCCGAAGGCACCGCCGAAACCATCGCGCGCACCAAACGCGCCGCCGAAATCGGCTATCACGCCGCGCTGATCAAAACGCCCTACTACTACAAGCCGTTCTATAAACTGGAAGCGCAGATCGCCCACTATCGCGCCGTGGCCGACGCTTCGCCCATCCCCGTCCTGCTCTACTCCGTGCCGCAGTTCACCGGCGTAGCCCTCGAGGCTTCCGACGTCGCCACCCTCAGCGAGCATCCCAACATCATCGGCATCAAAGACAGCTCCGGAAACGTGCAACGCGTCGCGGAAATGATCGCCACCACGCCGCCGGCCTTCCAAATTCTCGTCGGCGCAGCCGCCACGGTCTTCCCGTCGTTGTGCATCGGCGTGCGCGGAGCCATCCTCGCCTTAGCTTGCGCGCTTCCGGAAAAATGTGCCGCCATGCACCAGCTCTATCGCTCCGGCAAACTAGACTTGGCCCGCGAACTGCAAACTGTCATCGTCCGCGCCAGCAAAACCATCGTCTCGGAAATGGGCATCGCCGGCGTAAAATTCGTAATGGACCAGCGCGGCTATCGCGGCGGCTTACCGCGTCTTCCGCTCCTTCCGCTGGAGGAGTGGCACAAAAAACGCATTACCGGCCTTCTGGCAACGATCGAGCCCGCCGCGGTCGGCGCCTGCGCCACGTGACGGAGTTTTTTCCTTTGTAGGGCGTCCGCATCGGTGGGCTGCGCCCCATGTCCGAACGATCAATCCGCTTTAGTGGACTTGCCTCGCCGCGCCTCAGACTCGCTACTCATCACTTGCCACTCACCGCTTCTTTCGCAATTAAAACGCCTTTGGCAACTACTCCGTGACAGCGATGGCGCCCCTTTGGGCGCACCACACTCCCGCCACAATTCTGGCCCATTTGATGAGACGAACCGCCTCGCGTAACATCTAACCGCTCATGGATTGTCGCGCCCTAGCCTTTCGCCAGCTTCCGCACCAACCCAAACTCTTCCTCGATTACCTGGACCATTTCTCCCGCGTCGAATCCTTCTACCTCCACAAACCCACCATGAAATCCGTCCGCCGCGAAGCCGAAGCCCTCGTCTACACCAGCGACCGCGCCGACAACATCGCCCAAATCCTCCGCAAACAAAACGCCACCTTCGGCAGCGACGCCCAAACGCAAGCCAACCTCGACCGTCTTGCCAACGGCGCCGTCGCCGTCGTCAGCGGCCAGCAGGTCGGTCTCTTCGGCGGCCCGTCCTACGCCATCTACAAAGCTCTAATGGCCATTGCCGTCGCCAAAGAACTCACCCGCGATGGCATCGATGCCGTCCCCATTTTCTGGATGGCCACCGAAGACCACGACCTCGACGAAGTCCGCCACACTACCTGGTTTCACGACGGCCGCTCCACGCACTTTGAACTCCCCGCGCCCGCCGCCAGCAACGGGAATCACGTCGCCAGTCAACCGGTTGGCCGCATCGCGTTAGGCCCCGCCAGTTCGGACATCGTTCGCGAAGCCTCGGACTTACTCGAACAGCAGGGAAGTCCGCGCCTCGCGCACATTTTGCGCGCCAGTTACGCGCCCAACGAAACCTACGGCAGCGCCTTCGCCAAACTCTTCGCCGGGATCTTCGCCGGGCGCGGCCTGATTCTGCTCGACCCGCTCGATCCCGAACTCCACCGCCTCGCCGCTCCCATCCTGCAGCAAGCCGCGCAACAACGCGACAAGCTCAACGAGCTGCTGCTCGCGCGCGGCAAGGATTTGGAAAAAGCCGGCTACGCCGCGCAAGTCAAAGTCACCGCCAAAAGCACGGTGTTCTTTTATCTCGAACCGGCAGACGCCGGCGACGGTTCGCGCCAGGTGATCACCGCCGATGCGCGCGGCTTTCACGCCGGAGCAAAATCGTGGAGCGCCGAAGAATTCGCGCAAGCCGTGGCCGCCACGCCGGAAAATTTCAGCCCCAACGCGCTCTTCCGCCCGGTCGTACAGGATTTTCTCTTGCCCACAGTGGCCTACATCGGCGGCGCGGCGGAAATTTCCTACTTCGCCCAATCTTCCGTGCTGTACCGCGACCTTCTCAACCGCATGCCTGTCATGCTCCCACGTTCCGGCTTCACCCTCGTCGATGTGAAAGCCGCAAAACTCCTCAAGCAATACAAGCTGACCGTCGAAGACCTCTGGCGAGGTTCGCAAGAGTTGCGCCGTCATCTCGAACGCGCCTCCGTCCCCAAAGCTCTCGCCGAACAATTCGAGGACGAACAAAAAGACCTGACCAAAACCCTGGCCAAACTCGGCAAACAAATCGAAAAGCTAGACCCCACGTTGCAGGGAGCGGTCTCGACCGCCCAGCGAAAAATAACTTTCCAACTCGACAAGCTGCGCCGCAAAACCGGCCGCGCGCTGGATCAGAAAAGTGCCGTCCTGGCTGCCCACCAGCAATTCCTCGAATCGCAGCTCTATCCGCACAACGCCCTGCAATCGCGCGAACTCAATTTCCTCCCCTTCCTGTCCCGCATCGGCCCCACCGCCCTCGACGAATTGCAAAAGTTCAGCAGTACCAAAAAACTAGGCCATCACTTCATCCTGCAATGGCCGTAATCGACTTCTGATGGCGATACACACGCTGCAGCTAAAAACGACGCGCCGCACGCAACTCCTCGACATAACCGACAAAGTCGCCACGCTAGTGCAAAAATCCGCCGTCCACTCCGGCGTCTGCCACCTCTACGTCCCGCACACCACCGCCGCCATCACCATCAACGAACACGCCGACCCAGATGTAGCTGCTGACGTAGAGGCGGCCCTTGACCGCCTAATCCCGCACCGCGGCCCCTACGCACACGCCGAAGGAAACTCCGACTCCCATATCAAAACCATCCTCGTAGGCACGTCCCAAACCGTCTTCATCGAAAATGCCCGCTTAGCCTTAGGCCGCTGGCAAGGCATCTTCCTCGCCGAATTCGACGGTCCCCGCGAACGCCACCTCCACATCAAGATAGTCTCCGATCCCTCGTAGATCGGCGGCAACCTGTCCGGCAAACCACCGATATGCTAAAGTTTTCTTCTCCATGCCAGCGCTTGGAATCTACGTACAGGTGCCGTTTTGTCAGACGAAGTGCACCTATTGCAACTTTCATACGGGAGTTGTCTCTTCGGCGAAGTTCGCTCCATATGCCGACGCGGTTAGCAGCGAAATACGCAACCATGCCGAATTGTACGTCGACGCTGGCGTCCAGATTGCCGATGCGCTGGCGGGGATGACCGTCGACAGTGTGTACATCGGCGGCGGGACGCCTAGCCTGCTCGATCCTGAGCACATTGGACACATGCTGCGCGCCATGCGCGAGACCTTTAGTTGGACTGGCACGGCGGACGGACCCGCGGCACGTAATTGCGTCGAAATTACGCTGGAGGCCGACCCTGAGACGATTGATGCGGCGAAAGCCGCGGCGTGGGTTGCCTCGGGCGTGAACCGCGTAAGTTTTGGGCTGCAATCTTTCAACGACAAGGAACTGATCGCTGCCGGGCGCATGCATCGGCGGGCAGATATATATCGCGCGGTGGCCATCTTGCGCGAGACGGGCATTCGCAACATCAGCGTTGATCTCATCGCCGGGCTGGCGCATCAGACGGCGCAAACTTGGCGGCAATCGCTCGACGAACTGGCGAGTCTGCAGCCCGAGCATGTATCGGTGTACCTGCTGGAGATCGACGAGGGTAGCCGGCTGGGATTGGAAGTGCTGAAAGGTGGCAGCCGTTACAGTGCGCGCGATATTCCGTCGGAAGACGATATGGCGGCGTTTTACGAAATGGCGCAGGAACATTTGAGAGATACCGGCTATCACCACTACGAAATTTCCAACTGGGCCAAACCCGGTTATGAATCGCGGCACAATTTGAAGTATTGGCGGCGCGAACCGTACCTGGGATTTGGTGCAGGCGCTCACTCGTTCGTCGCCGGGAATCGCTGGGCCAATGCGCACGATGCCGCCGACTATGTGAAAGCGCTGGAGCAGTCGCGCTTGCCGGTCGCGGAGCACACGGTGCTAACGACCGAGAGCGCGCTCGAAGAAGAACTGTTTCTTGGTCTGCGCCAGCTTGACGGCATCGACGCGGCGAAGATCGAGCGTGATTACAGCGTACAGCTGAGTTCGCGGTTCGACCCGCTGGCCAAACAAGGTTTGCTGGAACGCCATGGCGACGTGGTGCGGCTGGCGCCCGCAAAGCTGAGCGTCTCGAACGAGGTTTTTGTAGAACTGCTGCGCTGATTCGCTGCCCATTTTTACTGGGACCATGAAAACCATGGAAACCAAAATCGAAAAAGCGATGGAGACGAACACCGTGCAAGGGCTGGACGCCGAAACTCTGCGCAACGCGGTGGACTTGCGCAGCGACACGCTGACGCGGCCTACGCCGGAAATGCGCCAGGCCATGGCCGCGGCGGAAGTGGGCGACGACGTGTACGGCGAAGACCCCACCGTCAACAAACTGGAAAAGCGCGCCGCCGAAATCTTTGCAAAAGAGGCCGCGCTGTTTGTGCCCACCGGGTGCATGGGCAACCTGATCGCCATCAAGATCTGGACGCATCACGGCGACGAAGTGATTTGCGACGTGCTGGGACACGTGAATTTGTATGAGCTGGCGTCGATGTCCGCGATTGCCGGTTGTATGCCGCGCGCGGTGCACGGAGGGGACGGCATCCTCGACTGGAAACTGATCGAGGCGGCGATTCGTCCGAAGATTTATTACGATTCGCAGACGGCGCTCATTTGCCTGGAGAATTCGCACAACATGGCAGGTGGGACGTTGTACACGTCGGCGCAGATCGCCGAGATTTGCGACCACGCGCACGACGCCGGTTTGAAGGTCCACTTGGATGGCGCGCGCGTGTTCAACGCCGCTGTAGCGCTCGGCGAAAGCGTCGCGGAAATTGCTCACCACGTCGACTCGGTAATGTTTTGCTTGTCCAAGGGACTCGGCGCGCCGGTCGGCTCGATGGTAGTCGGCTCGCGGGAATTCATCGCCAAGGCGCGCGTATATCGCAAGATGTTTGGCGGAGGGATGCGCCAGGCCGGCGTGCTCGCGGCAGCAGGTTTGCTGGCGCTCGAAAAATCGCCGGGGCGGCTGCANNTGATTTTCGATTGCGCCGGAACCGGAAAGAACGCCGTGGAATTTTGCGAAGCATTGGCAGCACGAGGCGTGTTGGCGCAGGATACGGCGAAATATTCCGTGCGTCTGGTTACGCATTGCGATGTGGACCGCGCCGGCATCGACCGCGCAATCGCAGCATTGCGCGAAGTCGCAGAGAAGGCCGTTTCCGCCAAGGCGTAGTCGCAATACTTTGCAGCGTTCGCTGTAGAGTCCTCAGCGTTAGCAGTGCTGTCGCGTTCCTCACGCACAGTTCCGCCGCAGTATCGCATCCTTTCGTGCCTTACAGCGCTCGCGCACTTTTCCGCGCGCTCATGCGTTGCGACAGCTCCGTAGTTCGCTTGTTTTCTCATCGCGAGCCTCACGGCGCGGTTCACGGCAGATGCACGACCCCGATGCGGATCGGCTGCAGCGTGGTTACGTCGAGGATGTGATCGCCGTTCAAGTTGTCTACCTGACTGTTCACAATGAAATAAAAATCGTTGCCGCGGATGGCGCCGGTGGACGGCATCACGGTAAAAGCGCTGCGATTTTCCAGCACCGTGGTTTGCGCGACGCGCGTGCCGTCCGCGGCGAGGCGGAAAGCCGCGATCCGTGGCGAGCCGATGGCATTCTGCACGGCGATGAGGCTGCCGGCATGCCAGTAGAGGCCGTCGATACCGGCCAGGGTGTTGCGCGGGCCGGGATTCACGTCGGCGCTGGCACCGGTGCGCAACTCGATGCGGATGACGCCGAAATCATCGGCGACATAGACGGCGTGACGGTCTTCGTCAATGGCGATGCCGTTCGGCGTCGAGAGCGGGCGGTGCGTCGCCAGCGCGGTGAAAGTTCGCGCGGCGGGCGCGAAGCGCAGCAGTTGGTTGCTGACGCTGTCGGTGAGAAGGATGTTGCCGCCCGGGAGAACGACGAGGTCGTTGAATCCGTGTTTGGCGCCGTCCGTGGGCACGTAACGCGCAAGCAAGTTTCCCGACGCGTCGAAATGGAGCAGTTCGGAGCGGTCGGATTTTTCGTCCCAGGAATTGGCCCAGACGCTGCCGTCGGCGGGATCGGGGCGGATGCCGAGAATGGGCAAGAGATGGTCGCGGCCTTGCGGGACGAAGTCGGAATCTTGGCTGGCGGCGTCCTTGGCGTCGGGGTCGATCTTGACGATTTTTCGGCGATACAAGCTGCCGAGATAGAGGACGTTTTGTTTGGCATCATAAGCCAGGCCCTCGGGAATTAAATCTTTTTCCCTGGTGACGAAAGCCAGTTTGGCTTGCGCGACTACGGGAAATTCCTTGTGGACGGCGGTGACTAGGTCGTCGAATTCCTTCTGTCCTTTGAGGACTTTGAGTTCCGGGCTGCCGGAGGGATCGAAGCCTTCGCGGAGATTGACGCACTCCTTGAGAAGTTTGAGGGCGGCGAGGGTGTCGCCGAGATGCTGGTGGTCGACGGCGAGTAAGTAAAGGGCGGCGGCGCGGTCGGGGAGTTGCGACAAGGCCTTTTCGATGGAGGCGATTTGGGCGCGGACTTCGTCGGCGTCGGCGGGTGCGCCGCGGACTTGGCTTTCGTCGACGGATTGCGCGGAGACGGGTGGAGCGAGGATGGCACCGAGGAGGCCCAGGAGCAGGGTCGGTAGCAGGGAATTGGGCGGGCGGCGACGTGGGGGCATCGTGTACAGGATACGCGGTTGGTGAATTTAGAAAAGAGGGTGAGGCGGTAACTTCCGGAATGGGTTGCGGCTGGATCCGAAGGATGCGCTGCGGCTGGTTTGGTCGGCGAATCGGGAATCGTGTAACTCATAGAAAACACAGGGAGGGGGTGGCAGTGACGGCGCAGGCTTCGTCGGCGACGCCCACTATGCGCCGTCCGGCGCGATGTGCAACCTACAAGACGATTGGGACGGCGAGTGTGACCGGCCCGATTTGTTAGT
>PMOV01000350.1 GCA_003161195.1 Acidobacteriota bacterium | reverse complement strand
GCCTCGCGATACCCCGCCTCATACGGCGTCACCACGCGCATCCGCAAAAATCCAAAATTACTCATGGCTCGCGCCGCCGCCCCAATGTTCAGCGGATTCCGCGGATTCACCAATACCACCCGCAACCTGTTAAATTGTTCAGGAATTCCCACGAAGCAATACTACCGCACGCCGCTTCGGCCTTTGTAGGGGTCCAGCATGCTGGACCCTAGTTTGCCCGGGCGTAAGCTATTTTCGACCGCTTGTTTTTGCCTGGATTTTTCTTCGCCGTGAACTACTAGTCGGTCGCTCCAGCCGACGTGGGCATACCGTCCGCCGCTCCCGCAAACCGCTGCTCCGCCATCCGCCGCGCCCGCACNNCATCACCGCCCCGGCCATCCCGCCCGGCACCTTAAACTCCCGCTTCAGCTCCGGCTCGCGAATGCGCAGCGCCACCAGCGTCACAAACTCCAGCATCAGGCTCGCGCCATACAGCATGATGTCCAGCGTAATCAGCCGCTGAAACCCCAGCCCAAGGCACAAGGCCCAGCACGAAGCCAACACCAGAATTGCCACCCAAGGCGCCTTCGTTCGCGTATTCACGCGGGCAAAAAACCTCGGCAGCATCCCATCCTTGGCCATCGCCAGCGGCAGCCGCGAATAGCTCATTACCAGCGCGTTAAACATGCCAAACGCGCTCATCATCCCGCCCGTCACAATCAGAAACCGCAGCCACTCAAACCCAAAAATCGTCCCGCCGAGTTTCCCCGCGACTTGCGCCCAGGACCCATCCCCGCTGAACGCGCTCGCCGGTATCCCCGTAAAATACACCGCCAGAAACGGCAGCACATACGTCAGCGACACTAAAATCACCGCCGCAATCATGGCCTTCGGATACGTCCGCTGCGGCTTCTCCACTTCCTGCGCAATCGTCGACGCGTTGTCCCAGCCCATGTAATTCCACATGGCCACGAGCACCGCGCCCACCAGGCCCAGTTCGGCTCCTCCCGTGCCTGCGCTCGCTGCGGCATGCACGTCCCCAAACGCACCCACGTGCAGCGGCGACAGCACCACCACCAGCGCGAATGGCGCTGACAGCAGAAAGAACAGCCACAGCGAGGTAATCCCCACCACCCGCACGCCCGCCAGGTTCAGCGCCGCGCACGTCACCACCACAAACAATCCCGCCAGCACCCCGTGGTTCCCCACGCCAAACCACGGCGCAAACTGCTTCAGGTAGAACACGAACAGCGTCGGGTAAATCGCCATATCGAAAATGCTTGCCGCCAGCGACAGCCACGCTTCCTGAAATCCCCAAAAATTCCCCAGACCTCTCCGCACCCACGCGTAGTAACCGCCTTCCGCGGGCAGCGCGCTGGAAAGTTCCCCGATCATGAACGCCGTCGGCAGGCACCACAGCACCGGCAGAAACAGCATCACCAGAATGCCGTGTCCATAGCCCGCTCCGGCCACCACTTCTTCCGTGCCGTACGTGCCGCCGGACACCATGAAAAACGTCGCCGCCACCAGCGGCCACAAGGTCAGCTTGGCGACTTTCTTTTTGGGGAGAGAAATTGCTGCGGTAGGAAACTGCGTGGGAAGCGATAACGAACTCAATTTTTACGCTCGTCCTCCTTAAGCGACGTTCGTCTTTACCCGCAAAACGAATTCGCATTTGCAGAATACAAGTTCTGCACCCCCACGCAAGAAAATAATGCATCGCAGCGAATATTTTTTCGCCGCTCCCAATCCTGCCGCCACCGTTCCGCAGGCGCCATGGACTTGATTGCGGTGGACTCGCCACTCAGCACTCGCCACTCGCCACTTCTTTTTCATAAAAACTCTTCGTCGGCCACCGGCACACCCCCTCTTGTAGCACAGGCTTCCGCCTGCAAGCTTTTGACTTTGTAGCGGCCGCCTTCTGAGGCGCGCCTCTCCCCCAGCCTGTGCGCNNTGCTAAACTCCGCGTCTCATCAACGCACTAATACTCATCCGGAGTCTCCCAGCATGAATCGCCTAGCGCGCCTCATCTCTCTGCTCGCCTTGTTCTGCATTCCAGCCAATCTCCTCGCCCAGCAGCCCACTCCGCCATCCACCGGCCAACGCCCCATCACCATCGACGACGCCTTCCGCATCCGCGACGTCAAGGAACCGCAACTCAGCCCCGATGCCGAATGGCTCGCCTACGTCGTCACCACCGCCTCCCTTAAGGACGACGACAACAAGAGCCGCATCTGGATGCTCCCCCTCTCGCTCGCCGGCGCCGCGCTTTCCGATCCCATCGCCCTCACCGCTGCAGACGCCTCCTCCACCCACCCCCGCTGGAGCCCAGACGGCAAATCCATCGCCTTCCTTAGCGCTCGCCACGACGGCAAAGTCCAAGTCTGGCTCCTCAACCGCCTCGGCGGTGAAGCCGAAAAGCTTACCGACACCGCCCAGGACGTCGAAGACTTCCTTTGGTCTCCCGACAGCCGCCGCATCGCCCTCGTCCTTCGTGATCCCTCGCCCGAAGAACTGGAAGCCGTGCGCGACAAAGCCAAAGAAGATGCCGACGACAAAGAAAGTTATAGAGACGACGAAGACAGCCAGGTCAAAAAGAAAAAAGCCGACAAACCCTGGGTCATCGATCGCCTGCAGTTCAAGGAAGACATCCACGGCTATCTCGACCGCCGCCGCACCCACCTCTACCTCTTCGACCTGACCTCCAAATCGCTCACGCAAATCACCGGCGGTGATTTCGACGACATTGCCCCCGCATGGTCTCCCGACGGCAAACACCTGGCCTTCGCCAGCAATCGCACCCTTCCCGATCCCGACGCCAACTACAACACCGACATCTGGGTCGTGGACGCAGACAACACCGACAAAGGCGCCCACCTCACCAAAATTTCCAGCAGCCTCGGCACCGACGAATCCCCGGCGTGGTC
>PMOV01000115.1:11948-20657 GCA_003161195.1 Acidobacteriota bacterium | reverse complement strand
TCGCTCGAAGCGCAGGGCAAGATGCTGCGGGTATTGCAGGAGCGTTCTTTTGAGCGGCTGGGCGGCACGGAAACTTTGACTATCGCGGCGCGCATCATCGCGTTGACGAACGTGGATCTTCCCGCCGCCGTGAAAAGCGGGGCCTTTCGCGAGGATCTNNACTGGCCCGGAAATATTCGGGAGATGCGCAACGCGCTCGAGCGTGCGCTGGTCTTTTCGCGGCGCTCTGCCGCCTCTCCCGAAAAAGCCGGCGGCGAGACGGGAATGCTGGAGCCCGAGGATTTCCCGGAAAATATTCGCGCCGCAGCGGGAGGCGCCGCCCACGCGGGCGCGGGTTTGCTCTCCCTCGAAGAAATCGAACGCAATGCCATCGCCGCCACGCTCGAGGCCACGCATTACCAAATCTCGCGCTCCTCGGAAATTCTGGGAATCAGCCGCAAGACGCTGCTCGAAAAACGCAAAAAATACGGCTTGAAATAGGCCAACGACAAATGCGTATTTGCTTGTTGATGCTCGGAAAAACGCGGCGCCCGGAATTGCGGACGGTCATCGAGGATTACGTGAAACGCCTGAGCCACCACGCGCCGACGGAGATTCTGGAAGTGCGCAATGCGGCGGCGGCGCTGAAGAAGTTGGATGCGGACCGTGCCGCAGCCACCGTGTTGCTGGATGCCGAGGGCAAACATCTGGGGTCCAGCGCCTTTGCCAAATGGCTCGGCGCGCATCGCGACCGCGGCCTGCGCGAGCTGATTTTTCTTTGCGGCGACGCGGAGGGTTTCCCGGAGGAACTGCGGCAACGAGCGCGCGAGAAGGTTTCGCTGAGCGCGATGACCTTTTCGCATGAACTGGCACGCGTCATGCTCGCCGAGCAACTCTATCGCGCGTTTGCCATTCTCAGCGGCAGCCCGTATCCCAAATAACGCGCGGGGTGTGCCACAATATCGGCCATGTCCATCCGCATTTCGCCCGATGAAGCCAGACCCTCCGTATCCATCGAGATTCCGCTGGATAAGCCGCTCGAGGATTACGATCTGCTGCAACTGGAGCAGCCCACACCACGGGATGTGGATGGCGTGCTGGTCTCGCAGGGCTTTCGGGATCTGGTCGACGATGCGCGCGGCGTCTTGATGGACTTACTGGCGCATCCGCCGCAGCCGCACAATGTGCATGAGCATGACCATCTTGATTTCACACACGCCGATGAGCGGCAGCTGGAGCTGGTGCAGTTGACGGGCGCGATTTGCCCCGGCGATGACAACGTGTACCGCCCCGGGCTATGGATCGTGCTGCGCGACCCACACGCGCAACCGAATGCGCCCCTGCCGCATGCCACGCAGGACTGCGTCGCAGCGATTACCGAGGCGTTCAAATCCCGCATGGGCCTGTAGTCAGTCTGCTGTAAGGTTTAATATGGGATATTTTATGGCCACCGAGGCGCAGCGGGACCAAGGTTCGCGCCACCCGCCTATTCTTCCGCCACCACTGCGTCCCCGCTCTTATAAACAATGACGGGTGCCGAGCTGGCGGCGGGCGGGGCTTCGGGTATTCTATTTCGCATTCCTGTTGGGATTTCTGGCGCTGTTCGTGGAGATCAAGCCACCGCATGGAGCGGGGGAATTGGTCGCTATTTACCTTAGCTCCGTAGCGGAAGCTGTGGGCGCCGTGTGGATCATCGACTGGTTCATTTGGCTGAGTTTGGAACCGGGGAGTCCAAGCCAATTCACTTGAGAGAACGTCGGCGTCCGCTCGGGATGAATTTCACCGGGCGGTGGGCACCTCGATGCGATGTGAACTGGCGCGCACGGCTTGACATAAGAAGCGACCATGCGCCAGTGTGCGCGGCTTGACGTTTGCGGCTTAACTCCCCAAACTAAATTGTTTTGCCGCGCCCCGAAATTACGCCCGGGGCAACCGCACATGCCGGAAGAGAAGGGATTGCTGATCGTTTACACCGGCCCGGGCAAGGGCAAAACCACTTGCGCGCTGGGCACNNTACGGCGAGCTGGACGCCGCGAAAATGCTGGGCGACGATAAGTTTGAGATTCGCCCGATGGGCCGCGGTTTTGTGAAAATCGGCGGCGCGGAAACCGATCCCGAGGATATAAAACTGGCGCAGGAATGCTGGCAAGCGGGCCGCGACGCAATCTACAGCGGCAGGTACGACCTGGTGGTGCTCGACGAGATCAACTACACCATCAGCTACCACATGCTGGACGCGGACGAGGTGGCGGAAGCGCTGAAGGGCCGGCCGGAGCGCGTACACGTGATCTGCACCGGGCGCAATGCGCATGCCAAGATTACGGAAATTGCGGACCTGGTCACGGAGATGCGCGAGGTGAAACATCCGTACACCAAGGGTATACTTGCGCAGCGGGGCATCGATTATTAGTTAGGATTCTGCCAACTATGGCCTGGTTTAAGCGGGAAAAAAAATCGATCGAACAAGCTACCGCTCCCGAGGATCGCCGCGTGCGCACCGAAGGCCTGTGGATGAAGTGCGAGTCCTGCGGCACCATCGTCTTCCGCAAGGATCTGGAAGAAAACCTCTTCGTCTGCCCCAAGTGCCAGTTTCATTTCAAAATGTCCGCGCAGCAACGGCTGGAATTATTGCTGGACGGGCGCTGGACGGAGCACGACGCCGGCATGACCTCCACGGACCCGCTGCACTTCGTGGACCTGAAGCCCTACGCCAAACGGATCAAGGACGCGCAGAAAAAACTCGGCGTGAACGACGCCATCATTACCGCCGAGGGCCAATTAAACGGCCGGCCGGTGGTGATCTGCGCGATGGAGTTTGGCTTCATCGGCGGCTCCATGGGCGCGGTGGTGGGAGAAAAAGTCACGCGCGGGATTGAGCTGGCCATGGAAACGCGCCAACCGTTTATCGCCGTCTCATGTTCGGGCGGCGCGCGCATGATGGAGGGCACCATCAGCCTGATGCAGCTGGCGAAAGTTTCCGCCGCGCTGGCGCGCTTTGACGAAGCCAAGCTGCCGTTCATCTCTTTGCTGACCGACCCGACCACCGGAGGCGTCACCGCCAGTTTCGCGATGCTCGGCGATTTAAATATTGCCGAACCGGGGGCGTTGATCGGCTTTGCCGGCCCGCGCGTGATCGAACAGACCATTCGCCAGAAGCTGCCCGAAGGCTTTCAGCGCAGCGAATTTTTGCTGGAGCATGGATTTCTGGACGCCATCGTGCCGCGCAAAGAGTTGAAGAATTTCATCGCCGGTTCGCTCGATTTGTTACTTACGTGACCGGTTCGCACTGAACACCGCGGAAATGCGCTCGTCTCCGTTGACACGTAATAATCATCAGCATGCGGCTGGTAACCCCCTCCGATGAACTACGACGCTTCCGTCCAATATTTGCTGTCTCTGGGCCGCGAACTCGCCGCGCCCACGCAGGCCGCCGCAGCCAAATTCCATCTCGACAATATTCGCGTACTCGTGGAACGGCTCGACCATCCGGAACGCGCGTATCCCAGCGCGCACATCGCCGGCACCAACGGCAAAGGCTCGACCGCCGCGTTTCTCGAATCCATTTTGCGCCGCGCAGGATTTCGCACCGGGCTGAATACCTCCCCGCACCTCGAGAAAATCAACGAGCGCATCCGCGTGAATGGCGAAGACATCAGCGACGCGCGATTTGCCGCCGTCTTCACCAATCTGCGCGAAACCATCGAAACGCTGCTGGCGGAGGGCCGCCTGCGCGCGCATCCCACCTATTTCGAATGTGTCACCGCCATGGCGTTTGCGTTTTTTGCGGTCGAGCGCGTCGAATTCGCCGTGTTTGAGGTGGGATTAGGCGGGCGGCTGGACGCCACGAATATTCTCGCGCCCGTGGTGACCATCATTACGCGCATCGCCTTCGATCATGAAAACTTTCTGGGGCATTCGCTGCATGAGATCGCCGCGGAGAAGGCCGGCATTCTCAAGCCCGGCGTGCCGGTGATTCTCGCCGGCGAGCAAAGCCCGGAAGCACACGAGGTGCTCGTGCGCCGCGCGCGGGAGCTGGCGTGCCCGGTGGTGGATACGGCGAGCGATTATCGCATGGAAGAACTTCCCGGAGAGCATGACTGTGCGCGCGCAAGAGTACACGAACTGGCTTCCGGCTGGTTCATGGAGATAGCGCCGCAACTTCCCGGCCGCTTTCAATTGCAAAACGCGTTGAACGCCGCGGCCGCCGCGCGCCAACTCACACGCAGCGGCGTGCGCATCTCCGACGACGCCATTCGCCAAGGCATTTCTGCCGCGCGCTGGCCCGGCCGTATGGAAAAACTCTCTTCACAACCGGACATTTATCTCGACGGCGCTCATAACCCTTCCGCAGCGCGCGCGCTGGCGGATTTTCTGCAGGAAACTTTCGCGGGCAAGACGGTGCGCTTGCTCTTCGGCGCCATGCGCGATAAAGCCGTGGACGAAATCGCCGGTATTCTTTTCCCGTTGGCTGATGAGGTAATTTTCACCGCGCCGCAGAACCCGCGCGCCATCTCCGCCGCGCAGCTTGCGGAGATGGCGGGCCATTACGCCGCGCGCAGCCGCGTCATTCCCGCGCCGCAAGAAGCGTTGGACTATGCGTTGTCGCACTCCACCGCCGAGGATGCAATTTTCATCACCGGCTCGCTGTACCTGGTCGGCCAGCTTCGGCAGTACTGGAAAAGTCGCGTGCAAGTACCCGACTGCGATTAAAATGGAGTATCGTCTGCAGGGGAAACGCGAGCTCGAATCCTTAGCAGCAGCGGGGCGCGAAAAATCGTGAACGAACCAGCGAGGATCTGAGTTGCCCGTCAAACCGCAAGATCGAGCAAAATTCGCATCAAGCGGCGGCGCGCGCAAGCCGCTGGTGGGCATCATCATGGGCTCCACGTCCGACTGGGAGACCATGGAACACGCCTCCCTGACGCTCGCGAGCCTGCATGTTCCACATGAAACGAAGGTCGTCTCCGCGCACCGCACGCCGGATTTGCTCTTTGCCTACGCGGCCAGCGCCGAAAAACGCGGCGTCGAAGTTCTCATCGCCGGCGCCGGCGGAGCCGCGCACCTGCCCGGTATGGCCGCGTCGAAAAGCGTGCTGCCGGTGCTCGGCGTTCCGGTGGAATCAAAAGCACTGAAAGGGCTGGACTCGCTGCTCTCCATCGCGCAAATGCCCGCAGGCATACCGGTCGGCGCGTTAGCCATCGGCAAGGCTGGGGCGATCAATTCCGCGTTGCTGGCGGCGGCAATTTTGGGCGCGAAGCATCCGCGCATCCGCGAATCACTGCGGCAATTTCGGGCGATACAAACCAAGCGTGTGCTGGCAAATCCGGATCCCGCGAAGCCTGCGCCTTCCGCTAAGCGCAAAGGACAACGCCGGTGAACGTCGGCATTCTCGGTGGCGGCCAACTCGGCTACATGCTCGCGCTGGCAGGCTATCCGCTGGGACTGCAATTCCGCTTCCTCGATCCCTCGCCGGAAGCTCCGGTGGGCCGCATCGCGCTGCGCGTCAACGCGGACTTCACCAACGCCGAAGCCCTCGAGCGCTTCGCCAACGGCCTGGACCTGGTCACTTACGAATTTGAAAATGTGCCGGTAGGCAGTGTGAAAACCCTGGCGCAACGCTTGCCGGTCTATCCGCCGCCGCAAGCCCTCGAAGTGGCGCAAGACCGCCTCAGCGAAAAATCCCTCTTCCGTAAACTCGGCATCGCCACGCCGGATTTTCTCGCGGTAAAAAACGCCGACTCCCTCGATCACGCCGTGCAGAAACTCGGCCTCCCCGCCGTATTAAAAACTTGCCGCCTCGGCTACGACGGCAAAGGTCAGTGGCTCCTGCGCGAACCCGCCGACGTGCTGCGCGCAAAATCCGAAATGCCCGCGCACGTGCACGCGGGCGATGCGGCCTCGGCAACGCATTCGGCCGGCACCGCGCCGTTCGTCCTGGAACAATTCGTGCCTTTCGCTCGCGAACTGTCCATCCTGTCCGTTCGCTCTCGCAGCGGCGAAATTATTTTTTACCCGCTTGTCGAAAATCATCATCGCGAAGGCATTCTCCGCCTCTCGCTGGCGCCCGCGCCGCATCTCGCGCCCAAAACGCGCGCCACCGCCGAAGACGCCGCCCGCCGCGTCCTGGAAGCACTCGAGTACGTCGGCGTTCTCGCCATCGAACTTTTCGAATGCGCCAACGGCGAGCTCCTGGCGAACGAAATGGCGCCCCGCGTCCACAATTCCGGCCACTGGACCATCGAGGGCGCGGTCACCAGCCAATTTGAAAATCACCTCCGCGCGGTCTGCGGCTACCCGCTAGGCTCCACGGCAGCTCACGGCCATTCCGCCATGCTGAACCTCATCGGCGAAGTTCCCGATCCCGCCGACGTCCTATCCATCCCGGACGCGCACCTGCACTTGTACGGCAAGTCGCCGCGCCCCGGACGCAAGCTCGGCCATGTCACCCTGCAATCGGCTTCAGAAAAGCACCTCGCCCAGCGACTCGCCGCACTTCCGGTTTTTTTCCAGCGCCCTGTCTTCTGCCTTGATCGCGCACCGTCGGCTGCAGGTATCCTCCGCGCCTCGGGTACTTAGCGACGCACCCCATACTCCGCACCGCTATCCACGAGTAACCCCCAACATTGCGCTTCCCGCCGCCCGGTTGCCGCTTCCGCTTCCCAATGCTACGATTCCTTAGTCCCAATGACCCCGCCTGCCAACTCCGAACCTCGCCTCCGCGTCGGCATCCCCTGGCGCACCACCCAGGAGGAGCAGGCCGGCAGCCGCCAAAAACTCGACTATTACTTCGCCTCCCTCCGCGAAGCAGGTGCAGATCCAGAAGCCATCTCGCTTCAGCAGTCCCCGGCGGAATTGTGCGCTCAGCTGAACCACCTCGAGGGCTTCGTCCTCCCCGGCAGCCCTTCCGACGTCGACCCAGCGCGCTACCACGAGGCCAAAAGCCCCCTGACGGCCGAGGCCGACGCTCGCCGCGACGCCACCGACGCGACCATCCTCGACCACGCTTTTGCCAACCTAAAACCTGTCCTTGCTATCTGTTACGGCTGCCAAGCCCTAAATGTCCACCAAGGCGGCACGCTCATCCAGGATATTCCCTCCGAACGCCCGGGCTCGCTGACCCACGGCAAAACCGACCTCGCCGCCTCCGCTCATTCCGGCGACCTGACGCACCCCGCCGAGCTAATCCCGGGCAGCCTCCTAGCCCGACTGAACGGTTCGGAGCACGCCGTTATCAATTCCAGCCACCACCAGGCCGTCGACCGCCCCGGCAAAGGCCTCCGCGTCACCGCCAAAGCCCCGGACGGCATCATGGAAGCCGTCGAGTGGACGGGCGACGCCCCGTGGGTCGTTGGTGTACAGTGGCACCCGGAACGCATGGGCAGCGATGCCTTGGCGGCCCGCCTGTTTGAGGACTTTGTTGCCGCCGTGCGCCACGCGCGTGGCGCTCTCACGCAATCACGTTAGCTGCCCGCAGAGGGCTGAAAAAGGGATTCGCGCCAAAGCGCTCGCATCCGCGGCACAGCTGCGCACACGATTTTCTGGGGGATGGAATGATTTCACTGGCAGGCAAGGCAGCTCTGATCACCGGAGGCTCGCGCGGCATCGGCGCCGCCGCGGTAAAACTCTTCGCGCAGGCCGGCGCGGACGTGATGTTCAATTACAACAAAGCCAAGGAAGCGGCCAGCGAACTCGAGAAAGAAGCCGGCCGCCACGGCACCCGCGTCGAAGCCTTCAAAGCCGACGTTGGCCGTCATGCCGACAACAAAAAGCTCGTCGAGCAGACCATCGCCCGCCTCGGCCGCCTCGACATTCTCGTGGCCAACGCCGGCGTCTGGAATATCGAGGACCTGCCCATCGAAAAAATGACCGAGGCCCAGTGGGACGAGATGATGCGCGTCAATCTCAAGAGCGTCTACTCCATCATCCACTTCGCCGTCCCGCATATGATCAAGCAAAAGTCCGGCCGTATCATCCCCATCAGCTCCACTGCCGGCCAGCGCGGCGAATCGTTTCACACTCACTACGGCGCCTCGAAAGGCGCGATCATCAGCTTCACCAAGGGCCTGGCCACCGAACTCGCCCGCCACAATATCCTCGTAAACTCCGTCGCCCCCGGCTGGGTCGCCACGGACATGTCCAATCCGGTCCTCGCAACCAAAGCCGGCGCGAAAATGGCCGCTTCCGTCATTCCCATGGGCCGCCCCGCCACCGCCGAAGAAATCGCCGGCCCCATCCTCTTTCTGGCTTCCGACCTGGCCAACTTCCTGACCGGCGAAATCATCAATGTAAACGGCGGTTCGGTCCTCTGCGGCTGAACTTGTAGCGGCCGCCTTCTGCGGCGGGTGCCTTTGTCTTATCGCTCCTGACCGGCGAAGTCATCATGTAAACGTCGCCTTTGCTTTGTTGCATCCTTTTTGGTCACGGAAAAATTATGAAATCCATTTTGCTAATCCCAGCCCTGGTCGCTTTGTCCTTCGCGCTCGCGCCTTCCCGCGCCTCCGCGCAAAATCCCGATACCATGCTGCCCGAAGCCAGCGCCGCCAAAGCCCGCGAAGTCCTCGCCCAGCTCGTCGACGCCCTCGGCGGCGATTCCTACACCGAAATCCACGACCGCCAGTGCGACGGCCGCCGCGCCAATTTCGGCCACAGCGGCGAACTCATCGGCTACATCGATTTCAAGGATTACTGGCTCTATCCGGACAAACACCGCATCGACTACGCCAAAAAAGG
>PMOV01000115.1:5378-11900 GCA_003161195.1 Acidobacteriota bacterium | reverse complement strand
GACATGAAAGAAGTCGAGTGGGTCGAATTCAGCGATCCCGAAGCCGACCTCACGCAGCGCCTGGCCATCGAACGCATCAGCCATCTGCTGGCCCGCAGCGTCATCACGACCATCGACCGCACCTACAACCAGCGCACTAGCGAAACCACCATCTACACCAATTATCAGCGCCTCGGCGGCGTCATGACCCCGCTGCAAATCACCCGCGAACGCGATGGCCGCCGCTTCTACCAAGCCTTCTACGCCACCTGCACCTACAACACCGGCCTAACCCCCAGCTTCTTCGGCAAAGCCGCCCTGGAAAAACGCTTCGCCGAAGTCGGCGACAAAAAAGACAAAGACAAATACAAGAACAGCCGCGACTAGCCGTGGTGAGTTGTTTCGGCCGCTATGGGTTCAGCAACGCCTCTATTCTTCGACGGCCATGCGGCACACGAAGAATCACAACGTCCGCATCCTGCATAGATGATCACCAATTAGCCAACCGCGAAGCTGTGCAAGCCCGGGCGCACATCTTCGTCGCATGATGCACGAGTTTCATCTCCGCTCACCCTTCTTTGAAGAAATGAGGCAATCCGCTATATCCTTTGGGCGTAGTCGCGCAGCACAGCCAAGGAGGTGGGCTATGACCAGTTTTGTTCTAAACGGAAAAACAGTGGAAGTGGATCTCGATCCCGCAACACCGCTGTTATGGGCGCTTCGTGATTCACTCGGCCTCACGGGAACAAAATTCGGCTGCGGCATGGCGCTTTGCGGAGCCTGCACTGTCCACCTGGACGGCAAAGCCATCCGCTCTTGTGTCGCGCCTCTTTCCCGTGTGGAAGGCAAGCAGGTCACCACCATAGAAGGCCTCTCCCCGGATTCCTCCCATCCGCTACAGCGTGCCTGGATCGAAATCGATGTTCCGCAATGCGGGTACTGCCAGTCTGGCCAAATCATGAGCGCGGCTGTCCTTCTTCGCGAAATTCCTAAACCCACTGACCAAGACATCGACGAAGCCATGGGGGGCAACATCTGCCGCTGCGGCACCTACCCGCGCATCCGCCGCGCCATTCACCGGGCTGCGGAAATGGCACCGGAAAGGAACAAATCATGAACCGCCCCGCAGACCCGCGCCAAGTACATCCGGATTTGCACTTGCTGGAAGCTGTCGGCAAAGCAGCATCGCGTACGGCGCGGCGTTCCTTCCTGAAGACTACTGCCGCCGCCGGCGCGGGACTTTGCATCGCAGGATTTGTACCGGAACTTCTCACTGCCGCGGCGCGGCGTGATGCGGCGGACGCCAAATTCTTCGCACCCAACGCTTTCGTGCGTATCGCCCCGGATGATACGGTCACGGTAATCTCCGCCCACTCCGAAATGGGTCAGGGTATTTACACCAGTCTCGCCATGGTCTTGAACGAAGAATTGCAAGCGGATTGGTCGAAAGTAAGGGTGGAATCCGCGCCCGTCGATCCCGCGTACAACCATACCGTCTATGGAGTCCAAATGACCGGGGGCAGCTCCTCCACGCCCTCCGAGTGGCAGCGCCTTCGCAAAATGGGCGCGATGGCCCGCGTTATGTTGGTGCAAGCGGCGGCGAAACAGTGGAACGTTGAACCCTCCAGCTGCCAGGCCCTCAACGGCGTAGTAGTTCACGCGCCCACCGGGAAGAAAGCAACCTATGGCTCGCTCACCATGGAGGCCGCCCAACTCAGTCCACCCGCCGACGTGCCGCTGAAAGATCCCAAGCAGTTCACGCTGATCGGCAAACCCAAGCATCGCGTTGACACCAAAGAAAAGACCAATGGCACCGCGCAGTTTGGCCTCGACGTAACACTTCCCAACATGGTTTACGCCGTGGTCGCCCGGCCTCCCGTCTTCGGCGGAAAGGTTAAATCCGTGGATGCCACCGAGGCCCGCACAATTCGCGACGTTCTCGCCATTGAACAAATTCCGGAAGGCGTCGCCATCGTCGCGAAGAGTTTCTGGTCGGCGAAACAAGCTCGCGAAAAACTCCAGGTCTCCTGGGAAGATGGCCCCAACGCCATTCTCTCCACCGAACAAATGCTCGCCGACTTCTCCAAACAGTCCGCTACCCCCGGCATCATCGCGAAAAAAGAAGGCGACGCCACCGCGGCACTCGCAGGCGCTGCCAAAGTCATCACCGCGGAATATGACGTCCCCTATCTGGCGCACGCCATGATGGAGCCGCTGAATTGCGTCGTCGATCTTCGCCCGGACAGTTGCGAACTCTGGACTGGCACGCAATTTCAGACCGTCGACCGCATGCAGGCCGCAAAAACTGCGGGACTTCCGCCGGACAAAGTAAAAATTAATACCACACTTCTCGGCGGCGGCTTCGGGCGCCGCGCCAATCCTGCGTCGGACTTCATCATTGAAGCCGTGAATGTGGCCAAAATCGCCAAAGCTCCCGTAAAGGTTGTTTGGACCCGCGAAGACGATCTCGCCGGCGGCTGGTATCGCCCGATGTGGCACGACCGCTTCTCTGCCGGCCTCGATGCCCAAGGCCACCCCGTTGCCTGGACCCACACCATCGTCGGCCAATCCATCATGGCTGGAACGCTGTTCGAATCCTTCGGCATTAAAGACGGGATCGACGCGGCCTCGGTCGAAGGCGCCGCGGACCTTCTTTACGGCATCCCGAATCTGCAAGTGGACTTGCACTCGCCAAAAATCGGCGTGCCGGTACAATGGTGGCGCTCGGTCGGCCATTCCCATACGGGATTCTCCGTCGAAGGCTTCTTTGACGAAATGGCGCACGCCGGCGGCAAAGATCCGTACCAATTGCGCCGCGCGCTGCTGGCAAAACAACCGCGCATGCTGGCGCTGCTCGATTTGGTTGCGGAAAAAGGCAACTGGGGCCAGCCTCTGCCTGCTGGACACGGCCGCGGCATCGCCACGCATTTTTCTTTTGACACCTATGTCGCGCAGATTGTCGAGGCCAGCGTCGAAAAGGATGGCGCTGTTCGCGTCCATCGCGTCGTTTGCGCGGTGGATTGCGGCCGCGTAATCAATCCAGACATCGTAACCGCGCAAATGGAGGGTGGTATCATCTTCGGGCTCACCGCCGCGTTAAAGACGGAAATCACCCTAAAAGATGGCCGCGTGCAACAGCATAATTTTTACGACTACCCCATGATGCGCATCTTCGAGACGCCGCAAATTGAAGTTCACATCATGCCCAGCGAAGAGAGTCCGACGGGCGTCGGCGAACCGAGCGTTCCTCCGGTGGCTCCAGCCCTGACGAACGCAATTTTCGCCGCCACTGGCAAGCGCGTCCGGCGTCTTCCCATCCGCGCCAGGGAATTAGCCGCAACCAGCGGGGTGAAATCATGACGCGCAACCGGGCAAACAAACCATCCGGTGCCGTAGTCGCAGCGCTCGTCTCGTTCTGCGTTTCGCTTTTGGCCATGGGTCTCGTCTCTAGCCTCTATGCCGCGCCCAAGGCTCCCAGGCCCGACACCGCGGCCTCGAGTCAGGCGTTTTTGCAGGTCTATCGTGTCTTCACTTCTCCGCGCTGCCAAAACTGTCACCCGGCGGGTGACGCTCCCCTCCAGGGCGACGACAGTCACGTCCACATGCAAAATGTGAAGCGCGGCAAAGACGGCCACGGTGTCAGCGCCATGCGCTGTGACACTTGCCACCAAGCCGCCAATCTACCCGGCGATCATATGCCGCCGGGAAACCCCAGGTGGTCTCTCCCCAATCCGAGACAGAAAATGGTTTTCGTTGGGCGCTCCGCCCCCGATCTCTGCCGTCAAATCAAAAATCCCAAAGAAAACGGCAACCGCACTCTGGAACAACTCTACGATCACGTCGCCCACGATGGTCTGGTCGGATGGGGATGGAACCCCGGCGACGGCAGGACCCTGCCACCGCTTACGCGAGAGGAAACCGCAAAGCAAATGAGGATCTGGATCGATGGCGGGGCCGCATGCCCTCAGTGAGTCCGGCGCAGGAACGGTAGATTTTCGTTCTTGCGTTGTCGGGATTACCGGAGCAGAAAGCTTCAAAACCAACACGAAGCAAAACTCTTAAAACAAAATTGGTGCCCGGAAGAGGACTCGCACCTCCACGAGCCGTGCGGCCACTGGAACCTGAATCTAGCGCGTCTTAGCCTAATTATCAGGACCTGCGGGATCCTTAGGAGAACAGGAGGCGGCCGGAATTACCTCGACTCCGTCGACCTCCTGCTCTAGCCCGGGGTGTTGGGCATACGTGGTAAAAGCTGTTGCATCGCTCTTTTTGTGCAGCGCGATGCAAAAAAACAAAACGGCAAACTCCAGCAGCCCTCCTGCGCTCGGCTCGGACGGTTCTTCTTCTTGCAAGGGGTTCTTGCAAGGACCGCGGCCCGCTCGAGATCGAACGCTACTGCGCAGCCGGAGGGGGACCGGGCGTGCCATCCGACCAGCGGCGTACGGGAATCAGAAAAACGGTCAGGCGCTCCTCCGGATTTTGAAACGTGATTATCGGCGACCCGGGAAGATCCGCGCCCCACGCCTTGGAATCGGTTTCGGGAGTAAAAAACATCAGGTGCGGAAGCCACGGTCCGCCGGCTTGGTCGCCCAAATAGCCTTGCTTCGAGAGCATATAGGACATCGCGCCGGGCTCCGGCGCCGGCAGTTCCTTCTTATCGATGGCTGCGGCGACCGCCTCGAAGATCTGCGCTTTCGTCCGCCCGGCGATGACCAACTCGGTCTTTTTGATCGTGCGCGGAAGGTAGGTCCGCACCGCCGCAGGATTGAGGCACAGCGGACCGCGCGTTTTGGGATTCCAAAAATCCGGATCGTTGATTCCGGCCGTCCAAGACCGTTCCACCAGGCATACGAAACCGTTCTTCCCCGGAACGGCAGTCTCATAGCCCGCTTTGCCGAGAACCAGAACTTCAGCCGCGCCGGAGATAGAGTCCGGCGCAGCGCTGCGCGCCAGGTTGATCTCTTCGTTGCGATCCGGCATAAGGTATTGCTCGAGCGGAGCCATGGCCGGATAGGCGGTCTTGGCGTTTTGCGCTGGCGCGGGCCATGCCGCGGCCAGCATTGCGACCACGGCAATGCTGCTTACTGCGCCCGTCCTCACCCTTTTTCGTTCCATAATTTCTCCTGCCCATGAAGACCAGCGCATCGGTACGCGATGACCTTACATTCGGGGGAATATATTGATATCAACCTACCATCGCCGCGACCTCTTGGCAACACACGTTGATATCCATACTATCTGTCTATGGCCACCGTTGCGAAGCCCAGCTTTGAGACCACGCTCGAAGTCCGCGACTCTTGCCTCTGTCTTCATGTGCAGCGAGCCGCCAGGGCCCTGGCGCGGCGCTTCGACGATGCCATGCGCCCCCTTGGCCTGACCAACGGGCAATTCTCGCTGATGATGTCCCTGAACCGTCCGGAACCACCAGGCATGGCCGCCGTTGCGTCCCTGCTCGGAATGGACCGGACCACCCTGACGGCCGTTCTCAAGGCATTGCGGCGCCGAAGTCTGGTCAAGGTCACGGCAGACCCCGCGGACGGTCGCGCCCGTCGCATGACCCTGACGGCCAAGGGGCGAAAGTTGCTCGTACGCGCCGTTCCAATCTGGAGGGCGAATCACACCGCGGTCGAGGCGCTTCTGCACGATGGCGATGCAGACCGCTTCCGCAACAATTTGCGTGCACTCTCCCGATGATCCCAAGACGTCGCGCGATCAGTCCGCAAACCGCACACGCAAGAAGCCCCAGGCTCTACGCGCCGTGCAACCCCGTACGCTGGCTCACCGCCTCGCCGTCCCCTCGTTTCAATTCACCGAAAACGAGGGTGGACACGATGGTCATTCCACCCAGCACAAAAAATGCGCGATGGATGCCATGAATGAATTGCGGGGCGCTGGACGTATGACGATCGGCAATGAAAAACGCGGTCACTAGCGACGCCGCGGCCACGCCGAAACTGACGGCCATCTGTTGCGCAGTGCTGGCAATCGAACTCGCGCTGCTCGCCTGTTCTTCGTCCACGTCGGCGTACACCAGCGTGTTCATGCTCGTATATTGCAAGGACGTGAAGAACCCGAAAAAGAACACCTCGATGACGATCAGCCACACCGGTGTGGCCTTGCCGATGGTTGCGAAAAGCAAAATCTGCAGGCCCATGAGCAAGGTGTTCGTTATGAGCACCGCGCGGTAGCCAAAGCGCGCCAGAATCCGCGGCATCGCCGGCTTCAAGCTCATGGACGCGATGGCCTGCGGAATCATCAGCAACCCGGACTGAATCGGTGTGAATCCCAGGCCCACTTGATACAGCAGTGGAAAGAGAAACGGAATGCCCCCAATGCCCAGCCGCGTCACAAAGCTGCCGGCCACCGCCGCGCGAAACGTGCGAATGCGAAATAACGCGAGACGCAACAGTGGATGCGTGCTTCTCGTTGCGTGAAACCCATAGCCCGCCAGCAGAGCGATGGAAATGCCCAGAAGCCCCAACATTTCCAGCGCGTTCAGCGTGTGCTCGCCAAACACTTCCAATACGTACGAAAGCAGCGCGA
>PMOV01000115.1:0-5373 GCA_003161195.1 Acidobacteriota bacterium | reverse complement strand
CCCAGCATGGGGGCAATCAAGGCGGGGATCGAAATGAAGCTAATCACGCGAACCAGTTCGGATTTGGCGAAGGCCCGCACTAACGTGAGCCGGCCGACCGGCACCATCATCGAGCCGCCGCAACCCTGCAGGATACGGCACGCCACCAGCACGTGGATGTTGGTGCACAGGCCGCAGAGAAAGGAACCCAGCGTGAATATCGCAATGGCAGACGCGAACACACGTCGCGTTCCGCAGCGGTCCGCCATCCAGCCGCTGATGGGAATGAAAACCGCGAGGCTCAACGTGTAGCTTGCCAGCACCGACTTCATGCTGAGTGGAGCAACATGGAGTGCGGCGGCGATCGCCGGCACCGCGGTATTGAGAATCGTGGTGTCCAGCGACTCCATGAAAAGCGCCACGGCGATCAGCCACGGCAGGAGTCGCTTGCTGGAAGCGGCCAGCGGGGTCTGCGAGAAAGGAGTTGCGGTCGGATCGGAGAGGCTCAAATCAAGCTCAATGGGAATGCTTCCGAACCGTCTCGCATCCAGAACTCTTAAAACAAAATTGGTGCCCGGGAGAGGACTCGAACCTCCACGACCTTGCGGCCACTAGAACCTGAATCTAGCGCGTCTGCCAGTTCCGCCACCTGGGCACCGTAACAACTGGGGGTGTACAACGTGGTTCAGCGGACGTGTTTCAGCTGTATCCCTGCAACTTCGCCGCGCCCATTATTTTAACCCACGCAGACCCGAAAGCCAACATAACGACGCGCGCCTCGCGAGTCCCCTCGCAGAAAAAATTTGGCGCCGCGCAACTCGAGCCAATCTCCACGGCGCCGTCGTCTGAGGGCACCAGGCGGCTGCAACATTGAACATGTCACGTAGACGCTCGCCGACCTTCCTCGATCAAGACGCCTTGAAAACTGCGGTCACGCTAAAGGATTTAGACTCACCGAGCTGGGATCTTGTTCTCTCCAGCTCCCGCTGGTACGTCTGAATCGAACGTGACTACGTCGCGCAACTATACCCCTATTCCGCCACTTTTGCGGTCCAACGCTGGCCACAAGCGACCGCGATCCAACTCTGCCGTAACTCATTGATGCGAAGCAGTTTAGTCCACTGGTGAAGAAGGAACGACCAATCACGCGAGTCGCCGCATACAGTAAGCTTAACTTCATTGGAATGAACACTTACAAAAATTAGCCTTGTAACTCCATTAGAATGAACACTTACAAAATCATAAGCACGTATTGTAATATAAACACTTTATAATCAGCGGTTTACGCAACCATACCCCACCCCCCACCCGTATGCGTCACTCCGGTGAGTTTCCGCCCCCGCCATTCATTTTTTGTATATGTAACAGTGAATTCTTCAATCCTCAATGCTATACTCCGCTCAACGGTTCGGGCTTCAAGTGTCTGTTTCTCTGCCGGTCCGGTTTCCGGCACCCCGGCTCCTAACAGGCCTATCGAACCGCTCTCGCATCAGGAGGTCCACCAAATGCAATCCTGGGAAGCTATTTTCACTGGGCCCATGCTGTATCTAGCCATCGCCTGGTCGGTGATCACCGTCGTTTTCATCGCGCTCATGATCTGGCGCACACTGCTGACCAGCCACGAAGATGATCAGATATTCCTCAGCAAAGGCGAAGACTACCTGGCCCGCGAGCAGCAAGAACTGATCAACCGCATCACCGCGCTGGCGCGCCCCATACTCGCCACGGGCTTCGCCTCTGGCGGCTTGTTGCTGCTCATCGTCGGTATGTACGTCTATCAGGGCCTGAAGAATTTCTAGCCCCGCTTAAATCCGCGCAGTTATTGGCGGCGGCGAAAACCGGGATGTTTCCGTTTCGCGCGAGAGTTGTGCGCGCAGCAGGGCGTTACGCCCCGCAACCGCACCGGCAGCGGCTTGGGAGTGACGGCTTACGCTGCGGGAGGCTTGGAAGTAGTTTGCGGGTCCGTCTTAGGCGGCCCAGCATTTGGTTGCGCGTTACTTGGTTGCGAACTGAGAGGTTGCGAATTGCTGGGTTGAGTGGTTGCGGGCTGCGGCGGCGCCGAAGGCACCAGCGACGTGTGGTTCAGCACAATCACCCAGTGGCCATCGCGTTTGTTGAGCACGAGCGTGGTCTGGCCCTGCGCGGTGGCGGTTTGTTCGTCGGCCAGCGCTGAAAAATCCCACTGATAGCATGCCCAGGCCACATCGCCATCCACTTTGATGTACGTATTCGCGCGATCCAGGCGCACCCGCTGCATGCGCGCCCGCTGCTGTTGGTAAGTCGCGAGGTAGTTGCTCCAGCCGATCACCGGTGGCGCATATATACCGTTCACCACGATGACGTCGTCGCCGTAATCCTTGTGCATTTTCTCGACGTCGCCGAGCTGCCAGGCGCCGAGCATTTCGGAGATGGTGTAGTCCACCTGCTGCTCGTCCGGCAGCGGCAGGGTGAGCGAGCTATCCGCGGGCGGCGTCTTCTTTTTTTTCTGCGCCGCCGCCGGTGCGGCCGCGAGCAACAAGCCCAGCGCGAATACTATCGCCACGCGCACCATGCACGAGCGCGAAGTCCATCGGTTATGCGTGTGGCTGTGCGCGGCCAAGCGATCCGACCGGCTAGCCAAATGATTTGCCAAAACTTCACTCATGCGCGCAACTCCTCGCACGGAGAATATCATTTTGGCAACGCCGCGCAGCAAAACTCACAGCGCGGTTTCCTTCTTGGCGCAGACGCCGACACACCGATGTGACGCTGGGATGGGACACGCCGATCGAACGGCTCGTCTATTGCGGCGACTTCGCGTCGCGCGAGGCGCTGACGAGATTCACGAATAAGCGATACGCGCCGGGGACGCCTTCCGGCAACTGCCGGAAGAATGCCAGCCCCGCGTAAATATATAAACCTTTGCCGTAGCGCGTGTACACCAGGCCGCCGTTCAAGTCTGCCTCGCCAGGATCGTGCATGGAAAGCAGCGGCGTGTACTTCGCATCGAACTGGCTCCAGAAATACAAGCCGCGCTCCTGAATCCAGCCTTGAAAATCCTGCGGGGTTATTTTGTTTGGCGTGTTTAGTAGTGGATCGTCGGGCTTCAGAAATTTTACCTCGGCGTTTTCGTCGGTGATGCGCGGCAGCGGCCCACCGGCGCCGTCGATTTTTGCGGGATACGGCGCGTATTGAAATTTATCCCAGGCAAAATCGCGCTGGTATTGCACCACCAGTGTGCCGCCCTGCAAAACGTAATCAAGCAAGCGCTGATTCGCGCCGGGAAGCTCCGGGCGCAATTCGTAAGCGCGCACGCCAACCACGATGGCGTCGAATTTTGCGAGGTCGCCAAAATTAAGCGCCGCGGCATCCAGGGGATCCACGTGGATGCCGACGCGCGCGAGCGCTTCGGGCACCGGTTCCTGCTCGGCGGAAATGTAGCCGATGTGCAAATCGCGCGGCACGTTGATGTCGAAGGCGTGCACCACGCATTGCGCGGGCGAAGTCCACAGCAGCAGCGGCATGGAGACGAAGGGCTCAACGGAGACAGAAAATTTTTCGTCCCCGCGCTGCGCATACGCCGTAATGGTGTAGTTGCCTGGCGCGAGTTTGGCGGGCGGAGCGACGTGGATGCGCGCGTATTGGTCGCCTTCGCCCGAAAAGTCCAGCACGGCCGGCGGACCCGCGGTCCAGTCCTGCGGCACGGTCAGGCCGGCAGTGATTTTCGCGGGCTGCGTAGCGTAGGAATGCACGCGCAGTAACACATCGAGCGGACGCTCCGCTCCCGGCAAAACTTCGACCACTTGGTCCGGTTCAACGGCCAGAGTGTACGCCGGCACCACGCGCAACGGCACGCGCTCCGCCTTGGCGGTGGTGGCGGCAATGTGCGTCACGGGTTGCACGTAGTGCAAAACGTAGCCGTCAATGGTGGTGTCCTGGACAATCACCGCGACGGGCGGCAGCTCTGGCAGGATGACCGCGGCGGGATCCGGCGTCGGCGGATGTTTCACTACCGCGGTAATTTCCACTTGCCCCGGCGTTTCGGAGCTACGCTTCGTTTCTTCGAGCACCGGCGCAGCTTGCGGCGAGTACGACTCCAAGTGAGTGGCGCCAAATTCACAATGCAGTTCCGGGCGGCAGCGCGCTCTGGTTTTTATGGTTACGTTTTCGCCGGCGACGAGTTCGCTGCGATCCGCGTCAGCCGTCACCTGCAGGCCCGCTATGAGCGCTAGTGCACGGTCTAAGTGTTTAGTGGCTTTCGCCAGGGCGATCAGGTCGCCCGGAAACTCCGCTGTGGCGGGCTTGGAAGAAGCTTTTTCGCCCGGGTATTTCCCGGCAAACGGCGTGGCCATGATCAATTCCGCGTCCGCGATATTTTTTGCTGCCGCTACCCAGTCCAGTGAGAGCGCGGCAGCATGCGCCGCACGGATTTTCCTGGCGGCTTCCGGCAGCGCGCCGATCTCCCCATGGGGCGCGCCATGTGGAAGGTCTTTGGACGTTTTCAACAATTCTTCCAGCGGCACCGCCAATATTTTGGGATCGAACGCTTCCCCGGATTCGGCGACCAGCGCAAGAGGCTGCGACAAGAACGGAGAATTCAGGAAATTGGTGATGCCTTGCGTGCGGTGGTTGGTGAACGCGTCGAGAGCGATTTCACGATAGCTCTTGCCGTAGAGCGGCGAGATTTCGTCGACGGGAACTGGCCAGGCATTGGGCTTGCGGGCGCCGCGATCGACATTCAGTACTTTGACGGCATGTGCGCCGCCGCCCCAGGCGGTAAGCGGCAATCCTTCCAGATCGTCGCCCAAGTTCGGATAGAGACTGGGATCGGCGGCCAGCTGTACCGCGATGGGCGTCAGAAGGCCGGCGGCAACGTGGTGGCCGTGACCGCCGATGAGATTGTTGATGACGATGTTGGGACGCACGGTGCGAATGGCGCGAACCATGTCTTCCTTGACCTGGTCGCCCCAGATTTTTTCCGTTTCCTCCGCGGTTTTGGAGTAGCCAAAATCGCGCGCGCGGGTGAACAGCAAATGGACGCCGTAGCCACGCGTGGCGGCAAGCAATTCCTGCGTGCGAATTAAGCCAAGCTGCGGAGCTTGCTCGGGGCCGAGAGCGTTTTGCCCGCCTTCGCCGCGGGTGAGCGAGAGCAGGGTGACGTCCGCATGCAGGCCGCGAGCAAGATACGTGAGGATGGGGGCGGACTCATCGTCCGGGTGCGCGGTGATATACAGGATGCGCGTGGTGATTTCCGCGCTGTCGATGGCCTCGACGGTTTCCGCCAGGCCGGGGCCCGTGCCAGGCGCGGGAGCAAACTGCGAGTGGAGCGGCGGACCGAGAAATATTGCGGCGCCCGCAAAGCAGGCAAAGACCAACCAGATCATTGCGGAACGCTTCACACAACCTCCGAAGGTG
>PMOV01000381.1:2902-6729 GCA_003161195.1 Acidobacteriota bacterium | reverse complement strand
GCAACTCCTCCTCGCTCAGCGCCTTACCGTCTTTCTTCACCAGCGTGGACACTTCATCGCCATCGAGATAGAAAAACGTGAATTCGCTGACCTCGTGCTTTTTCACGCGGCCATCCTTTTCAAATTCAGTCTGTTCCTCGACGCGCGTCCCGGCGTAATTTTCCTTAATTTTATCGATGGCCTTCTGATTCTCGTCGATTTCCTTGAACAGCTCCTTCAGGTCCGGCAGCGCCACCTGCACCTTCCTTGGAAAATCGAATACGCGCTCGCCGACGGCGCCGTTCACCTCCGCATGCGTAAGCGTAATGGAGTAGCTGGCATCGCCACGGCGCAAAACGAGCGCGTGCGGCAATTGCACGCCATTCTCGATCCGGTAATCGGAATAGGTAAGTTCTTCGACGACGCCATCGAGTTGCGCCGATTCTTTGCGGAGCAAATGCGTTTGCGCGTCGAAAAATAGCTCACGCTTAAAGCCCGCCTGCGTGGTCAGTTCCACTTGCAGCGTATCCTGTCCTTCGACGGAAGCGTGCCCAATAAACGCGGCAGCAACCTTGGCTTTCTTCAGGTCGAGCAGATGGGAGTTGTAATATTGCGCGGCGGCTTCCAGTTGCTCGCTCGCGGCGCCGAGCAGCGTCGCGATGTTCCCGGAGGCGTCTTGATGCCACGCGGACTTCCCGTTGTACGCCTCGATGANNGTGCCTTGCAGCGTGAGCGTGCGAATTTTGCTGAGCGCAGCGCGCCCGCCCTGCGCTTTCACGGCTTGCGCGATGATTTTATCGGCGTCCTGCGCATGGGTAGAGAACGCCGCCAGCGCAACGAGCAGCGGCACACACAGGGAAATACGGCGACAGTGAGGACGGCTGCGCATGGGCGTCACCCTTACTAACGCAGCCGCGCACAAAAAGTTTCAAACTATCGTCAGCTTGGCAAACCTATTTGCTGCTCGGCCGATGGCTGTACTTCTCATACAGCCGCAGCTGCTTGTTGTCCAACGAAGTGATCTGCCCGTGGATAAACAGGTATTTCACATCGGTCGTCAATTCCAGCGGGTCGCCGTTGGTAACAATCAAGTTGGCAATCCTTCCATTCTCGAGTGTGCCCACCTGATCGGCCAAGCCGAAAATCTGCGCGGGATAAAGCGTCACGGCCTTCAGCGCCTCGTCATAAGAAAGGCCGTGGGCCACGGCGTTAGCGGCATTCTGCCCTAGCCGCCGAGAGAAGGAATTGTCAAAGCTGGCCATGGCAAACTTCACGCCGGCCGCGGAAAGCTCGGCGGGTTGCGTCAGCAGGCGATCGTAAGCATCGTCTTCTTGCTGCACCTCGGTGAGCACCGGCCGCAAAATCACCGGCACCCCCTTCGAGCGCAGCAGGTCTTTCACCTTGTACGCCTCCAGCCCGCCGGCCAGAATCATCTTCAGCTTCTGTTTATCGCAAAATTCCACGGCGTTGCGAATGTCGCGCGCATCGTCGGCAAACACCAGCACCGGTAACTGCCCGCGCACCACCGGAGCCAGCGATTCCAGTCGCACGTCGGCGTTGTAGTCCGCGGGCCCGGCGTGACCCATCGCCTGCGTATAATGCCGCGCGCGGTCCAGCCAATCCGCCAACTCATCGATCTTCTTGTCGTATTCCTGCTTGGCCTCGGTGTACGGCTTCTCTTTAATAGAAAACGTCGTGAAATCGAACGTGCGCGTCTCGATCGAAGGCCAGTTGATCACCATGGCCGCGCTTTTTTTCAGCAGCATGTCGTTGATGGTCCAGCCCGCCATATGAATTGCGGACGCCTGCCCGCCAATGAACCCGCTCGAGCCAAAGGAGTCCATGCCGCCGCTCGCCGGCACCGCCAGCACCTCTGTAATTCCCGCGGCCCGCGTCACGGTAATGTGTTCGCTGGAAGGCAATACGGCAGTCGCAGCAACAACGTCGGGATTAAAGTCGCCGGTCTCCGTTTCGTCCACCGTGGCGCTCACCGCGCCAATTTCGCGCAGGCCCATCTGCGTGACGGAATCAAAGAGCCCGGGATAAATTTGCAGGCCCTTGCCGTCAATCACCTGCACGCCCGCGGGAATTTCAATGTTCGCTCCAACGGCAGCAATTTTGCCATCGCGAATCACCAGCGAGCCATCTTCGATTGGCGGTCCAGCCAAGGTAAAGATTTTGGCGTGCGTGATGGCGTAAGCGCTGGCCGCAGGTGCTGACGCCTGCGCGAGTGTTACAAGCGGCAAAGCCAGAAGCGAGAAACTGAAGGTCACGAAGCGCGCGCAGCGCGTGAGGCGGTTCACAGGTCACCTCCGGTGAGGGAGCCGTCTTGCGGCGGCTTAGGTTTGTCCGGCGTGGCGGCATCCGGTTTTTTGTCGTCGGGCTTTGTGGCGTCGGGTTTGGCAGCGTCGGGTTTCTTCTCATCCGGCTTCCCGGCAGGCTTTTTCCCGATTTCCACGGTAGCATCCGGCTTCTTCTCGCCGGCTTTCTTTTCCTTCTCTAGTAGCGCTTTCTTTTCTTTCTCGCGTTCCGGCCGCGCAGCGATATCGCGCTGGCGATCAAAATACACGCGGCCATCAATCAGCGTCTTCTGCACCACGGCATACGCGCTCAGCGGGTCGTGGTTGTAAATCACCAGGTCGGCGTCTTTGCCGGTGTCGATCGAGCCCACGCGCTGGTCGATGCCCAACTGCATCGCCGGATTCAGCGTCACCAGCTTGAGGGCCTCGTCATGCGTCAGCCCGCCAAATTTCATGGACTTTGCAGCCTCCTGATTCAGGTGCGTAGCTTCCTCTGCATCGTCGGAGTTAACGGAAACATTCACCCCGCGGCGCGTCATGAGCGCCGCGTTGTACGGAATCGCTTCGTACGCCTCCACCTTGTACGACCACCAGTCGGAGAACGTGGAAGCGCCCACGCCAGCCGCGGCAATCTCGTCCGCCACCTTATAGCCTTCCAGCACGTGCTGCAGCGTGCGCACCTTGAAGCCGAACTCCTTGGCCACACGCAGCAGCATCAGGATTTCATCTTCGCGGTAGCAGTGCGCGTGGACATAGCGCTTCCCTTCCAGGACCTCCACAAGCGGTTCCAGCCGCAAATCGCGCCGCGGCGGAATTAGATTCTTCTCGCCGGCCGCCGCGCGTTTGCGATAATCCGCCCACGTCCGCTGGTAATCACGCGCTTCGGTGAACGCTCCGCGAATGGTCTCTTCCACGCCCATGCGCGTGGCCGGATAACGCTTGGCCTGTCCCGGAAAACTAAAATTGGAACGCTTGGGGTTTTCGCCCAGAGCAAATTTAATTCCCGGCAGCGCACCTTCAAACGGCAGCTTGGACGCGGGCTGCCCCCAACGGAGCTTAATCACCTGGGTCTGCCCGCCAATCGAGTTCGCCGAGCCGTGCAGCACGTTGGCCACGGTCACGCCGCCGGCCAGGTCGCGGTAAATGTTGATGTCGTCGGGGTTCAGCACCTCGGCAATGTTGGCAATCGACGAAACCGAGATGCTGCCCTCGTTCACGCTGCCGTCCACAGCGATGTGTGAATGGCAGTCGATAATCCCGGGGATCACGAACTGCCCCGTCCCATCAATGACCAGCGCATCTTTCGGAGCTTTCACCGACTGCCCGACCTCCGCGATTTTCCCGTTCACGATCAGAATCGACCCATGCTCGATAGTGCCGTGCGAGACGGTGAGAATCGTGGCGTTCTGAATGACCATGGCCGCTGGCGCCGGCGGCACGGTATCCGGCGGATTCCCGGCGCGCGTTACGGCACAGGCAAACAGCCCGGCGACAAATGCTGCGGCGGTAACTGCGCGAAACCGGTTCATCGGAGGTCTCCCACTTTGG
>PMOV01000381.1:0-2863 GCA_003161195.1 Acidobacteriota bacterium | reverse complement strand
GTCGCGGTGCCGCGCACGTTGGTCACCGTGCCGCTGATGGTGCCATCCGGCGACATCACCAAATCCGCCGTCGAGCCTTCCGAGCCTTGGGGTGTGGTGTACGCCAGCTTCCACGTTCCGGAGATGTCGCCTTTGGGTGGTTCCTTCGGCCGGTCCGGTTCGCGTGGCGCGAATTTGTGGCCGTCCACAAAGACTACTTTGATCTTGGTTTTCTCCGCGAAGATGTCTCCGTCCGTCACGATGAGGTTCGCGATCTTGCCCTGTTCGATCGACCCGAGGCGATCCGAGACGCCGAAAATCTCCGCCGGGGAAAGCGTCATCGCGCGCAGCGCGGCCTCCGGGGCCAATCCCGCGTCGATCGCTTTCTTCGCGGCCTTCAGCACGTCTTTGGGGGTCGCGATGCCACCGGAATAAAACGCAAATTTGACTCCAGCCTTGGCCAGCGCCGCAGGCGAACCGGGCGCGCGGTCGCGGAAACGCAGCGTCTCGAGAGACGTCTGCGCGTCGGGATCGGCATCTTTTTCCGCTTCCGGCCATTTGAGATTCACCAGCACGGGAAGTTTCTTCGCGGCTATTTCCGGCGCCACCTCGTAAGCCATCTGCCCGCCGTACACAATGCCGGGAACGCCCCAGCGGTCCACAAGGACCAGTGAGCGGCGCAGTTGCACGGAATTGTTCGCGGGAATCAGGAATACCGCATGCTCTGCCAGGGCGTCGGCGAGCGCGTCGGAACTGCGGTCGTAGTGCGGGCGTTCGACGCCGCGGGGATTTTTTTCGTACGCCGCCTCGGCCTTCGTGTACCAGTCGGTGTCAATCACTAGTTGATGGATGTAGCCGAGCACGCCCATCAGCGAATCCGGGAACCCGCTGCCAAAGCCGCCCTGCGGCTGCAATACCAGCGGAATGGCCACCGGCGATTTCACTACCAGGTCGCCGGCGCGTTCACCCCCCAAATCCAAGACCGCCGCTTGCCCAGGCACTAGCCCGCCCTTAGGCGCCGCCACCACCGTGGTGAAGCCGGCGCTGCGCCACGTCTCGATGCGCTTGTCGGAGAGCGTAACTTCATCGGCGGCATTGCGCCACACCGTCGTACCCGGCCGGTCTTCCGGCCCCATGGAGCGTTCTCCGCCTTGCGCGCGTCCACGGCCACCGCCAGATTCGCCGCCAGCCGAGGGGGGAGGCGTCGCGCCGGACAGACCGACATCGGTATACGCGTCAAACAAGCCAGGATAGACTGTGAGCCCTGTGCCGTCTATGATCCAAGCCTCGTCCGGAATGGTCAGGTCTTTGCCCACCGCGGTAATTACCCCGCGCGCGATCAGGATGGTGGCATTCTCCAGCGGTGGCCCGGAAACCGGCACGACCTTCGCGCCGCGAATGGCGTAGTAACGCGGTTCTCCTCCTTGCGCCCGCAGCAGCGCGGGTGCGCTGGCCAGTAGCACCGCCAACGCCAGGGATCGAAACGCAAACGTATGCCAACGGTTCGCAGCGGAACGCATGCCAGACTCCTTATTTAACTTTCACGAAAACGGACAGACCACGCCCCCGAACGGTAAGGGTGTAGACGCACGGACCATAGTGGAAGTTTCACCCACCGGCCGATGTTTCAGCAACGACTTCAATAGGAACACCGCGTGCGACGCAGCCGGTAAATATAGCTGATAACGATAACGCAGTGCTCGCACGTTACGGCTTCTTTTTCCCAAACAAACCCCCGACACTTGTGACGGCCTTGACGGGCGCCTCCACACCGGCCTTGCCGGCCCCGGTTACCAACCCCGCCGCGCATCCAGCTTGGGATTTAATCATGCCGCCGGCTAATCCCGCTGCGTCCGGCACGAACCTGGGGTCTGTGGTGGTTCCTTGAATCAGGAAAGGCACCGTGGTGCCGCTCTTGCAAGAGCTGTTGTTGCCCTTGCCCATGGCGCCGCCCAGTCCATTTGCGGCGCTCGAAACCGGGCTACCCACTGCGCCGATGCCGCTCGCCAACGTGACCGCCATCTTAAAATTGAGTTCGTTCTTGACGTCAAGGGTGCCCGCGCCGGTGATCGTGCCCACTGCGGGAAGAACGGCGTCTACATCATCGGCTTTCAGTCCCTCCGGCGCCATCCGCACGTTGGATGTGAATTTCTCAATCTCCAGATCCTTGCCGCTCTTCACCCCGGCCAGCGAGCCCAGACCGGACATTTTTGACCCCAGGTCGAAGTTTGCCAGCTTGGCGCTGAACAGGCCCACGTTGCCGGAGGTGACCAAGCGGTTGGTGGGTCCCGCGAGAGTGAGATTGGTGTTCAGCGTCCCGCCTTCCAGCGACGCGCCGTTCGGCATCTTGATCCCCAGCGCGGGCAGGAACGCCACGAGGTCTGCGGCGGGCATATTCTGGCTGCTGGCTTTGATGTTGACGACGGCGATTTCCCCCGTCGTGCTATAGCTCCCGGAGAGATTCGTGGTGGCCTTACCGACGCTAACCGTGGAGGGATTGAGAACACCGGAATTCTTACGCAAATCATATTTCGTATCAAAGTTCACGTTGACAGGAACTGCGGCGGGCGAGCCTCCCGGAGCCAGAACCGCTTTGGAAAGTTTGAGGGTGCCTTTCACTACCGCGTCGCCGCCCTGCGAGACGATGGTAGCCTCCAGGTCCAGCAAACCGCCCAGACCTGCCGAGGGTTCCACCACGCCAGAGGCCGCGAGGTTCATTGACGAGATCGTCAGTTTGGCATCGATCGGGGTGAGCGCGGCGTCCGTCGCATCGAGCGGACCGGCCGTGCCCTCCAGCTTAAACTTGCCGCCACCGGGTAAGTCGGTGCTGACCTGGAGCGGAAATTTTGAGCTATTGGAAATATCAGACGTCTTCACGTCCACG
>PMOV01000296.1 GCA_003161195.1 Acidobacteriota bacterium | reverse complement strand
CCGATGGGTTTGCCGAATTGTTTACGGGTTTTGGCGTATTCGACGGTGAGGTCGAGGGTGCGTTGCATGCCGCCGACCAGTTCGGCGGAAAGCGCGACTGCAGCGATATCTAGGGCCCGTGGAAGATTTGTGATAGGGCCGAGGAGTTCCGCGGGCGTTTCTTTGAACTCGACTGCGTAGTGTTTGCGAGTGAGATCCATTGTGGACATGGGGGTGATGGTCAGGCCAGGGGCGCTTGCGTCTACCGCGAAGATGGCGTTTTTGGCTACGACCAGGAGGAAGTCGGCCACGGCGGCGTCGGTGACGAAGAGTTTTTGTCCGGTGAGTTTGTTGTTGGCAGCGGTGAGCGCGATGTCGCGCGGGTTCCAGCTTGCGGAAGATTCCAGGATGGCGGCGGTGGCGCGGGATTTTCCCTGGCAGATCGGGGCTAGATATTTTTCTTTCAGTGCGGGCGTGGCTGCGGCGTCCAGGATTGAGCCGGCCAGGATTACCGTGGAGAAGAAGGGGCCGGGGAGCAGGGCGCGGCCGGCTTCCTCCATCAGGAGGATTAGTTCTACCTTGCCTAGCGCAACGCCGCCGAATTGTTCGGGGAAGATTATGCCGGTGTAGCCTTGGTCGGTTAGCTTGGACCACAGCGCGGCGTCGTAAGCGGTGGGAGTTTCCATCAGGCGGCGCATTTCGGAACTGGGGCATTCGCCGGCGAAGAATTTGCGGGCGGAGTCTTTTAGGAATTGCTGGCTTTCGCTTAGACCGAATTGCATTTTGGGTTTCCTTTTTGTTTTTTATCTTTTAGCTGATGATTCGCTTGTGGTTGGAATTTTTAGGGCTGATTGCAGCGCACACAGGCAGGAATGCCAGTGCTACTAGTAGCTCCTGGGGAGGCCGAGGACGAAGTGGCCGATGATGTTGCGCTGGACTTCGGAGGTGCCGGCTTCGATGGTGTTGCCGCGGGTGCGCAGGTACGAATAGGACCAGAGGCCGTTGTCGATGGCGTGGGGATCGTCGGCCAAAAGCTGACCATAAGGCCCGAGGAGTTCTTGCGCTACTTGCTGGAGGCGCTGATTTAACTCGCTCCAGAAAATTTTCTGGATGCTGCCCTCGGGGCCGGGGACGCCGGTGGCGGTAATGCGGCTGAAGGCGCGCATCTGATTGAAGCGCATGATCTCGATTTCGGCGGAGCACTGCGCTAATTTCTGGCGAATGAGCGGGTCTTCGCTGGCGGGGCGGCCGTTGCGTTGCATGGTGCGGGCCAGTTCGATCAGGCGGGTGATGTAGCGCTTGAAGGTGAGGTGGAGGCGCGCGCCGTAAGAGCCACGTTCGTACATCAGGGTGCTCATGGCGACGTTCCAGCCGTCGTTGACTTTGCCGAGGACGTTTTCAACCGGAACGCGGACGTCGCGGAAGAAGAGTTCGTTGAATTCGGATTCGCCGGTCATTTGGCGGAGCGGGCGGACTTCTACGCCGGGGGATTTCATGTCCACCAGGATTGCAGTGAGGCCCTTATGTTTGGGAGCATCCGGGTCGGTGCGAACGATTAATTCGCACCAGTCGCCGACCCAGCCGTAGCTGGTCCAGACCTTTTGGCCGTTGACGATGTAGTGGTCGCCGTCGAGGCGCGCTGCGGTTTGTAGATTGGCGAGGTCAGAGCCGGCGTTGGGTTCGGAGAAACCCTGGCACCAGATTTCTTCAGCGCTGAGGATTTTGGGGATGTAACGCGCTTTTTGCGCTTCGGTGCCGCAGGCGATAATGGTGGGGCCGATCAGGCCGAGGCCCAGGGAGTTGGCCATGGGCGGGGCTTCTACGCGGGCCATTTCCTCCCAGAAGATGGATTGTTGCATTAGCGTGGCGCCGCGGCCGCCGTAGGCGGCGGGCCAGGAGACGGCGGCCCAGCGGCCGTCGTGGAGTTTGCGCTGCCAGGCGCGGAGGTAGGGGTAGGATTCTTCGAGCGGCTTTTCGCGCCATTGTGGCCAGTCTTTGGGGGCGTTGGCGGTGAGCCAGGCGCGGAGTTCGTCGCGGAAGGTTAGTTCGTCGGGGGTTAGGTTTAGATCCATATTGCGTGCTCCTTGCGAAAAACGGGGACGGCGTAACTTTTTTGCGACCGTTTCAAAAGGCGTTCTCGAAGGATCGAGAGTGCGTCTTGAGCATCAAAAGCCCGCGCATCCCAAAAAAATGTGTCGCCCCTGCGGGGCTCAGGGCACGATGGGTCCGCGGTACCCAGGCCTTGCCGCCTGGGCTAACTGATGCCGCGCCTACGGTGGTTCACGCAGCGGAGCAGACCCCTCTTTCGCCCAGACAGCGTGCAACCCGCATGACTCACGCGGCGGAGCAAATCCCTCGTTCGCCCAGACAAAATGCAGTACCCCTCATGACGTCGCCTTTTTGGATTCGACGGATTCGGGGCGCAGGTTGTCCTGGTTGCGCCAATACTTTTTGCGCAGATCTTTTTTTAGGACTTTGCCGGTGCCGGTCTTCGGCAGGGAGTCGACGAAATCTACGGAGCGCGGGCATTTGTAGTGAGAGATGCGCGTGCGGCAGAAATCGATTAAGTCGGATGCGGTTGCCGTCG
Organism: Acidobacteriota bacterium; assembly: GCA_003161195.1. Taxonomy (GTDB): domain Bacteria; phylum Acidobacteriota; class Terriglobia; order Acidiferrales; family UBA7541; genus Acidiferrum. The sequence continues at coordinate 2,550 of PMOV01000296.1, read as the reverse complement.
CGTTTGGTTTCAGTACGACTAAGGCTTTGGGGACTTCGCCCCACTTGGGGTCGGGGACGGGGAGGACGGCTACTTCCAGTACCGCGGGATGGGCGACTATGACTTTTTCTAATTCGAGACTGGAGATATTTTCGCCGCCGCTGACGATGATGTCTTTTTTTCGATCGACGACCAGGAAGTAGCCATCGGCGTTGAGGGTGGCCATGTCGCCGGTGTGGAACCAACCGCCGCGCATGGCTTCGGCGGTGGCTTCGGGCTGGCGCCAGTAGCCTTCCATGACGCCGTCGCCGCGAGCGACGATTTCGCCGATGGCCTGGCCGTCGCGCGGAACGTCGTTGTCGTTGGCATCGACCACGCGCATTTCCACGCCGGGGACGGGGTAGCCGGTCATAGCTTGACCGGCATAGCGCTGCTCGCCTTCCCAGTTGAGGCCGTCTTTCATGGGCGACAGCGAAAGCGCGGGCGAAGTTTCGGTGAGGCCGTAGCCCGAGAAGCATTGGACGTGGAAGGTTTCTTCGACTTCGCGGATTAGCGTGGGGGAAGAAGCTGCGCCGCCGATGACGATGCGCGTCAGACTGCTGAGATTGTAGTTTTTTCGTTCGGGACAATTCACCAAGGCGGTGGCCATGATGGGGACCAGGCTACAGGTGCGCGCGCCTTCTTTTTCGATCAGGCGAAAGACTTCCCTGGTTTCGAAGCGGTGCAGCATGACGTGCTTGCCGCCGAGGAGCGTCAGGAAATGGGCGACGCCCCAACCGTTGGCGTGAAAGAGCGGGATGGTGTGGAGTTCGACGTTGCCGTTGGGGATCTGAAAGGCCAAGCAGACGTGGACGGCGTGAAGATAGATGTTGCGGTGGGTGAGCATGACGCCTTTGGGGTTGGCGCTGGTGCCGCTGGTGTAGAAAAGTTCGGCGACGGCGTTTTCGTCGATGGCATCGATGTTGGCGTGATGCGGCTCGGCGGCGGCGAGCAGGGCTTCGTAATTTTCGGAGTGCAGCCAGCCAACTTCGGGATCGCCTTCGAGGAGGCAGAACGTTTTTACCGTAGTGAGCTGCGTGCGGAAAGCTTCGACGAGCGGGAGGAATTGTTTTTCGATAAAGAGGATGGTGGCGGCGGCGTCGTTAAGAATATAGCCGAGCTCGTTGGCGGAGAGGCGAATATTCAGCGGCAGCAGGATGGCGCCAGCTTCGAGGACGCCGTAGTAGGCCTCGAGGAGGCGGTGGCAATTGGTACTGAGGAAGGCAACGCGATCGCCGGGCTGGACGCCGAGATGCAGCAAGGCGCCGCCGAGGCGCGCGGCGCGGTCGGCGAATTGCGCGTAGTTGTAGCGATGCTGGTCGCAGACAACGGCGGTGCGCGCGGGATATTGTTGCTCGGCGTAGCGCAGAAACCGCAAGGGTGTGAGAGGGATATTCATGTTTGGCAGTATGCGCCTGCTTAGGCGGATTGCCCTCCGTCGACCACCAGCGTGTGGCCGGTGACAAAGTTTGAAGCGTCGGAGGCCAGAAAGATCGCGGCGCCTTTCAGATCTTCGGGGCCGCCGAAACGGCCTAGCGGGATGTCCGCCAGCAGACGATGCTTGTTGCGCTCGATGATCTTCGCGGACATGTCCGTGGGGAACCACCCGGGCGCGATGGCGTTGACGTGGATATTGTGCATGCCCCACTTGTGCGCCAGATCGCGCGTGAAGAGGATGACGCCGCCCTTGCTGGCGCTGTAGCCGATGGCGGAAAATTCGGGAGAAGAGCCGCGCAGTCCAGCCACCGAGGCGATGTTGATGATTTTGCCGCGACGCCGGGGAATCATGTGCTTGCCGACGGCTTGGGAGAAGAGGAAAGTGCCGGTGAGGTTGGTTTCGATGACCTTGTTCCATTGCTCGAGGGTCATGTCTTCGGTGCGAGCACCCCAACTGGTGCCAGCGTTGTTGATGAGGATGTCGATGTGTCCGAAACGTTGGATGGCGGCGTCAACGGCGGATTGGATGCTCGCGGGATCTTTTACATCGCAAGCGAGGGCTAGAGTCTGGCTGCCGAGCTGTTTTAGCTCTTCGGCGGCTTGCTGGACGCGATCGAGTTTGCGGGCGCAGAGTACGAGGTGAGCGCCCATTTGCGCCAAAGCTTCGGCCATTTGGCGGCCGAGACCGACGGAGCCGCCGGTGATTAGGGCGACGCGGCCGGAGAGGTCAAAGAGTGAGTGGGGAGAGTCAGACACCGAGAGAACCCTAGCTTCAGGCCTTTCGTAAGAAAAGATAGTTTATATCACATTTGCGTTGCTAACGTTTTATGTTCATCGCGGCGCGCCCAGAGCATGCCGCGACCTTTCGCGTCCAGCCCTTCGCAGCGGGCTCTAGAAGCTGAGGCGCAGGCCTAGCTGAATTTGGCGCGCGGGGAACGCGGCAGTGAAAGCCAGGGGCTGATTGGCGTAAAGGCTGGCGTTGCCCTTGACGGTGAAGGGCGGCGCAAAATCCGGGCCGACCACGTTGTTCACGCTGGAATAGTTGGTGTGGTTGGCGAGGTTGAAGCCCTCCGCCGTGAAGCTGAGGCTGGCGCG
>PMOV01000364.1 GCA_003161195.1 Acidobacteriota bacterium | reverse complement strand
TCTTACCGCGCCACCGGCCGCTGAAACACCACCGTCCCCGGCCGCCGCAACGGATACCCCTGCGGATGCCCATGCGCATGCTGCATCGCATGACCATTCGTGTGCACGGGCCGCGTCACCTGCCCCAGACTCCCGCTGCCGTTCCCGCTGGCCGCGGCATTCACCGGCGCAGTCTGTGGCAGCCGTGCCGGGTTACCGATAGGGCGGAGCGTGGCCGGTATCGCTGCCACGTTGTCACTGATCGCCTGCAGCCGCTTCAAGATCGATTGCCATTGTTCCCAATCCAGCTGATGCAGGAACGGCCGCAATCCCTGGATGAACGGATCTTCGAGCAGCGCTTCCCCGTCGGACTCCGGGATAAAGAACCGGTTCAGCCCCACGCTCAGCGCCTCGGATATCTTCTCCAGCGTCCCCAGCGACGGCGTCATCTGCCCGCTCTCGATGCGCGACAGATACGACCGCGACACCTTCGAACGCGATTGCAGCTGGCTCTGCGTCATGCTGCGCGATTCCCGCAACTGCCGGATCCGTTGGCCGATATTCTCCACCGTCTCCTGGTTCGCGTGCATTTCCTGCGTCGGCTCCGCGGCTGCTTCCTCCACCGCTTCCGTGGTCGGAATCATAAACTCCAGCCGCTGCGGCAGCGCCCGCACACACCTACGGCAATTGCCCGTACGCGTGCGGTACTGCACCAGTCCGCAGGTCTTGCAGCGAATCACTTCCCGGTCCATCTCAAATGAGCTGAGGGTTTCTTTTTCTAGTTGTACCGACACCAGTGCTCCTCGCTGACTGTTTATCCGGCGTGCGGAATAGGGATTAGGAACGTCGGAACGTTCGTGCGGGGGAAGGCAGAAACTGGCGCAAAGGGAGTATCGTGCGACCGCCAAAATCTGTCAAGAGTATTTTTGATTTTTTTTTACTGTCCCACTCTGGTCACTCTACAGTTACGCCCGCCCTTCGCCTGTACCAACGTACAGCTCCCCGCGCGGTCGCAGCTCTGCTCCGTAGTGGAAGCTCTGCGTGGTGGCAGCTCTCCTCCCGGCTTTTCTCCGGGAGCGTATACGCCTCCCCATCCCACGCGGTGCACGGTCTCCGCGGTACAGTCGGTGCACAATCTCCGCGGTACAGTCGCTGCACAGTCTCCGCGGTCTGTCTCCGCGGTTTGTCATTCCACACGCGCCGCCTTGCGGCGCGTGTGGAATCTGCTTTTTCTTGATTCGAGGCCTGTCATTCCGAATCCCGCCGCCTCGCGGCGGGTGAGGAATCTGCTGTCCACCGCGCGCCATGAGCAAAACCTACTCCGTCTACATCCTCGCCAGCCGCGCCCGCACCCTCTACACCGGCGTCACCGGCAACCTCCACAAAAGAATGCTCGAGCATCGCCTGGGACGAATCCCCGGCTTCACAACACGCTACAAAATCTTCCGCCTGGTCCATCTAGAGCACTTCGCCAACATCCACGCAGCCATCGCCCGCGAAAAAGAAATCAAAGCCTGGCGCCGCGAAATGAAAATCCACCTAATCGAGCGCGCCAACCCAACTTGGCAAGATCTAGCCGCTCCATTGCCGCACGCCTACCCCACCAAGCCACCGATGTCATTCCGAACGTGAATCCGCGGAAGGCCTCTCCAAAGGCCAAATCCTCCAAGACTTCAAGTCCTGGTGCGCCGGCCGCTGTAAGTAAGCATGCTGAAGAGCATCGTACTGCACACCAACACCCTCATTTGCGCCGCGGTTCGGCGGGTTGCCTGTGCTTTCGCAGTTTGAAAGCGTAGGTCGCCGTTCGGGCCTCGGTTAAGAAAAGTCTCGGCTTCTGACTCTCGCTCTCGACGAGCCTGGACTAATTTTCTAGCGGCGTTTTCACGAGGCGCGCGATCGCCGGCCCGAGCCGTGTGAAATCGCGGACGTTCCAGGTCAACAAAACGTCCGCTCCTGCTTTTAGGGCGCAATGGCCAATCAGCGCGTCATAGGCTGCGCCGCCGACAATAGTCCCGGACGAAGCCTGCTCAAGCGCCGAGACGTACTCCGGCTCACTCAGCGTAATCAGCGTTAGTCTTTTACGTATTTGCTCTACGATGCCAATTCCCTGCGCACTCGTAATGCGTGGTCGCAGCTGCATGCCTGTCAGTGTGGCATAGACCTCGCCGAGCGTGCGCAAGGCGCAGAAATCGTTTTTGCCCGCGGCCAAAAATAATTTTTTACTTAGGGCATGATGCGGATGGTCGGCATAAAACACGGGAACCAGAACGGAGCTGTCGAAGAACCGCTTCAAGAATCCTCGCCCAAGATGTGCTGGGCCCTTTCTTCGCGAACCCGCCGGATAGCATCATCGACGACGCTCACCGGAAGCGGCCTTCCGGTGCGGTACACATACAAGCCATCTTCCCACACCATACCGCTTCCCTCGTCGGAATCAGCGGCGTCTTGCGCATCGCGCGGAAGCTCTTTTTCCACCATTTGCTCAATGTAATCTTCCACGGACAACCCCTGAGCAGCAGCAAGGGTTTTCAGCGCGGCGGCAACTTCAGGTTTTAGATCTAAGGTCATAAGGCGCCTCAGCAGGGCAATTCAAAGTTTACGCCACTTGTTCCGCACGGTCACCGCCGAAAATCGCTGGGATGAATTCGTGTCGTTTCCCTGGGAACGCCATTCTCCCGAATGGCGCTTTTCGGCCCCGTCCCTGGCCCTGTAATACATCCCATTCGAACGCAGTACTATACGGTACTATTGACAAGCGATTACGTCCCTGCCATCCTCCATCATGTACGCTGCCGAACCTACCTCTAATCTCTCCTCCCCGATCCTTCCAAGTCGGCCTGTCTTTGCATCTCCTGAATTTCCCGTTTCTCTCGCAACCCCTTTAGAATCCGCACTTCCAGGGAATGCAAAACATCGCTCTGTAACCCCAATAGAATCAACACGATTTTGCCGAATTTCGCCATTTTGCGCCAAACCCGTCTCGGTAACTCCCGTATCTACAACACTTACAGAACATGCCCCGTGTAACCCTATTAGAATGAACACTTCCGCGAATTGCCAGGTGGCCATCCCCCTCCCTTCAAACGCAACCAATTCATACAAAAAGACTTATACGAAACCTGACCTGCCCCGGGTTAACCACTTTACCTGCAATCCGCCTTCGCAATTCGTACCCTCAATTCCCTGCTCCCTTGTCTCCCTGCTAGCCTGCACAATCTCCCCCTCCAGGCTCTGCTATATTTTCAGTTCTATGACCAACGCCAATCCCTCCACCCTCTCCCGCGACGACGCCTGGAAACTCGTCTGCGAGTACACGCAATCCGAATCGCTGCGCAAGCACATGCTGGCCGTGGAAACCTGCGTCCGCGCCTACGCCAAAAAGAACGGCCTCGCCCCCGCAGACGAAGAACTCTGGGGCGTAACCGCCCTGCTGCACGATTTTGACTACGAGCGCTTCCCCAACAACGCACACGCCCCCGATGCCGAGCATCCCGCCGAAGGTGCCAAAATCCTGCGCGAAAGCGGCTACCCCGCGGAACTGGTCCGCGCCATCCTCTCTCACGCGGACTACTGCAACGTCCCGCGTCAAACCCCGCTCGAGCACGCGCTCTTTGCCTGCGACGAACTCGCCGGCTTCCTCGTCGCCTGCACCTACGTCCGCCCGTCGAAAAGCATCCTCGATCTCGAACCCGACTCCGTGAAAAAGCGCCTCAAAGACAAAGCCTTCGCCCGCGGCGTCAACCGCGAAGACGTCCGCAAAGGCGCTGAAGAACTAGGCATCCCCCTCGAAGAACACATCGCCTTCTGCATCGCCGCCCTCCGCGAAAACGCCGACGCCCTCGGCCTCCGAGGTTCCCTATGACGCCGCCTTCTGTAGCACAGGCTTTAGCCTGTGAGTTTTTCTGCAACGAAGCCCAGCCGATTTCATGGCCACCGCGATTCACGATAGAATTGAAGTGTAGGTACTGCCCACAGTTGCAGTGAGGAGATCGATCAGAAACGAAGTGCCAGCATGAGCGGAACACTAACCCAAATCGAGGGCTTCGACGCCGGCGTAAGCAAGCACCCTCGCCGCAAAACCTACGGCGTAAAGGTCGGCCACGTGCGCGTAGGCGGCGGCGCCCCCATCGTCGTCCAGTCCATGACCAACACGGACACCGCCGACGTGGAAGCCACGCTGAAACAAACGCTGGAGCTGGCGGAAGCCGGCTCCGAACTGGTGCGCTGGACGGTGAACGTGCCGGAAGCGGCGGCGGCGGTCCCCGTAATTAAAAAGCGGCTGCTCGACGCCGGTTGCCGTGTGCCCATCATCGGAGACTTTCACTACAACGGCCACGTCCTACTGAAGAAATATCCCGAATGCGCGACGGCCCTCGACAAATACCGCATCAACCCCGGCAACGTCGGCGCCGGCCAGCGCCGCGACGAACAATTTTCTACCATTTGCAAAGTGGCCGTGGACCACGGTAAGCCGGTGCGCATCGGCGTCAACGGCGGCTCGCTCAACCAGGAATTGGTCATGAGCAAGATGCAGGAAAACACCGACAAAAACCTGGGCCTCGAATCGGAAGACATCATCAATCAGTGCATGGTGCTCTCGGCGCTGCAATCCACGGAACTGGCGCTCGAAAGCGGCCTGCGCCACGATCAGATCATCATTTCCTGCAAGACGTCCCGCCCTCGCGATCTAATCACCGTGTATCGCGATCTTTCCGCCAAGACCGAACAGCCGCTGCACCTTGGCTTGACGGAAGCGGGCATGGGCATGAAGGGCCAGATCTGGTCCGCTGCTGCGCTCGGGGTGCTGCTCTACGACGGCATCGGCGACACCATCCGCATTTCTCTCACGCCGAAGCCCGGCGGCGACCGTCGCGAAGAAGTGTATGCCGCGTGCGAGGTGCTGCAGTCCCTCGCGCTGCGCGCATTTTCGCCTAGCGTCACCGCGTGCCCCGGATGCGGCCGCACCACCAGTTCCACGTTTCAGGAACTTGCCGAACTCACGCAGAATTACATTCGCGAAATGATGCCCGTGTGGAAGACGCAGTTTGACGGCGTGGAAACCATGACGCTCGCCGTGATGGGCTGCATCGTAAACGGCCCCGGCGAATCCAAAGCCGCCAGTATCGGCATCAGCCTGCCCGGCACCGGCGAAGCCCCGCGCTGCCCCGTCTACATCGACGGCAAAAAAGACGTAACCCTCGAAGGCACCTACGACGAACTAGCGGTCGCCTTCCAAGCCCTCGTCGACAATTACGTAGCCACAAAATACCCCCGCAAAACCGCCGCAGTTTCGCAGGCCGGATAAGGATTGAGCGAAGAGCGAAAGCGCGCCACATGCAACGTCGGTACAAAACGTCATTTTGCTTGGAGGGATTCGTCCGGAACGGCCGCGTCCATCGCGAGGCCCGGAAGCGGCGGGCGGCGTCGCTGGATTATTCTCCGGGGCGGAGTTATTTTGCGGCGCCCGATTTTGACGGGACCGCCGTGCGCAACGCGACGGACGGACGCAGCGAACCAACGCGGCGGACACGACGGCGTTGCAGCGGAACGCGCCCTTAGCGGAAAATCGCGCAGTCTCGCGCTCGCGGGTCGTTACCAGGATTTTTTGCGTCGCGCGATTTTGCGGCGACGTAGGCGTGCTGCGTGACGGGCGGAAGCGGCGGACACGACGCCGTCGCAACACTCGCGAGGCGTTCGCGAATCGCGTCGCGGGCTCGCGAATAGGCGACCGGATCGTCCAGCAGTTGATGCGCCCAGTGCGCGCCCAAGCCGATGCCCTGCACTTCATGGGCTAGCAAGGTCGAATTGGTTTTAGTGTCGAGGTGACCCGCTTTTTGCGCCTCGAACACCGCGCGTTCGAGAGCCGCCATCCACTCGCGCATGATGGCGGCGATGCGATCGCGCACCAGCCCGCGGCGATCGTCAAACTCAAACGAAGCCGCGGTGAAGAAACAGCCGCCGGCATAGATTTTCCCTTCCACATGTCCCAGCCAGCTATCGATTAAACTCCACAGGCGCGGCATACCCTTCGGCGCTTTCAGCGCGGGAATTGTAATTTGATCGATGAAGATTTGCCGCGCGGTTTCTATCGTCGCCAGCTGCAGACCTTCTTTCGAGCCGAAGTGCGCGAACAGGCCGCTCTTGCTCATCTTGAGTTCTTCGGCGAGGCGGCCGACGGTGAGGCCTTCGAGGCCTTCGACGCTGGCGAGGTGCACCGCGCGGTGGAGGATGGCTTCGCGGGTGCGCAACCCGCGGGCCTGGAGCGCCGGGTGCGCCTGGGGTTGCGCATGCGGCTGCGGCTGCGGCTTTGGCTGCGGGCATGGTTGTGGCTGACGGCGGGGAGGTGGGGGCTTGCGGCGGGGGCGAGTGGGGTGCGGCATGGGGGGAGTGTAACACGAAATTAATAGCACGAACGTTCGTTTTGTATGGTATGCTGCGCGGGTCGCCGGGCTGCGGTGCCGTCGGTCTAGTTGCATGGTGGTCTGCTACGGCGCGACAAGTCGGCGAACGTTTTCGGGGAGGGTTCCATGGAGCGTGTCTCCCGGTGGTCGCAGGGTTCCGTTCAAGGTTTAGTGGTGCTGGCCTTGTTGGCCATTCTTTGTCCTTGTCTCGCGTGGGGGCAGGAGGTGCCGCTGGAGAAGTGCGATGCGCTGCCGGTGATTGAGGTGCGCGTGGCGGGGCAGGCGACTACGTTCTTGGTGGATACGGCGGCGACGTCGATGCTGAATTTGAAATCGTTTGCGGGCGGGAAGGCGCGGGATATTCGGGTGAGTTCGTGGCATGGGACGCTGGCGACCAGCGCGAAGGAAGTTAGCTTGGGCGAAATGGTGGTGGGGGATACGAAGCTGATCGGGCTGGAATTGCCAGCGATTGATCTTTCGGCGATTGGGGAAGCTTGCGGGCGGAAGATTGACGGAATTTTGGGCGTGGATTTGATTGCCAAGCTGGGGATCACGATCGATTTGAAGAAGCAGATGTTGCATGTGCGGACGGCGGATGAAGAACGCGCGGCGAAATTGACGACGGAGATGATGCAGGCAATGCGCGGGTGCCTGGCGGCGTTTAATGCGTCGGATGAGAAGGCGTTTGGCGAGTGTCTGGATCCGAAGATCGTGTTGTTTACGATGAAAACGGAATTTTACGGGCGGGAGCAGGTGCTGGGATTTTTTCGCGACAAATATTTTCACCAGCAGCCGGGAGCGAAACTGGAATTGAATGAGATGGCGTTTCATCCGGTGGGTGAAGCGGTGTGGTACGAGTATGAGTTTACGATTGAGTCGTCGCTGGGATTATTGCGGGGCAAGGGCATGGCGATGTGCCGGAAGACGGATGGGCGGTGGCGGATGGCCAGCATGCACCATACGAATGAGTCGCTGGAGCCGGTGGTGGCGCGGGAGCGGAGTGCGGCGGGTGCGGAGCGGTAGGTTTGGCGGGTGATGGGATTCGGGGATGGTTGTGGAAAAGACGCTCGGTGGAAAAGTACAAGACACTTTTCCACCGAGCTTGGAAATCCCGCAGACGGCGCGGGATTTCCACTTTCCCCACAACCACAACAGCAACAATTATTTTCCTTCTATCGCAGCAGTGCTTGCTATCGCATTAACACGGTACACAGGCAGGAATGCCTGTGCTACTGACAACCACAACAGCAATAGTTTTTTCCGAACCACTGAAAAAATGTTTCCTGCCTGCGACAGCGTCGTGGGGCTGCAGGCTAGCTCAATGCTAGGCGGCGAGGTCGCGGCAGAGTAGTTCGGCTTGTTCCAGGACGGTTTGGGTGGCTTTTTCTTGTTTGTCTGGTGGGTAGCCGTATTTTCGGAGGATGCGTTTGACCATGGAGCGGAGCTTGGCCTTAACGCTCTCTTTTTGTGTCCAGTCGATGGGAGTGTTTTTGTGGACGGTGTCGACGAGTTCGCGGGCGATGGTTTTTAGGGTGTCGTCGCCGAGGATTTTGACGGCGCTGTCGCTGACCTCGAGAGCATCGTAGAAGGCCAGCTCTTCGGTGGTGAAGCCGAGATTTTCGCCGCGCTTGTCCGCCTCGCGCATCTGCTTGGCCAGGTCAATTGATTCTTGCAAGATTTGCGCCGTTTCGATGGCGCGGTACTGGTATTTGCGGATGGACTCTTCAAGCATTTGGGAGAAGAGGCGCGACTGGACAAGATTCTTTTTGGCGCGGACCTTTAGCTCATCGTTGAGCAGTTTTTTAAGGGCTTCAAAGGCGAGGTTGCGTTGCGGGAGGCCTTTTACTTCGGCGAGAAATTGATCGGAGAGAATGGAACTTTCCGGCGCCTTAAGTGAATATCGGCATCTTGGCACCGGGGTTTTCGACGTCGATTTTCTGTTTCTCTCCAAGCACCGGAGGCGCGACATAAGTTAGCCCAGCGCGTGAGCGCTGGGGACCGTGATATATAGACAGTTAAAGCGCCGGAGGCGCGGCACATGTCCCATACCTACGCGCAGAACGTCATCCATGTGGTGTTCAGCACAAAAGAAAGGCGCAAGGCGATTCCGCCAGAATTCCAACCGCAACTGTGGGCCTACGTAGTGGGTGTTTACAAGAAGGAGGGGGTTTTTGTGCACTCAGTAGGAGGCGCGGAGGATCACATGCATCTCCTTGTTCAGATTCCGCCGTCGATGCCGGTAGCGAAAGCTGTTGGCACCATCAAAGCAAATTCTTCCCGTTGGGCGCACGAGCAAGGTCGAAAATTCGTCTGGCAGGAAGGTTACGCGGCGTTTAGCGTAAGCGCGTCCATCGCGCCTACGGTGGTACGGTACATACAAAATCAGGAAGCACATCACAGGAAAATGGGCTTCGACGCCGAGTTCCTAGCCCTATTGAAAAAGCACGGGTTGACATATGACCCGAACTTCGTCTTCGGATGACGTGCCGCACCTACGGTGCTTTCTTCTCTCGCTGCTACCGCCCCAGCCCTCTCGGGCTGGGCTAACTTCTGCCGCGCCTCCGGCGCTCCACTGGAGAAACTTTTATTCCAAGATTTGTTTGGCCAATACGTCATGGGGATCAAATGCCGTCCAACCGCGTTCCCCTTCTTTTTCTACTTCCGCGGCAAAGTCCCCAATCGATCGTGCGTGAGCGTCGTTCGGCCCTTCCAGAGTGAACTCGACGCTCTCAAATTCATGAAAACAATGATCATCCGAGGTGGCATCACCTTCCGAGAAAAACACTTCAGGAACTCGAATTTGATAGGCAACAAACAGTCCGTCTGTCAAGAAGGCGCCTTGGAGAGTCTGCGTGATCAGATGAATCGTTACTCCATTGGCATTTCCGAAGACAAATTGTGGCGCGTCTCCGGCGCTTGGGGCGGTTTGCAGATGCGCGAGAAGGCTTTGGGTTTGGCGGGCAGGGGCGTCCTTGGGGACGCGATTGGAATTATCGCTGGAGTTGGGTGCAGTGACGGGAAATTGTGGTTGGCATGGTACCCCGGAGTCTTGCGGCCTGGGCTAAGTTATTGGGCGCCTCATCGCGCGTTGCGGCACGACTGAAATCGGGCCCTCCCGAGGAGATGCATGCGAAGAGGGCACGATGTATCGTGCCCCTACGAAAGGGCGGGGCCGCGATACGAGGCCAAGGCACGGGTCTGAAGACCCGCCGCTACAAAGGCAAGACACAGACGAACGGCGTAATGGGCGCGGCAAGAGGGCACGATGTATCGTGCCCCTACTTGGGTGAGGCTGCGTGTCGGGGCGTGGAGGAGGCGAGCGGGCGGACCTTGGTCCGCGCGGTTGGCGTTTGTGGGGAGAAGTTTTTTATTGCGCGCGTTACGGCCCGACTGAAGTCGGGCCCTCCCGAGGTGTAGACACGTCGATGAATCAAAGGCAACGGCGACCGCCTCCCCGGTTTCACTGGGGCAGGCAGAAGGCGGCCGCGGCAACGGCACAGGCGAAATTAGCGAAACGGCACACAGGCAAGAATGCCTGNNGCGAAGGCGCGCTGGGCTTCGGCGCCGCCGGCGGCCAGGGCGTCGGTTAGGGCGCGCGGGGTGATTTGCCAGGAAAGGCCCCAGCGGTCTTTGCACCAGCCGCAGCGGCTTTCCGCGCCGCCGTTGGCGAGGATGGCGTTCCAGTAACGGTCGGTTTCTTCCTGAGTGTCTGTGGCGATCTGGAAGGAGAAGGCTTCGGTGTGCTTGATGGACGAGTCGCCGTTGAGACCGAGACAGGGGATGCCGACTACGGTGAACTCGACCGTCAGGACATCGCCCCGTTTGCCGCCGGGATAGTCACTGGGAGCGTGATGGACGGCGGTGACTTTACTATCCGGGAAGGTGGTGGCGTAGAAGCTGGCGGCGGCGTGCGCGTCTTTGTCGAACCAAAGGCAGATGATGTTCTTGGGCTTCATGATGGTGTGGTCCTTTGTGGTGGAGCAGGGCGAATGCCACTGGGTATGCTTCGGTTTGTACCAGAGTTTTGCCGGCGAGGGGTAGGAATTTTNNAAGATTGTCGGATACGAGGACGCCGGCGAGGGATGGCGGTGAGGTATTTTCGGTGTGTCGAGTTTTGGGTATTCTTCATCTGAAGGGTGCGTTGGCGGTGTTGCGCTTCCCCTGGGATCGCGTGGAAGGAG
>PMOV01000131.1:18007-18278 GCA_003161195.1 Acidobacteriota bacterium | reverse complement strand
GGGTTTGTCTCATTTTGGTCCACGCGAAGGGATGGGCCGGACCGTATCGGTACGCAAATGAGGTCACTGGTGGAAAGAGTTATAGCGCGTACAGCCGGGTGTGCATGCAGATTTGCCGGAGCGCAGGGCAATTCTGCCGCGATGGGACGGCGAGTCAGCGGAGCTAGGGTGGCAAGTTGGTGGTATCAAAATGTGAATCGTGCGTGACCGACAGTTCAAGACAGATGTGAGTCGCGCTGATGAATTAGCGGGTGGAGCGGAGTTCCCAGAC
>PMOV01000131.1:0-17962 GCA_003161195.1 Acidobacteriota bacterium | reverse complement strand
CGCCAATTTTTCTGGGCGGCGAGGGCGGCGAGAGACTGGGCTTCGTCGCGCGTGGCTGGGCCATCGTAGGGCGCGGCGAGAATTTTTTCTTTGGGCACGCCGCGCTCGAGGAGGTCGTGCTGCATTAATTCGGCGATGCCGGCATAGGGGCGGAGGCGGCGGCCGCTGGCGACGACGATGGGGGCGCGGCCTTCGCGAAAAAGCTCGGCGGCGCGGGTGACGCGGTCGGCGTAGAAATTATCGTCGCCGAGGACGAGGATGGCGTCGGCGTGATCGAGAGATTCATCGACGATCCAGGATTCGCCGGCGAAGCGGAGGATAGGCTGGCGGGCGAAATAGATGGCGGCGCAGAGGAGGACGAGGAAGAGCAGGCTGATCAGGGTGCCGAAGATGCCGCCGCGTTCGGAGCGAGGGACGGAGGAGCGGCGATATGTGCGGGCCGCAGGGGCTAAAGCCCCAATTGGCAGGCCAGGCTTACGGCACGACTGAAGTCGTGCCCTCCCGAATTTCGCATGATCCACACACGACGACACGATGGTACCGCGGGTGGACGCGAGAGCGACGCGAGGCTTACGGCACGACTGAAGTCGTGCCCTCCCGAATTTCGCGAGGACCACGCACGACGGCGTGATAGCGACACGTGGCGGCGCCAGGGTGACGCTTGCCGACGAGCCGGTCGCGTGGACCGGCGCGAAAGTGAATCGTGCGCGAGGGCAACGGATGTGGGCGTTCATGAATGGGAGTCGAGGGAGCGAAGGGTTTCCGCGGCTTGTTCGGGGAGCATAGCGTTGAAATAGACTTCCTTGATGCTGTAGGACTTACTGCGGGATTCGACGATGGGCATGATTTCAAAGTGCCAGTGATAATCGTCGGCGAGAGTTTTCCAGTAACCGGCGAGCTCGCCTTTTTTGCTGCGGGTGTTGGGCGAAGTATGGACGACGAGATGATAGGCGGGAGCGACCTTTTCGAGGCGGCGCAGGACGCGGCCGAGGAGCGCGGCGAGGTGGCGGCGATTGGAACCGGCGCGCGGTTGCTCAAAGAGATGATTGTGACGGCGGTGCATGACCCAGACTTCGAAGGGGACGCGGGAGGCGTAGGGGCACAAGGCGTAATAGTCGCCCTGCACATCGACGATGCGCTTGCCGGATTTTTCTTCCTGGCGGACCATGTCGCAGAAGATGCAGCGCTCTTTTTCCTTGTACCATTCGTGGGAGGCCACGAGTTCGTACTTGATGCGGCGCGGGACGAAGATGGTGGCGGTGATTTGCGAATGGGCGTGGGAAAATTCCTCGCCGGCGAGCGCCCCCTGATTTTTGAAAATGCTGACATACTTGAAGCGGAGATCTTTTTTGAGGTCGGAGATGCGCGCGCCCCAGACGGAAAGGACGCGTTCGATTTCTTCGTCGCTGAACTGGGACATGCGCTTATCGTGCTGGCGGGTTTCGATGACCACTTCGTGGGCGCCGGTGGCGGCCATTTTGTCGTACATGCCTTCGGCAAAGCGTGCGGGTTCGGACTCCACGCGATAGAGCGGGTCCGGATGCGGAATGACGCGGACCTGCCAGGTGCCTTCGGCAGGAAAGGAGAGAATGACTGGTTGCTGGTCGACAGAATCGGGATCGAGGGGGCAGACGGGGAGCTCGCCGAGGGATTCGCGTTGACCGACGGCAACCCAGCTTTGCGTGATGGGATCTCTTCGAAGTTCCATGCGGTGCCGTTTTGCCGCGCGGCAGGCGGCGCCCCTGTTCGAGAATGGCGATGATTTTGTGAGGAGTTAGTGTGTTTGGCGGATGGCGGATTGTCAAGCAACGACGTGGATGAGTAAGAAAGAGGGCGGCGATGTTGTTCATGGTGATAGAAAGATTTAAGGATGAGCGGCCGGGGCCGGTGGGGGAACGGTTTCGGCGTAGCGGCCGCATGATGCCGGAGGGCGTGACGTATCACGGGAGTTGGCTGGACGAGCGGGCGATGCGGTGTTTTCAGATTATGGAAGCGGCCAGCGCGGAGCTGCTGCAGGAGTGGGTGCGGAAGTGGGAAGACTTGGTGGAATTTGAGATCGTCGAGGTGAAGAGTGCGGGGGAGTTTTGGGCGCAACATGGCGGGTAAGGACGAGGTGGGAATGGAGAACGAAGTGCGATTCATGCAGGCGGCGGTGGCGGAGGCGCGGCGGGCGGCCGCGGCGGGCGAGGTGCCGATTGGAGCAGTGCTGGTGCACGAAGGGGAGATTATCGCGCGCGGGAACAACCGGACGATTCGCGATTGCGACCCTACGGCGCATGCGGAGATGGTGGTGTTGCGCGAGGCGGCGCGGCATTTTGGAAATTACCGGCTGGCGGGGAGCACGATTTACGTGACGCTGGAGCCGTGCCTGATGTGCGCCGGGGCCATGGTGCAGGCGCGGATTGCCCGCGTGGTGTTTGGGGCGGACGACCCGAAAGGCGGGGCGGCGCGGACGAGTTTTGCGGTGTTTGGGAATGCCAGCTTGAATCATGAGGTGGAGTTTACGGCGGGATTGCTGGCGGAGGAGGCGGCGGGCGTGTTGCGGGAGTTTTTTGCGGCGCGCAGATGAAGCTGCGTGGCGAAGCGGGCGGCGCAATTGTCGGTGCATGCGCGGCTCTGTTACGATAGAAAAGACCGCGGAGAGGTGGCTGAGCGGTTGAAAGCACTCGCCTCGAAAGCGAGCGTGCGGGAAACCGTACCGTGGGTTCAAATCCCACCCTCTCCGCCAATCTTCCTTTACCAATAGACAACAGTTTTTTNNTGCGTGGTGTGATGGCTGAAGCGTAATTTTTGCGGACCGTTCACCGGTCGCGTGTAGCCATCCGGTAGCACCCGCTGGGGCCTGCCAGCGCTTTGCGTGCGGTGTGGGGAGACCAACACCCATTCGCGAGTCAGCGGATCGAAACGCCGGTGCGGCGTGTTTTGCAGTGCGCAATCGCTCATAAGATCAGGATGCGTCCGCCATTCCTACGCCTTGCGACGCTTCGCAGACGTAGATGTTTGGATAGTGGCCCGTGGCCGCTGCGTAGCCTTGAGCAACCCGTTCACAAAACGCATCGGACGCGGATGCCTCCACAAGATTGATGGTGCATCCGCCAAAACCGCCGCCGGTCATGCGCGCTCCAAGAACGCCGGGCTGCTGCTCGGCGAGTTGTACCATGATATCGAGTTCCTGGCAGCTGACCTCGAAGTCGTCGCGGATACTGCGGTGCGCATCGGTCATGAGTTGAGGCAACGCGGCGGTGTCGCCGGATCGCAGAGCGGAGGCAAAGGCGAGCGTGCGCGCGTTTTCGGTCACGATATGGCGGCAACGTCTGTAAACGACTTCGCTCAACAGGCTGCGATGGCTTTCCAGATCGCTGAGCGAGATATCGCGCAAGGCGCGCATTTGCGGATAGACCTTGGAGAGTTTGCGGACGCCTTCTTCGCATTGCGCGCGGCGCGCGTTGTATCCGCTGGATTCGTGTTTGTGCTGCACCATGGTATTGCAAATGACCAGGCGGATTTGCGGGGGCAGCCGCAGCAACTGAAAATCCAGCGAGCGGCAATCGAGCAGCAGGGCGTTGCCGGCGCGACCATGGCAGGAAATAAATTGGTCCATGATTCCGCAGCGGGCGCCGACAAATTCGTTTTCGGCGCGCTGGCAGAGAAGCGCCAGCTTTTTTAAATCGATGGGATGCCTGGCCGCATCCATGAGCGCGAAAGCCGTGGAGACTTCGACAGCCGCGGAAGAACTTAGACCGGCGCCCAAGGGCACGTCACCAGCGATGTACAGGTTAGCTCCGGGCAGCCGGTAGCCCGCTTGCTCCAAAGTCGCGGCTACGCCGATGGGATAGTCCGACCATTTGCCGGTGGCGTGAAGATGGCGATCGTCGAGATTTACCTCCACGGAGTCGTCGAAGTTTTCCGAATAGAGGACCAGTTGGCGATCATCGCGAGGAGCGAGGGCGACCCAGCAGGAGAATCCAATGGCGGCCGGGAGGACGAAGCCGTCGTTGTAATCGGTATGCTCGCCGATCAGATTCACGCGGCCGGGGGCGCGGTACACTTTCGCCGCGGAGTGGAATCTCGAATTGAATTTCGCCAACAGCGCGCGAGCCTGATCCATGTAGGTATTCTTATCAAACAAAGGCGGCCGCAAGACAACCTCCCTTTGACGGATTCAGCGATGCTGGGTCTGCTGCCAGTTCGATGGGGGCACCCGAGAGCACCAGTCCACCTATGCTTGCAGAGCCCCCGACAGACATTATTGAAAACAAACAGGATAGGAGTTGGATGGAGCGGCGGCGGGGTGTACGGTAGGGGAATTTGTATCGTTGTGAGGGGAAAGGGTTTACGCGGGGAGCAATTCGTATCGTTATCATTCTAAAGGGGCAAGTTTGCGGCACATGAATTTGGTTGTGCAGGGCGTCCGCGCGCCGGGAAGATGGGCGGAGCCGGGGCGAGAGGATGGAGGCCGAGGCTTGGCGGGAAGGAGGCGCGAGGGCGGGGCTTGCTAACATACCAGACAGTAGCATGGGATCGCTATATTGTCAAGATATTTTACCTATGGGATATCATTCGAATGGGATGAGACGGCGGCGTGAGACGGCGCGGGGCTGTTCGCTGGCGTCGAGGGCATAGGCGTAGCTGGCGATGGCACCGGGAGGGTGGCAGGTCTTTAGCCAATGTTGCCCTGGGGCGGACTCATTTGCTGGCGCCCCATGGCTGACCGGGTTTGCTGAAGCAAACCCAGTGATACATGCGATCAGACTGTGGGGTTGGGGGAATTGTTGGCGCGGAGGTTGGTGTCGGTATCGGTGCCGGCGTTGTTAGTGGCAGAGGCGCGGTAGCGGACGATGAGAAGAGTGAGGTCGTCGGCCTGGCTGGCGCCGCGAGTGAAAGTTTCTACCGATTCGAGGACGCACTTCTGGAGATCTTCCAGCGGGCATTCGAGGCGGCCGTTGAGCAAGTCCTTCAAGCGGGGGACGCCGTAGAGTTCTTCGGCGGGATCCATGGCCTCGGTGACGCCGTCGCTGAAGAGGACCATGGTGTCGCCGGGTTCGAGTTTGAGGCAGACGGCGGTGTATTCGGCTTCGGGGACCAGGCCGACCGGGAAGGAGCCTTCGGCGAAGGCTTCGATGGCTTCGCCTTTGCGGAGGAGAATGGGCGAAGGGTGGCCGGCGTTAATGAATTCGAGATGGCCTTGCAGGTCTACGATGCCGAAGAACATGGTGGCGTAGCGGCCAATTTCGGCGTGGCTGCAGAGGAAACGGTTTACGTGGTTGAAGACCAAGGCGGGGTCGGTCCCGAGGGTCATGGCGGAGAGCGCGCCCTGAAGCATGGTGGTGAGCAGCGCGGCGCCCAAGCCTTTGCCGGAGACGTCGGCGATTAAGAAGGCGGTGCGCTTATCGCTTAGCGGGAAGATGTCGAAATAGTCGCCGCCGACGGACAAGCAGGGGAAATTGATGCCGGTAACGGAGAGGTGGGGGTATTCGCGGAAGTCGCGTGGGAGGAGGGCCTGCTGAATGTCGCGGGCGATGTTGATTTCCTGCTCCATTTTTTGGCGTTCGCGTTCGCGTTCGACGAGGCGAGCATTGTCCAAGATGCTGGCGGCGTCGGCGGCGAGGGCGTCGAGGATTTGGCGGTCGAGTTTGGAGAAGGCGGCGGGGCGGCGCGAGTCCAGATAGATGACGCCGAGGAAATGGCCGCGCTTGATGTTGACCATGGATTCGTCGGTGTTGGCGCGGGACATGGCGTAGAGCGGAATGACGACGACGGAGCGCAGGCGCTGGGCGACGATGCTTTGCGCGACTTGCAGGTCCATATCGGCTTGCGCGACGTCTTCGGTGATGACCGGGGTGCCCTGGCGCAGGGCGAGCTGGATAGCGGTTTGGCTGGGCGTGAGGCTTTCCGGCGGAAGGCGCATGCCGCCGGCGCGGCGGGCGAAGCGGACTTGCAGTTTGCCGGCGGCGTCGGCTTCGAGGAGCAGGCCGCGGTCGGCGTCAGTGACGCTAACGGCGTGGTCGAGCATGGTGCCGAGGACGGAATCGAGCGGAAGCTGGGAATGGAGAAGCTTGCTGGCTTCGAGCAGCATGTTGAGTTTGCGCAGGCCGCCAGTGCCGGGCTCGGAGGAAGTGATATTTTCGATGCGCGTGAGGAGATGCGGGAGATCTTGTTCGTTGGAGCCGGCGGAGGAGCGGAAGACGATTTCGTAGGAATCTTCGAGGCCGAAGGTGATGATGTCGCCGTCTTTGAGCTCGCGGCTTTCGATTTTTTCGTTGTTGACGTACAGGCCGCGGCGCTGGCCTTTGTCTTCGAGGTGGAATTTGTTGCCCTCGACGATGATGGCGGCGCACTCGCGGGAGATGCGGCGGTCGGAGAGTTGGAGATGATTGCCGGTTTCTGCGCCGCGGCCGATGAGGAAGGGGCTTTGTGCCACGCGAGCGTAACGACGCGCGCCGTCTGGGGACACCACTTCCAGGACCGCTTCACCCACGCCTGGTGTCGGAATCGTTTCGGTCATACCGGTCATGCGGCCTGAGGTCTCAAGGGAGGGATTGTAACATGGGCTCGCGGGGGGTGGGGGATTAGAGGCGCGGGGATAGCCACGGTGAGGAAAGGCTAAGAGTTACCCAGAGATCACAGAGGGCGCGGAGGCCACCGAGGAAGAATGCATGCTGCGCCACTACCAATGCTAGAGGCGAGACCGCGCAGTGCTAACAACACCGCGCAGGATGAGCGGCGCCCCCACAAATGCTGAGGCAAGACTCAGCAACGTGGTGCGCGACTACGCGAAAATTTACAGATCACGGAGGGCTTGAGCCACTGGCCGGCGTGCGGCGCGGATGGCTGGGAAGACTCCGCCCAGAATGCCCATTACGAGGGCGAAAAGAACGCCCATCAGGAGCAGGCTGAAGGTGATTTTGAAGGCGAAGGCCAGATTCGAGAAGGTTTGGAAATTCATGGTGCTGGTGGTCAGCCCGTTGATCGGAAGCACCGCCAAGCAGCCGAGAATGCCGCCCGCAAAGGAGATCAGCAGGGCTTCAAACAGGAACGAGAGGATGACGTTCCAACTGGAGAAGCCCACGGCGCGCATGGTGGCAATTTCGCGGCCGCGTTCGGAAACCGCGGAGTACATGGTGTTCAGCGCGCCAAACACTGCGCCGACGGCCATGATGGCGGCCACCAGGCCCCCAAGCACGGTGATCAGGGTGGTCATGGCGGTGGACTGCTTGGCGTAATAGTCGATCTCGCGCGTCACGTCGACGTTGAGCTGCGGGTTGGAGACCAGCGAATCCTTGAGCTGCTGGAAGGCCGCAGGCGACGTGAGATGCACGGTGACGGATTGGAAGATGTTGTCCGGCCGCTTAAGGACCTCGTTCAATAATTTTGAGTCGCACCACACTTCGGAATCGAAGGAGGAACCGCCGGCGTCGAAGATGCCCACCACTTTCCAGGTGCTGCCGGAAAAGTTGACGGTATCGCCGAACTTCAAGCCGGCGTAGGTCTTAGTGGCGTTTTTGCCGACGACCAGTTCGTACAGTCCCGGGTGAAACATGCGGCCCTGCACGATTCTGGCAAAGGTGCGGATACGCAGAACGTTGGCCGAAACGCCGCGCACCTGCACATTGGCGTCCGTGCCGGTGGTGATCAGGGGAAATGGCATGACGCCGACGACTTCCTGCGTGACCAGCGGACCTTCGGCGTCGCGCGCGATGCCCGGCGCGTCTTGCACGATCTTGACGGAGTCCAGCGTGATGCCGCCCATCATTTCGGACTGGGAGCCGGCGCGCATGACGAGCGCGTTGCCGGGCGAACCGGAGGCCACCAGCGTGGCTTTGAAGCCGTTGGCGAGCGAGAGCATGGCGACGAAGACGCCGACAGTGCCGGCAATGCCGAGAACGGCGACGATGGTGGAGGTCCAACGGGCGCGGATGCTGCGGAAATTGTAGGACACCGGCACATTGCCGATAAATGGCGCGAGCAAGCCGAGGATGATGCCGATAATGATGAGCAGCGCGGCAATGGCCAGCAGCGTGACGAAAAATCCACCGATAATTTTGGCACCCATGCGTCAGACTCTCCTGAGGGCGGTGACGACGCGCATATGCATGGCGCCGATCCCGGGCAACAGACCGCTGATAACGCCGACGAGCAGGGCGGTGAGCAGACCGAGCCCCAAGACTTCCGGCGTAAGCACCAGGGCGGGAAGGCGGCCATTGAGGGCGTCCGCCAAGACCGGAATGGTGACAATGGCCAGACCGAGGCCGAGCAATCCGCCAACGATAGCGATGACCAGCGATTCGGCGAGGACGAAGAACAGCACCGAGATGTCCGAGAAACCGATGGCTTTGAGGACCGCGAGTTCGGCGGTGCGCTCGCGCACAGCGATGGCCATGGTGTTGCCGGTGACCAACAGCAGCGTGAAGAAAACCACCGTGCCGATGGCCAGGATCAGGAAAGAAATATTGCCGAACTGCTTGACCCAGTTGGCGGCGAAAGCGGATTCGGTTTGCGTGCGGGTTTCAAAGGGCGAGTTGGCGAACTCGGTGTCGATGGCCTTGGCCACGGGAACGGCATCATCGACACTCTTGACGCGCAGGGTGTACCAGCCGACCTGACCCTTCACGCGATCCGGCACGCGCTCCTCAAAATAGTCCCACTGAAACCAGAACTGCGTCTGGTCGGATTTGGCATCTTTTCCGTGGTATATGCCGTCAATGTTGAACTCCCAGCTGCCGCCGCCGTAGAGCGTGGTTTTGATGGGAATGCGGTCGCCGATTTTCCAGCCGAAGCGTTTCACGAGGTCGGCGCCCACGATGGCGCCCTGGCGATCGGCAACGAAAGTTTTCCATTGATCATCGGGAACGATGAGTTCCGGAAAAACCTGGCGCTGATTTTCGGGATCGATAACGAACTGGGGAAAGAAGTTTTTCTCGTCGATGTAGGTGCCGCCAAACCAATTGTCGTGCGTGATGCTGGCGACACCGGGAATGCGGAGGATCTTGTCGCGGTCGGCGAGCGGGATGGGATTGATGATGGAAGTGCGATTGATGACCACCAGGCGGTCGGCCCCGGCGACGTCCGCGCCGCGCGCGAAGGAGTCGCGGATGACGCCGAGAAATGCGAACAGGAACAGGGCCACGGCGAAAGAGCCCAGGGTGAGCAGGAGACGGATCTTTTTGCGGAAGAGATTGGCGAAAATGAGGCGGCTGTATTTCATGCGTGGCTCCCTACGGCGACGCCTTCGACGAGGACGCCTTTGTTGAGGTGAAGAGTGGCTTGCGCGCGGTCGGAGGCGGCGGGATCGTGGGTAACCATAAGGATGGTCTTGTGATGATCGGCGCAAAGGGCGGTGAGAAGATTCAAAATTTCGTCGGCGCTTTTGCGGTCGAGGTCGCCGGTGGGCTCGTCGCAGAGGAGGAAGGTGGGGTCGGCGACGATGGCGCGGGCAATGGCCACACGCTGTTCCTGTCCGCCGGAGAGTTGGCGCGGGAAGTGGTGCATGCGGTCTTGCAAGCCGACGATGCTTAGCGCGGCTTCAACGTGTTTGCGGCGATCGGCCTTGGAGAGTTTGGTCAGGAGCAGCGGCAGCTCGACGTTTTGAAAAGCGGTCAGAACCGGGATGAGGTTGTACATCTGGAAGATGAAGCCGACATGGCGGGCGCGCCAGTTGGTGAGGTTGCCGGCGGACATGCTGGTGACTTCGTCGCCATCGACGGTGATGCTGCCGCGCGAGGGGACGTCCAGGCCACCAAGCAAATTCAGGAGCGTGGATTTGCCGGAGCCGCTGGGGCCCATGAAGGCTACGAACTCGCCCTTATCCACGTCGAGATTGAGGCCTTGCAGGACGTGAATGTCTTCGCCGCCGCGAGAATAGGTTTTGTCGAGGCCGCGCACTTGGATGAGGCTGCCTGCGCCGCCGCTGCCGTCTACTTTGACCATTGCCGATGGACTCCCTTTTTTGGGTGACTACTTTCTTACTTCGACTGCTTGACCGTCTTTCAGGGTAGCCGGCGGTTTGACGATGACGATGTCGCCGGGATTGAGACCTGCGAGAATTTCGACGTCGGTGCCGTGCGTCTTGCCGACAGTGACGGCGCGGCGCTCGGCGTGATCGTCTTTGAGGAGGTAGACGATTTTTTGCGAGCCGTCGTCGCGCAGAGCGTCCTGGGTGAGCGTGGCGAGGGGCTTGGCGGCGCCGAGCTTCTCCTTTGGAGCGTCCTCGAGGAAGCTGACCTTGATGCCCATGTCCGGCAGGATGAAGTCCTCGATTTTGTCGAAGGTGATGCGGACTTTTACCGTGGCTTTTTGGCGGTCGGCGGTGGGGATGACGGTGCGCACGAAACCGTGCAGCGGCTTGTCCGGGTAGGCATCGAGGAAGGCGTCGACGCGTTGCCCCTCGTGGACGCGGGCGATGTAGGACTCGTTGACGTCGATTTCCATTTCCAAGGATTTCATGTCGACGATGGTGGCGATGCCGGTGCGGGTGAAACCACCGCCAGCGGAGACCGGGGAGACCATTTCGCCGACTTGCGCGTCTTTGGAAACGACGATGCCGGCGAAGGGGGCGCGGATGACGGTGTTGTCGACGGCTTGCTGGGCTTCGTCGATGCGGGCTTTACTCGCGACGACCTGTTGCCTGGCGAGCGCGATTTTGGCTTTGAGGCTGTCGGCGGCGGTGGCGGCATTGTCCAGGGCTTCCTGGGTTTGTACGCCGGCGGCCTGAAGTTTTTGGGCGCGAACAAGTTCCAGTTCGGCGTTGCGGAGCTGGACCTGGAAATCGGCGATGGCGGCTTCGGAGGTGTCGCGGTCGGCCTTGGCGGAGGACAGGGCGCGCTGGACGTCGGAGTCGTCGAGGGTGGCGAGGAGTTGGCCTTCCTGGACGCGGGTACCTTCGTCAAAGTGGACGCTGGTGACGCGGCCGGTGATTTTGGCGGCGATGGTGGCACGGCGGCGCGGGGTGACGTAGCCGCTGGCGTTGAGCGCGGCGTGGGCACCAGTTTCAGCGGTGGTGACGGTGGTGACGTCGACGACTGGCTTGGTATTGCGCAGCGCGTAGGCCGCTGCGGCGGCGATGCCGCCGAGCAGCAGCAGCACGAGCAGAATGGTGAGCACGCGCTTGCCGGCCTGACTGCCTTTGCGCTGGCCGTCGTGAATGCGCAGCGAGGCTAGATCCGGCTTCCCGGGTGCGGACGTAGTTGCCATGCGATTGTGCCGCTCCTTCGTTTGACGCCACCGCGGGCGATTGACGCCACTGCTGGTGCTACGCAGCCCGGGGAGGAAAGATTACGTGGGGCGCCGCCGAGTGGCTCGTGAATAGAGATATTGTAGCTTGAGTGCGGGGAAGCTGTGCGGGGAAATCGCGGGGCGGAATCGGGCGGCGGGGACTGCTTTTTGGGAGGCGGCGGAACGAGCCGGGGCCTCGGGTGGTGCGAAAGGAGGCGCCAAGGGTGCGAATGGACGCCTCAATGCTTTGGATACCCCGATGGTGTGGATATCCCGATGCAGGGAGGTCCCTATCTTCCAGAACGCGGGCGGGATGCAAGGGCGTCAGGCTTCGACGCGCACACCTTTCCAGAAGGCTACGTAGTCCTTAATCTCCGAGGCTGCGGGATTGGGCGCGGGGTAATACCAGGCGGCGTTGTCATTCTGCATGCCACCGACATCCAGGTGATAGTAGTGCGCGGTGCCCTTCCATGGGCACTGGGTGGTGTGCGAACTGGGCTTCAGATAGTCTTTGTTGACGGAGTCAGCGGGAAAATACTGGTTGCCTTCCACGACGATGGTGTCGTCGCTTTCGGCGATGGTTTTGCCGCCCCAAGTGGCTTTGGCCATGTGCTTTTTGCTCCCCCGAAAGTGACGCGGGAATAACCCTGCGAAATATTCTACAGCAGATCGCGTAGCAAGTTTCATGGGCATTGGATGCGCGAGGGGGCGGTGGGGTTTAATTTTCTGTGGTGGTCGGGCAAGACGGTAGAATGGGGAGCGTGCGGAGGCGAGTGGAATGGACGAGCAGAATTTCAAGAACCATACCAAGGTGGTGCCGGCGTTCGTGTTTTTTGTGCTGCCGGCGCTGGGGCTGAATTTTGGGCAGTCGGTGTATCACTGCTGGAAGACGTGGTTTTCGTTCGGTGATTTGGTGAGGGTGATTACGGCGGCGGCGCTGCTGGTGCTGGCGGGGCTGGCGCGGATATTTGCGTTGCGCGTGCAGGACCGGGTGATCCGGCTTGAGGAACGGCTGCGGTATGAGCGGGTGCTGCCGGCGGACTTGCAGGCGAGGATCGGGGAGCTTAGCGTGGGGCAGATGGTGGCGCTGCGGTTCGCGAGCGATGCGGAGTTGCCGGGCCTGGCGCGGAAGGCGCTGGATGAGCGGATCGAGCGCGGCAAGGAGATTAAGCGGTTGGTGGTGAATTGGAAAGCGGATCACCTGCGGGCATGAAGAGCAGGCTGACTGCGTCGATGCAGGATGGAAATTGCGGGACCTTTGGCCCGCAATTTCCATTTGCTCTTTTCAAGGTGGCTCGCTTACGGCACGACTGAAGTCGTGCCCTCCCGAAGAGCGAATTAGAAGATGCCACGGACGACGCCGCCTTCGGCGCGGACGGCGGCGCCGTTGATAGCGGCGGCTTGGGCGCTGGCCACGAAGGCTACTACGGCAGCGATTTCCTCGGGGGTCTCAAAACGGCGGAGCAGCGAACTGGGGCGGACTTTCTGGAAGAATTCCTTTTCGATTTCGGCGGTGGTGGTGCTTTGCTGTTTGGCCATGTGTTCGACGAAGGCGCCCACGCCTTCGGAGGCGGTGGGCCCGGGCATGACGGAGTTTACGGTAATGCCGGTGCCGGCGACGGTTTCCGCCAGGCCGCGGGCGACGGAGATTTGCGCGGTTTTGGTCATGCCGTAGTGGATCATCTCGGCGGGAATGTTTTGCGCGGATTCGCTGGAAATGAAGACGATGCGGCCCCAATTTTTCTTGCGCATGCCGGGAAGATAGGCGCGTGCCAGGCGCACACCACTGAGGACGTTGACCTCGAAGAAGCGCAGCCAGTCGGCGTCCGGGATTTCCGCAAAGGGTTTGGGCTCGAAGATTCCGAGATTGTTGATGAGCACGTCGGCGTCCGGGGCCCGCTGAACGAAAGCGGCCGCGCCGGCGGCGGTGCCCAGATCGCCGGCAATGCCGCGCACGTTGCCGGGTAAGCTCTGCGCGCGGAGCTTCTCGATAGCGGAGCGGACACGCTCCTCGGTGCGGCCGTTGATGATGACGTTGGCGCCTTCGGCGGCCAGCGCGGCGGCGATAGCGAAGCCAATGCCGGCGGTAGAACCGGATACGACGGCCGTTTTGTTCTTCAGACCCAAGTCCATGTGTACTCCCGATTTAGCTGTGTGGCGATTAGCGAGCCGTAGCAACTGCGGCGGCGCCTTCGATCTCGCGGATTTCTTCCGGGCTCAGCTTCAAATCGCCGGCGCGCATGACGCCTTCGGCTTGTTTGGCATTGCGCGCGCCGACGATGGCGGCGGTGATGACCGGAAGGCGGAGTACCCAGGCGATGGCGACGGCGCCGGGCAAGACGCCGTGACGTTCGCCGACTTTGCGCAAGCGCTCGACGAGTTCGATATTTTTCGAGAGGCGCGGCTCGCGAAATTCGGGGTTGCGGCTGCGGAAATCGTCGGCAGGGAGGGCGGCGGCGCGTTCGCGGGTCATGGCGCCGGTGAGCAGGCCGCTGGCCATGGGGGCGTAGGAGATGACGCCGATGCCCTGCTTTTCGCATTCGGGCAAAACTTTTTCTTCGATGGCGCGGCGGATCATCGAGTAGGGCGGCTGGAGCGAGGTGGCGGGGGCGATTTTGGCGGCGAATTGTAATTGATCGGCGTTGAAATTGGANNGCGGCGCTAAATTCCTGATGGACTTTGCCTTGCTCGTTCCAGCGCAGGACGCATTTGGTGAAGATGTACGGGCGTGGACCCTTCCAGCTTTCGAGCGCGCGGGCGACCACTTCTTCCGAGTGGCCCAGGCCGTAGACGGGGGCGGTGTCGATCCAATTGACGCCGAGAGCGAGGGCGCGATGGATGGCGTTGATGGAATCCTGGTCATCCTGTTGACCCCAGGCGAATTCGTAGCCTGCGCCGCCGATGGCCCATGCGCCGTAGCCTACGGGGGTGATTTGGAGATCCGAGTTGCCGAGTTTGCGAGTGGCCATTTGATTTGAACCTCGGTGGGTTGGAGTGCGCGGATATGTCCGGCGAACAAGTTTACAGAGATTTGGATGAGCGGCTGTGGAGAAAGGTTAAATCGCCCGCGTAAGTGAACGGCGGCTTTTTAGTTTGCGGTGAAGGCGGCGTCCCAAGAGACAACCTCGCCATCGGGATTTTTAATTTGCAGTTGCTGGGCTCCGGTGTTGAGCGACGGGGTGACGATGGTGAGTGTGTTGGTGTCTTTGAAGGTAGTGGTTGCGGATTTTCCGCCGATGGTGACGGTTGCGCCGCTCACGAACCCGCTGCCGCGGATGGTTATTGCGGTGCCGCCCGCGGCGGGTCCGTTCGCCGGCGAGAGCGTGGCGATGCCGAGCGGCACTCTGGCGAGCTGGACCACGGTGACGCCGGAATTTTCCGGGGTGCCGTCGGTGGAGGTGATGGCGAAGAGGCGCGCGCCGTTTTCGTCGGTGGCGAGGAAGCTGCCGTGGAGGCCGTCGATGTCGGTCATGAACTGCTGCGGAAGAAGGATGCGTAGGCGGAGTGCGCCGCTGTGGGCGTCGAGGATGTCGATGCCGCCTTGCGTACCGGCGGCGGCAGGGACGCCGGTGAGGAACGGCTGGTAGACGAGCGCGCCGCTGGGATGCAAGGCGATGCCGGGGACGAAAGTCCGCGCCGGGTATTGCGCGAGTTCGGCGGCGGTGGGGACGGCGGCGAGCGAGAGGTCTGCGGCGTGCATTTCTGCGGCGCTGTCGCCGCTCGTGGGCGCGGTGGAATTGTGTTGCACGGCGAAGATGGTGCCGTCGGCGGAGGCGCCGATGTCGGCCGTGCTGGCGCTGGCACTGGAAACGGTGAACTGATCGGGCGCGGAGGCTTGCCAGAGCGCGAGCGGACTGCCGGGAGCGGCGCCGAACGCCACGAAGACCTGGTCGCCAGAAGCATTGGCTTGCAGGAGAGGCGCGCCGGTGATGCTGGTGACTTCGGGCTGGGTGGCGGGCTGAAGGACCGGCGGATTGGCGGCAAGATTCAGTTGGCCGAGACAGGAAGAGCAGGCGCCTTGCGCGCCTTCGCCGGTGAGGCCGACGAAGACGGACTGCGCGCTGGTGGCTGCAACGCGGGCGGGGCCGGAGTTGAGGAAGCCCGGGACGCCGCCTACGGGGACCGTTGTGCCGGTACCGGCGTCGGGATCGAGGAGATAGACGCTTTGCGCGCCGAAGTCTGCGACGACGAGTTGTGAGCCGTCGGGAGAGAGCGAGAGACCGCGGAGGCCAGCGTCTGGTGGCGGTCCGCCGGGAGGCTCGAGTGGGGAGAGATATTGCTGGCCGGCGAGGTCGAAGACGTCGACGTGATCGATGTTGCTGAGGTAAAGGTGCTGGCGAGATTGGTCGTAGGCGATGAATTTGTAGAGGCCGGGCTTGGCGTAGAACTGCACGCTTTGCAGGAATTGGAAAGCTTGCGTATTGGTGATGCTGCCGCTGGGGGCGGAAATAGCGATGCTGGCCTTGCCGGGTGTGCCTGCCGGAGTTTGCAGGGTGATGCATTCGAGGGAGAAGGGGTAGGTGGCGTCGAGGGCCAGCGATTGGGAGATGGCCGTTACGTTAGTGACGGATTTCACCGTGGCAGTGGTGCCCGCGAAGGTGACGGTGAGCTTGGTAGGGTCGGTGCCGAAGCCGTAGCCGTAGATTTGCACGGTGTCGCCGCCGGAGCTTAGGCCGGCGTTGGGCAGGACTTGGAGGATTTGCGGGCCGTAGCTGAACGCGTCTGGGGCTACGGCTAGCCAACCGCTGGAAAAGTACGCGGAGATGTTGGCAGCGCCGCTGGTGACACTGGGCGGCGTGGTCGCTTGCAGTTGCGTGGCGCTGGTTTGCGTGGGGTTTTGCGCTTGCTGCGCGCCGATGTGGATTTGCGAAAGCGCGGTGAAATTTTGGCCGGAGAGTTGGAGGGCGGTGCCGCCGGTGCTCGGTCCTTCGCTGGGCGATAGGGCGGGCGCAGCCGCAAAAACCGGCGCCGCGGCGGAGAGCGATGTGGGATTCGCAGCGTCAAGGAACGCTACGCCGCGATTGCCCAGCGCGAAGAGAAGTTGCGTAGCGTCCGCGTCTTCGATTTGCGAGGAGACGCTCTGCATGGCGGCGTCCGGGGTTTGCCCTTTAAGCGCAAGAGTGTGCGCGTCGAAGATATTTACCGTCGGAGCGATGGAGTTCGGCTGCACGGCGTAAAGGAGGGAGCCGTCGCGCGAGAAGATCAGGCTGGTGGCAGCGGTGGCCAATGGGCCGGCGATGGGATTGAGGGCGGCGTCCAGAAGATAGAGTTGCGAATTGCCATTTGTGAGGAGGAGCGCGGCGAATTCGCTGCCGTCGGCGTTGGCGGCAAGCAGCGGCAGCGTGCCAGCGCCGAGGCCGCGTGGGCCTGCGGCGACGTTGCCGCTGGCGTCGAAGAGTGCGAGTTCGCCGCTGTTATCGCTGGCGCCGATGAGGACGTGCAGGCCGTCCGCGGAGCGCACCATCACGCCTAGGCCGTTTTGAAAGAGCTGCGGCTCGACGCTGGTTAAATTGGATGGGGCGTTGGCCGACGGGGTCCAGAGCGCGAGTAACGCTTCCGGGGCGGCGGTTTGGCGGAGGCGGAGGTAGAAATTTCCGTTGGCGAGAGACATGACCTCTTCTGGCAAGTCGAAGACGGCGCCGGGGATGGGCGTCAGCGCGGGGACGGTGTAGCTGGCGGAGACTTGCAGCGCGGTAGTGTCGATAGCGAAGATGCGCTCGGTGACGGAACCGGCCCAGATGGTCGAGCCGTCCTGCGAAATATCGACGCTGGTGATGCCGGGGACGGGGATTTGCGCGGTGCGTGTTTGCGAGGTGGAGGAAAATACTTCGACGCGATTCATGGTGCGATTGGCGACGAAGACTTGTTGGTGTGTGGAGTCATAGACGATGTGGCGGTGGTGAAATTCGCCGGCGGGGTTGTCG
Organism: Acidobacteriota bacterium; assembly: GCA_003161195.1. Classification (GTDB taxonomy): domain Bacteria; phylum Acidobacteriota; class Terriglobia; order Acidiferrales; family UBA7541; genus Acidiferrum. The sequence continues at coordinate 827 of PMOV01000131.1, read as the reverse complement.
AGCGCGGCGGTGCAGTCGGTGCGGACGTAGCTGGTACGGGCAACGGAGGGGGCGGCAGCGGCTTGTACCGTTAGAGTGAGAGGCGCGGTGTGCGAGAGCGCGCCACTGGTGCCCTGCGCGGTGATGCTCACGTTGCCGGTGGAGACATTGGTGGCAGCACCGAAAATCACGACGGTTTCGCTACCGGCGGCAACCGTGAACGGGCTGGGCGGAGTGGCGGCGACACCTGCGGGCAGGCCCATCAGCGTCACTTGCACCGCGCCGGTGAAACCGTTCTCAGGCGTTACGGTGACACTTACCGCAACGCTGGAGCCGCCCTGGGGAACGAGCGCGGGGTTCGGCGCAACGGCCAGCACAAAGTCCGGCATCGGCGGAGGCTGCACGAACGTAGCGCCGCTGCCGCAGCCGGCACAAAATACCGGCAACAGAGCGAGCAGTAGCCAACCGACGCCAAAACGGGAACGTCCCATGGGAGTGGCTCCTAGTGTTTTCCGCGAAGCGCAAAATCGAGGGAAGCTGCGCGCGGGAAGCATTGCGCTAAGATAACCACGTGTCAAGATGACCGTGCGGATACTATTATAAGAAAAGGTAACGTAACGTATCGGGAGAAGTAGGGTTGATGGATTTCCGCACGCGCAGCCGCGCTATCGCCGCGGTGCTTTCTGGCACCCCACATCGAAGTTGCGTTCCACACCGTCGTGGGGGTCTGTGAAGAACTGGTGGTCGCGCCAGAGCCAGCATGCGGCGCTCGGATTGCCCGTGTGCCTGGAACTAATGACGGAACGCCGGTTATTGCGCGGATTGCGATTTCGCGGGCTTGGTGGCCG